>NZ_JBFRCK010000013.1:0-197749 GCF_040965775.1 Paraburkholderia sp. BR10954
GGAATCATCCGCACGCCGTCTAGCGACAGAAACGTCGACATCCAGCTGCGCGCGTCCATCGACAGCCCGAGACTGCCGACCTTCACGAACTCCGCGATTTCGAACGCGCTGATCGCCGAGATCAGGATCTCGCCGCCGGCGAGCTCCCGATCGATCGCATCGTGCGCGGCCTGGCTCAGCGCTTTCTGCCTGCCGAGCCAGCACACGAGCGCAAGCGTGTCGAGCGTGATCATTACTCTTCCTGGTCGGCCGTGACCGGTTGCAACGCGCGTTTCAGATTGAAATGCGTAATCGACGCGCGCAGCAGCTCGAGCGGATTTTCCTGTTTGCTGCGATACGGCCGAATTTCGATGGTGGGCTGCCCGCGGTCGGTGACGACCACGGTTTCGCCCAATGCCTCGACCTGACGGAACAGCTCGCAGGCCCGGGACTTGAAGATGGCTTTAGATACTCGCTTTTCCATGACGCTCTCCACCCAGCATAATTCCAACGGTTATTTTTTGTGTCGGGCCGACGCGCCCGCATGCGAACGCCCGCGATGCGCGGCCCGACATTCTTTATCAACCTTGCTCTCAGGCACTTCTTCCCAACCTACTGCCAGGAGCTCCCTCGAACTCCCGTCCGACTCGCGGCGACGATTGCCGTAACCGCGACACAGCCCGCACCGGTAGCGCCAATCCCTGCGCGCAACCGCTGCGCTTCCATCTAATCAATACGTTTTACGCAGAACGCTCCGGCCATACAGGGTCGTGCCGGATAGGAGCGCGACGCGTCTCGGGTTTCAATGTCTGCTCCGTGTTTTAGCTCTTTGAATAGATGTAAACAGCCGGAACGTTACCCTTAACGTTAGCGGATGTTAATGGCCCCTACTCGCCACCGCCATGCGGAGTTAACCTAAGTTCGGACCCACTATCCGGAACCACCCGACCCGGCCCTCAAAGCCAGGCCCAGCAAGGATGAAGCTCCGTGCAAGGCATAGACAGCAAAGCGTAATATTTGATGCAAACCAACTAACGACATCCCTGCTTGTGCCTCACTCTTCGTCGTCCGATGCAGGTGGCCTCGATGAAGGCTCCGCATCGAAATGGACGATCCACGCATGCAGCGATTCGCGTGGTTTCTTCAACCTTCCTCGCTGCTGCGGCGCTCGTTCGATAGCCGATTGCCCGCGGTCCGCGGCAGCCGCCGTTTCACCAGGCGTCTGTGCATACCGCTGCCCGGACGGGCCGCTAGCCGCGGCCTCGCCATCGTCCTTCGCTACATTTTTCTCCATCGCGCTATCCGCCATCGGTGTGCTGGTGCTCGCTCGTCGGCATCGGCCTGTCAAACGACCGCGCCTACGTCCTCGCCGACTTTGGGTCGCGAGAGACTCACCGCGGCGCCGTTCGCATCGAACAGCGTGACCGACGACGAGGCCACCTTGATCCCGACGCGCGCGCCGACCGCATGCTGCGCGTCCTTCTTGTCGAGCTTCAGCGTGATCGCGTGCGCCATGCCATCGAGTCGCGCATGCAGCAGCGACACGTCGCCGAGATGCTCGACCAGTTCGACATGCGCCGCGAGACCGTCGTCGAGCGAGCCGATGTCCAGATGCTCGGCGCGCACCCCCAGCGTCAGCTCGCCGCTCAGCGACTGCGCCGACCGGCCGGGCAGCACGATGCGCTGGCTCGCGCCGGCGAGCGCCACGACGGTTTGCGTATCGCTTTGCGACACCAGCGTCGCGGCCAGCATGTTCATCTGCGGCGAGCCGATGAAGCCGCCGACGAAGCGGTTCGCCGGTCGCTCATACAGTTCGAGCGGCGCGCCGGTCTGCTCGATGTGGCCTTTGTTGAACACGACGATCTGCTGGCCGAGCGTCATCGCCTCGACCTGATCGTGCGTGACGTAGATCATCGTCGTGCCGAGTTCGCGATGCAGCTTCGCGAGTTCGATACGCATCTGCACGCGCAGCGCCGCATCGAGATTCGACAGCGGTTCGTCGAACAGGAACACGCGCGGCTTGCGCACGATCGCCCGTCCGATCGCGACGCGCTGGCGCTGGCCGCCCGACAGCGCCTTCGGTTTGCGCTCGAGCAGATGCGTGATCTGCAGAATCTCGGCAGCACGGCCCACCGCCTCGCGTACTTCATTTTTCGACTTGCCCGACAGCTTCAGCGAAAAGCCCATGTTTTCCGCGACCGTCATGTGCGGGTAGAGCGCGTAGCTCTGGAACACCATCGAGATACCGCGGTCCGTAGGCTGCAGATCGTTGACGCGTACGCCGTCGATCAGAATGTCGCCGCCCGTTATCGACTCGAGCCCCGCGATCATGCGCAGCATCGTCGACTTGCCGCAGCCCGACGGTCCCACGAAGACCGTGAACTGGCCGTCCGGGATATGCAGATCGATGCCCTGAATCACCTGCGGTCCTTCGCCATACGTCTTCGAGACGTTGCGCAATACGAGTTCGCCCATTTGATGCCTCCTCCTCAGTCCCTGTACTTGCAGACCCCGCGTGACGCTATCCCACTGCCCCACTACTGTCGCGCCACGCGAGGTTCGGTGCGCCCGCCGCCGGGCGTGCGCGTCAGCGCACGGCCGCGACGCCGGCGTGTTGCGCGATCACGTCGCGATACCACAACGCGCTGTCCTTCAGCGTGCGCTCCTGGCTCGCGTAGTCGACGTAGACCATGCCGAAGCGCTTGTCGTAGCCCGACGCCCATTCGAAGTTGTCCATCAGGCTCCAGGCGAAATAGCCGGCCACGTCGACGCCCTGTTTCACCGCGTCCGACAACGCGGCCAGATGCAGGTCATAGAAGCGCACGCGCTCGGCGTCATGCACGCGGCCGTTAGCCAGCACGTCCTTCGCCGCGCAGCCGTTCTCGGTGATGTAGATCGGCGGCAGCTTGTAGTCGGCGTTGATGCGCGTCAGCAACTCGGTGAGGCCTTGCGGATAGACTTCCCAATCCATGTCCGTAAAGCCGAGCACGCCCGGCGGACGCTTCTCGCCCGATGCGCTCGCGAAGATGCGCGTGTAGTAGTTGATGCCGAGGAAGTCCATCGGCGTGCCGATCACGTCGAAGTCGCCGCTCAGGATCGCCTCTTGCGGACCGTTCGCGCCGTACCATTCCAGCGCCTCGGCCGGATACTCGCCCTTGAACAGCGGGTCCATGTACCAGCGGACGAACTTCGCGTATTCGAGCGACGCGGCGGCCTGGTCTTCAGGCGAATCCGTCGCGCCATGCGCCGGCGACTGGTTCAGGACGATGCCGAGCGGCGCCTTCACGCCATCGGCGCGCAGAGCCTGCAACGCGAGACCGTGCGACAGCAGAAGATGGTGCGCGACGTGCGCGGCTTTCTTCAGATCGGCGTTGCCCGGCGCGAAATAGCCGGTCGCGTTGCCGAGCCATGCGGTGCACCACGGCTCGTTGTGCGTCGCGATCGATGCAACGCGATCGCCGAGCACGCTGCCGATCTTGCGCGCATAGTCCGCGAAGCGATAGGCGGTGTCGCGGCTTTCCCAGCCGTTTTGCGTATGCTGCAGCGACAACGGCAGGTCCCAGTGATAAAGCGTCGCGAACGGCTGGATGTCGCGCTCGAGCAATCCGTCGACGAGGCGCTCGTAGAACGCGAGACCCTTTTCGTTGAATGCGCCGCGGCCGGTCGGCTGCACGCGCGGCCACGCGATCGAAAAGCGATAAGCATTGACGCCGAGTTCAGCCAGCAGATCGAGGTCTTCCTCGAGAAGGTGATAGTGATCGCATGCGACATCGCCGTTCTCGCCGTTCACGACCTTGCCCGGCACTTTGCAGAACGCGTCCCAGATCGACGGGCCACGGCCGTCCTCATGCGCTGCGCCTTCGATCTGGTAGGAACTGGTGGCCACGCCCCAGACGAAGTCTTCGTTGAATCGATACGTCGACATAAATGTTGTTGTCCCGAATGGTCATGCCCGCCTGGGCGTGAAGATGAAAGGAAAAGTCTCAGGCCTTGACCGCGCCGGTCGTCAGGCCGTCGATCAAACGCCGCGAGGTGAACGCAAACAGCACGAGCAACGGCAGCACCGCGACCGCGGAACCCGCCATTACCGCGCCCCAATCCGAATTGGTCGGGCTTTGCAGAATGCGCAGCGCGAGCGGCAGCGTGTACATCGACGGCGAACGCAGCACGACCAGCGCCGACAGAAAATTGTTCCATGCCTGAATGAAGCTGATCAGCCCGAGCGTGCCCAGCGCCGGTCCCAGCAGCGGCATCACGATGCTCCAGTAGATGCGGAATTCACCGCAGCCATCGATGCGCGCAGCCTCGATCAGCTCGGATGGGATCGCCGATGCGACGTACTGGCGCATCAGGAACACGCCGAGCGCGGCGGCCGCGCCTGGCACATACAGCGCGCGCGGCTGATCGATCCAGCCGAGCAGGTTCATCGTCATGAAGGTCGGAATCATGCTGAGGAACGGTGGCACCAGCATCGCGGTCAGCGCGATCGCGAAGAGCGTCTTCTTGAAGCGGAACTCGTACATCGCGAACGCGTAGCCGGCCATCGACGTGACCAGCAGCGTCAGCACGGTTTGCATCGCGGCCGTATAGAAGCTCCAGCCGAGATTGCGCCAGAACGGAATGTGCCGCATCAGCGAGGCCATGTTGTCGAGAAACGCGCTGCCGAACCACAGCGGGGGCGGCATCGAGAAAATCTCGGAGCTGGTGTGCGTCGCGAACACGAACATGAAGTAGAACGGCGAGAACATCAGCAGCCCGCCGGCCACCACGATCGCATAGCCGATATAGCGGCCCTTGTTGTTCGACGATTTCATCGCTGTGTCTCCTCGTTCATGCCGCTGCGGTGAAAGATCCGGGTGTTCAACCACATCAACGCACCGATCGAGATGAACAGCAGCCATGCGATCGAACTCGCGGTGCCGAAATCGCCGTCGTGGAATGCGGTGCGATACATATAGACGGCCGTCGTCAGGCCGGACTGGCTGGTACCCATACCTTCGTTCGGCAGCAGGATGAACGGCTCTTCGAACAGTTGCAGCCCGCCGATGATCGACAGCGTGACCGCGAAGAAAATCATCGGCTTGATCAGCGGAATCGTGATGCGGGTGAACTGTTGCCAGCCGTTCGCGCCGTCGATGCGTGCGGCCTCGTACAGGTCTTTCGGAATGGTTTGCAGCGCCGACAGATACAGCACCGTGTTCCAGCCGACATAGCGCCAGAAGATCACCACCGACACCGCCGGCTTGACGTTCTTCGGGTTATATAGCCACTCGATCGGATGCGCGGGTACGATCCAGTGCAGGCCGGGCAGCTTGCCGAGCTCGGCGATCGCGAGATTGATCATGCCGAAGTCGGTCGAATACAGCGACGAGAAGATCAGTGCGATCGCAACGCTCGACGTGATGAACGGCAGGAAGTACAGGCCGACCATCAGGTTGCGCCAGCGGCGAAACGCGGTTTGCAGAAAGAACGCCAGCGGCAGCGCCACCAGATGCTGCGGCACGCCGGACATGATCGCCATCGACGCGGTGTTGTACAGCGACTTCCAGTACCACGGGTCGGTCAGCGTGAACGTGAAGTTCGACAGACCCACCCACTTCATGCTCGCGAGTCCTGCGGTCGCGTCCCAGCTCTGGAACGACAGGTACAGCGAAAACAGCAGCGGGAACGCCATGAACAGCGCGAACAGCAGGAAAAACGGGCCGAGAAACAGGTAGGGTGCGACCTTCACCGGATCGAGCCGCGAAGTTTTGCGCGGCGCGGCGAACGGCGTGGGCGAGCTCAGCACATCGCTCACGCGTGCATCGCGGGCGACCTCTTCGGTCGTGGGCAGCGGAGTGTTCATCAATAGTTCCGTCCAGTCGGGCGTGGGGTGGGTCGATGACCGGCCACGCTGTTTGCAGCAGACTTGCAGCGCACTGCGAGACACTTCGGCCGCGGCACGCAGCGTGCCGCGACCTTGCGTCAATACCGCTTAACGGCGGACCCGATGGGCGATCTGGTCCTGCGCTTCCTGCAGCGCGGTATGCACGTCTGCGCCACCGTCGACGACCTTGTCGAGCGCCGAGTGCACCGCTTCCTCGGCGACCTGGTCGAACTTGCTGCGCTGGATCGCCGGGATGTGCGATGCCGCATCACGCCAGATCAGACGCGCCTTCTCGTCGCCGAGGAACGCGACCGGCTCGGCGAAGAACGAATCGGTCTGCGCGGAGAGCAGCGACGGGAATGCGTCGATCGAACGGAACGAGGCGAGCTGCGTTTCCTTGCGGGTCGTCAGGAACTTGATGAATTCCCACGACATCGGCTTTTGCGTCGCTTTCACCGGAATCGACCAGAACGTGCCACCGAACGATGCGTACGCGTTATTCGGCAGATTGGCTGCGCGCCACAGGCCCTTCGTGTCCGGTGCGATCCACGACGACAGGTGGCCGCCGAGCCATGCGCCCATCATTTGCGTCGCGACGGTGCCGCGCTTGAAGCTCTCGGCCCATTCGTTCGACCACGGCGTGATCTTCGCGTCGAGACCGAGCTCGCGCGCTTTCTTCGCGAGTTCGAACGCCTTCACGAAACGGGGTGACGTGACGATAGGATTGCCGGCCTTGTCGAAGTACACGCCGTCGCCTTCCTTCAGGTCGGCGCGAATGTAGATGTCCTCGATATCACGCGACGATGCCATCAGATACGCACCCGTCGCCTTCTTGATCTTCACGCCAGCTGCCAGATACGAGTCCCACGACTTCGTCAGATCGGCTTCGGTCACGCCCGCCTTGTCGAGAATGTCCTTGCGATAGAACAGCGTGCCCGGACCAATATCGGCCGGCATGCCGACGATCGCGCCGTCCTGCGTGGTCGCCTGCGCGAACGTGTAGTTGATGAACTGGCTCTTGTACTGGCCCGCGCTATACGGCGCCTTCGACAGATCTTCGAGACCGCCGCCCGCCGCAAAGCGGCCGATGAAGCCGACCTCGACCGCCATCACGTCGGGCAGATTCGAGCTCGTCGCGAGAGCGGTGGTCATCGCGTTGTGGTGATCGGCGATCTGGAGCGACGACACCTTGACGTCGACGTCCGGATGCAGCTTCTTCCACTCCGGCAGCGCGTCCTTGATTTCCTGATCCAGCTTCGGAAAGACCGCGACGTTCAACGTGGTGTTGGCGTGCGCGCCGACTGCGGCCAGGCTGAGCAGAACGGCGGCGGCAGAGCCTGAAAAGCGGAATTTCATTACTCGTCTCCTAAAAAAACCTGTTTGAACTGCATTTGATGAATACCCGGTTGCTGCGACCTACTTCCCCTGTTGTCTTTGTTGCTGCTTTGCTTGGTGCTGCTTTGCTTGGTGCCGAATGTGCTGCTGAATCTCTGCTTGACTATCGATACCTGAAAGCGCTTTCACGCCGAGGCGAAAAAACAGCCGCTATCCATGCGTATCCCCCCGCTCTACCGGCGGGGTGATTCGCCGCGTGGTTTCACGCGTCACGAGCGTGAGCGGGATCGGGCTGAGTGCGATCGACTGCTTGCGGATCATTTGCACGATGCCCTGCGCGGCGAGTCGGCCGATTTCATAAGTCGGCTGGCGAACCGTCGTCAAAGGCGGCGTCATGTACGACGAAGTCGGCAGGTCGTCGAAGCCGACCAGCGACACGTCGTCCGGCACCCGCACGCCGCGGCGGAACATCGCGAGGCGCGCGCCGTACGCGGTCTGATCGTTTGCGCAGAACACCGCGCTGAACGATGGATGGCGCGCCATTAGGCGCTCCATCGCGGCGACGCCACCCGTTTCGAGGTAATCGCCCTGCTCGACGAGGTCGGCATCGAAGCCGATGCCCGCTTCCTCGAGCGCGGTCCGGTAGCCGACGAGGCGCTCGATCGCATCCTCGTGACTGGCCGGCCCGGCGATGAACGCGATCTCGCGATGGCCTTGCTCGATCAGATGATGGGTCGCGTCGCGCGCGCCCTGCATGTTGTCGATCGGCAGGCCCGCGAGCGTTGCGCTGTTGTGCACCGACCGGCCCAATACGAGCATCGGTGCGTGCCGCGAGTAGTCGGTCAACGTCGACTCATCGAGTTGCGCGTGCAGCAGGATGATTCCGTCGACGCGCCGCGCGATGAACTGTTCGAGGCGCGCCTTTTCGTCGGCGATGTTCCAGCGGCTGCTCACGAAGATTGGCGTAAAGCCTGGCTCGGAAAGCGACTCTTCGATACCGCGCAGCCACTCGGCGTAAAACGGGCTCGATACGGCCTGTGTCAACACGCCGATCGTTTCGGTCCGGCCGCTCGCGAGACTGCGCGCGAGCACGTTCGGCCGATAGTTGAAACGCGCGATTGCCTCCTCCACCGCCTGCTGCTTGGCGGGAAGCACACGCGCAGAACCGTTCAGGATCCGCGATACGGTGCTCGGAGAAACCCCGGCCGCGCGCGCGATGGCCTCGAGCGTCACGTTGGGCGCAACGGGTACGTTGGGTACCTTGGGCGCGCCGGGGTTGTCGTTTGAGCCGTCGTGGGTCATGAGTTCTGCCTGAATCCTGTGATGAAAGCGCTTTCAGATATGAAGAAACGCGGTCCGTCCGATGATGAAATCGAAAAAGCAGCCGATGCGACGAGGGTGGAGGAGGCGTCGCACCGGCCTCTCTATGAAAGAGAAAGAAACAGTCCTTGAAACAAAGAGATCACTACGATTGCTGATCAGGCAACCTCAACTCAGAACGAATGCATGATCCCGGCGAAGACCCCAGTCTGGCTTTGACCATAGTTCGGGTTGCTGTTCGACGACGTGCCCGTCACCGGATTGAAGTTGTTGTTGCCGTACGGCCCGTTGCCGAGGTTCAGGTTCGACGTCGAGCTGTTGTGCACATAGCCCGCTTCCGTGTACAGGAACGTGCGCTTCGACAGCGCGTACGTGCCGGCGAGCGTGAACAGCGTCGCGTTGCCGTTGCCGTTGTTCGCGTTCGCGTGGTAGACCGCGGCCGTCAACAGCGTGGGTGCCGTGACCTGCCATGCGGCGCCGAACCATTCGTGGTTCACGCTGGTCGGCGCGCTCACGCCGAGCGGCTGCGACGCATTGGTCACGCCCATGCTCGCGTTGGTTGCGTCAGGCGCGCTCAGGTGCTGGTAGCCAGCGTACAGTTTGACCGGACCGAGCACGTACGTACCGCCCGCGAGAACGTAGCGCGAAGCGGAGTACACGTTGTTGAACGTGCCGTTGGCGCCGCGCACTTCGTCGTAGATCACCCGGAAGTCGCCCGAGCCCCACGTGTAGATACCCTCAACCGCGTTCGTACGACCCTGGCCGGTCGGCACGCCCGCCGAGTTGACCGGCGCCGAGTTCCAACTCGTGTTGTTGGTCAGCGAATACTCGCCCTTCAGCACGAGGCCGCCGAACAGCACCGGCGAGTTGTACTCCGCGCCGTTGCTGGTGCTCGTCCAGTTACGGCCGCGCACCAGGGTCGAGATCGCGTAGCGCTGCATCACCTGCGGGTCGGTGCCCCAGCTGTCTTGCGCCAGTTCGCCGGCGCCGAGGTTACCGATCTTGAACAGACCCCAGCTGTCGTTCGTAAAGCCCACCGTTGCGTGGCGGCCGAACAGATTGCCCGCCGATGCACCAGTCATCGTATTGAGCTGACCCTCCAACTGGAATATCGTCTTCGTGCCGCCGCCGATGTCTTCGGAACCGATGAGGCCAAACCACGAGCAACCCCAATCGCCGCTTTGGGCTGACCACTGATGGCCGCCTGGAAGGCCGGTTTCAAACTGGATGCCGTTGTCGATACGGCCGTACAGGGTGACGCTGCTCTGCGCATGAGCCACCGTCGTCGCGGCTGCCATCACAGCCACAGCAATAAGCTTCTTCTTCATTTAGATATCCTATATATATTTTGGCGTCTCCAAGCCGCACAGGACGCACGCGTTCTCACACGTTTCCCCTCTTGCCGAAATGTTCGCTTCGTACTCGCATCACATTTCGAGGCGATTATAGGGATGACCTTGCGCCGCGCATCGAACTGACGGCTCAGGGAAAACGCTGTTATCGATAACAGTTGCGCGCCGCCCGATCCCGCAGTAGCACCCTGCTTTGTGACCATTACGTGATGGTCACAAGCGTCGGAACTCCGTTTGAATTCACGAACCGACACGATGCGCAAATCCGTCTCGCGCGTCGCTCAGCACTCGCCTAACAAGGGAAGCGCACTCAAAAGCAAGAAAAATCTCGCGCTTGTTGTTGCGAAGATGCAACGACCCGGCTGGCGTGCATTGACGGTTTGCGCTTGACGAACCGGCGTCGGAGCAGTCAGCAGCGGCGGACATTAGCGACTATCATCAATGCATACGATGCCGGGCAACGAGCCGGGCTCAGCCGCATTGCAGGCTGAGTGCGGGATTGTCAGCGCATCCGTCTGGCTCTCGCGCTCCGTCACGAACGCTCCAACCAGCTCCCATCCCTCGGCTCTCGCTGTTCCCCGCCACGCCGCGCCTGCGGCGTCCCGCTCGAACACGCTGCCCTTGCGAACTTTTCTGCGGGCGACGGCTTGACCGCCCAACGCCCCCAACTGGCCAAACCTCGACGCGCAATCGCGATAACCGCGACGCAAGCAGTGAAAGAGGGGTTTTGTCCAATGCACTTCCGAGGCCTCGCATTGAGTCGGACCGGAAGATTTGCCGGCGGATTTTGCCGGCACACCTTGGTGCTAATAAGGAGGTATCGTGAAAACAACCCTTGTTTCTACGCTCGCGTTGCTGATTTCAGGCGCAATCGCGCCGGTTGCCTATGCCCAGGATTCGCAAGCCACCGACCAACAACTCGCTCATAGCGTGCGGGTTGCGGAGGCGCACAGCGGCGTCGGGATGTCACATGTGTTTGTCTTTGCCCACTCCGGGCAAATCATGCTGCTCGGATTTGTGCCCGAGCGGGAGCATGTCGCGCGTGCCGAACGGGCTGCGATGTCGGTGCCCGGCGTCACCTCGGTGGACAACCGGCTCACGCCCGACGGTGGCTCGTTGAACGGGCATTGAGATCGAACTGAATCGCGGCGCGCGGACGACGATTGAAGCAGACCCCGCGCGTTAAAGGGATTCGGTTTTCCTGTTCCGCCAGTTGGATTGGATGACTGGCGCCCTGTTTTCGCACGGTCAGCCGCGCGGCCGGTTTGTGCACCCCTACCTGAAAGCGCTTTCATCCCGTGCCGGGTCAAACCGGTCGACTCGACGCTCATCTACCTTTCGTCATCCCCTTGATCTGTCGGGTAAATCCCTCATAGCGGGGACGCGGCACGCTGCTTAACATCGTCACTGTTACCGATAACGTTACCAGTAGTTAGAAAAGCAGCCGAACCGGCATTTGCTCACAGGAGACCAGGAGTGCGTCCTCTAAGGACCTCGATGCGCATGCTCTGCGCAGCCGCCACCATTTGTACGCTCAC
The DNA here is from genome assembly GCF_040965775.1 of Paraburkholderia sp. BR10954. Lineage (NCBI taxonomy): Bacteria > Pseudomonadati > Pseudomonadota > Betaproteobacteria > Burkholderiales > Burkholderiaceae > Paraburkholderia > Paraburkholderia sp. BR10954. The sequence continues at coordinate 11,391 of NZ_JBFRCK010000013.1, forward strand.
ATGCACCGCAAGCTGCGCGCTCGACCAGGCGGCCGTCGCTCATGACGGCCCGCCGCTCGCCGCGGCGCCCGCCGAAACGCTGCCGCCTCTGCGCAGTATGATGGCCGCGCACTTCAAGGTCGGCGCGGCCATCGAACCTGATTCGATCGACAGCCCCGCCGACGCGACGCTGATCGCCGCTCAGTTCTCGAGCCTGACCGCCGAGAACAAGATGAAGCCGGGCACGATCGGCGTCGCGGAAGGCAAGTACAACTTCGAGCCGGCCGACAGGATCGTCGCGTTCGCTCGGGCGCACGGCATTGCAGTGCGCGGCCATACGCTCGTGTGGCACTTCAAGGCCGGCGGCTGGACCGAGGCGCCGGACTGGTTCTTCGCCGGCGATCCGAAAGATCCGCACTATCGCGACATCGTCGTGAAGCGGCTCGATCGATATATAACCGACGTCGTCACACACTTCCGAGGCAAGGTTTTTGCGTGGGACGTCGTCAACGAAGTGATCAGCGATGATCCGCATCAGGTCTATCGTGAAGACAGTCCGTGGTATCGCGCTCTCGGCAAGGACTACATCGCGATCGCGTTCCGCGCGGCGCGCGCGGCGGACCCGGACGTGAAGCTCTATATCAACGAGTACAACACCGACGATCCGCGCAAGCGCGCAAAGCTGGTCGCCGTGATTCGCGACTTGCGAGCGCAGGGGATGCCGATCGACGGTGTCGGGCATCAGATGCACATTAGCGTGAACTGGCCGCCACTGCCGAACATCAAGCAGGCATTCGACGATGTCGCCGCGCTAGGCCTCGAAAACCAGGTAACCGAGCTCGACGTGAGCCTCTATGCCGATCCGGGAGAATGCTGGAGCAATCCGCATGCATGTCTGCCAGACCTCGGCCATCCGGTTCCGAACGACATCATGCGTGCGCAGGCCGAGCGTTATCGCGCGGTGTTCGCCCTATTCGAGCAGGAGCCAAGCATCAAGGCGGTGACGTTCTGGGGCTACTCGGACAAGCACACGTGGCTGACGTCGGCGCCGGTGCCGCGCAACAACCTGCCGCTGCCGTTCGATGCGAACCTGAAGCCGAAAGCGGCGCTGTGGACGATCGTCGATTCGTCGTATCAGCCGTAATGTCGGTCCTCGCGCGGAAAAGCGGATGGCGATCCACACCTCAAGGCTCGTCCGAGCCGGCCTCCTCGAGCGCGTTCAGGTCTGCCGCGAAATCGTCGCGCGGACCGCCCGCCGTTTCGTGCGTGCGCGGCGGTGACTTGACCACCGGCGGCGGCATTTTGCCGATGCCTTCGTCGATCCGCTGCAGCAGATACGGGAAGAACGGATTCGACGCGATGCGGAACATCGAATCGAGCGTCAGAATCAGCGTGCCGCGTTCGCCGCGCGGCGCGAGCGTGCCGAGGTTCTCGTTGAAGTTCTCCGAATCGTCCGGCGCGATGCCGTACAGTGCGTCGGTGATCGGGAAAGGAATCGCCACGTGCGACAACGAGAAAATATCCTGTGGATAATCGATGTCCAGCGGCTTCTCGCGTTTTTGCACTTCTCCCGCATAAACGCTGCGCTCGACGGTATGCGCCGAATCCGGCGACACGTTGGCGATCACCGTCGTGCGATAGTTCTGCGGACCGATGCGCAGCAGTCGCGAGAGCGCCGTGTACGACGCGTTGCGTAGGAAGGTCCTGAAACGCACGCTGCGGTTCACGTCGAACAGCACGACCTCGCTGCCGTTCTCAGGCAGCTTGTCGTAAAGCAACGACATCACCGCCGGCGTGCTGACCGTGAAATCCGTCACCGACTGGAACGTCAGAATAGGCGGCAACGAATCGAGCCGGTTCTCGCGCTCGAGGCGCGCAATCTGTTCCTGAATTACGCTCGTGAGGAGATAGGACTGCCGCGCGCCATTTACAGGAAACGAGTTGTACTTGAACGGGTTGAACTCCGGCACGATGCCGAGCCACGCGGCGCGCGCGAAGGCCGGCAGCACCGCGGGCACTCCGGCGAGACCGGCAAAGCGCGCGTAGCGCGTAACGCCGATCATCGGCGAGATCAGCACGACGCGTGTCGGACGCGCGAGCGCGGGATTCTCGATCGCGTCGAGCGCATATTGCAGCGCGAGCGCGCCGCCGTTCGAAAACCCGACCAGCTCGATCGGCTTGTCCGGCCCCACGCGACGTCGCGCTTCGCGTACCGCGAGCCGCGTGGCTGCGGTCCAGTCCTTCCAGTGCACGTCGGTGAGTCCCGCCGGCACCGTGCCATGTCCCGGCAAGCGGATGCCGATCGCGACGAAACCGCGATCGCGATATCGACGCGCGATATGCCGCATGCTGTACGGCGCATCCGTCATGCCGTGCAGCAGCACGACCGCACCGACGGGTGGGCCCGACGGTTCGAGAATGTACGAGCGATTCCAGTTTTCGGCGAAATTCCACGGAAAGATCGGCGAGCCCTCGTAATAACGGTTCGCCGCAATGCGCTCGGACGGCCGGATCTTATCGACGACATTGACGCGCACGTCTTCGAAAATCCGGTTTTCCGCCTTGATGTACGCGTTCCAGTCGGCGGTGTCCATTTCTTCGACGGTCATTTCGCGCGGCACATAGGTGTGCCATACCGACAGCTCTGGCCCGCGCTGCGAATACCACGCGCGTAGTCCCAATGCGAGCACCGCCAGCAGCACCACGACCCATGCACTTATCTTTATTACCTTCAGCGACGTGCGCAGCATTCGTGTTCTCTTGATGAGATGAAGGTTGCACCGCGCGCAGGCTGCTCTCTGCGTGGTGTGCGCATGCCGTCATCGCGACGGCTTCCGGTGTGGATATCCTAAGGGCTTTTAATCAGCGGTTCAAACTTTGTCGTCCGAGCGCGCGGCGCGGCATCGACGAAGACTGTGTATGACCGGATGATTGGCACGGCATGCTGGAGAGGCAAGATATGCCAGCGATGCTTTCGAGCTCGCTTCGCCCGACGCCTACGTGCTGCCCATCAAGGCCACATCATCGGGCCGTGCGCGTCAATAACGAAAAGCCGGGACGCAATCCGTGCCGCGCCCCGGCTTGCCTGCTCGCTGGCAATGACTAACGGCCGCGGATATTGCCGGCCACGCCGCCCGCCGCGCCGCCGATGATCGCGCCGGTCCACGCGTCGCCGCCAGAGATCGCCGCGATGCCCGCACCGGCGCCCGCGCCGAGTGCCGCGCCGCCTATCGTTCCCTGCGTCCGCGGGCTCATGTCCGTGCAACCGATCATCGCAGCCAGCGCGCCAATACTGACGATCCACCCAAGTCGTTTCATGATCGTTCTCCTTATTGATTTTTCTTCAGGCCGGGCACGACCATCTGGAACCAGAGGGTCTCGATCACCGGGTGCTGGATCATCGTGGGATTGGCCGCATAGTAGCTGTCGAGGCCTTGACGCACGCTGTCGAGTGTCTGGCCTTGCATGCCCTTGCCGAAGCGCTGCGCGATGTCATTGCTGTTCGCCGTGTTGCCGGCATAGGCGCGCTCGATGTCGATCACATTCGAGATACCGACCAGATACGCTTTCTTCTGCTCGTCGGTCGACTGCATCCATTGCTGGCCAGTGACGATTGGAATGTTTTCCGCACGCGCGACGTTGCCCATCATTGCCAGCGACAGAAAAGTCACGGATAACAGCGTTCGCCATTGTGGTTTGCTTGCCATCACATACTCCAGGGAAGTTATGTTCTCCAGCGGCCGGCCGGCGACCGCATCCGGCGGTGTCGATCGCGTTATTTGGAAGAGTGGTCCGTGGGTCTCGTCGATTCTCCTTTCAGGTTCATCGGTCGGCGCGGTTCGCCGGTTCAGGTTCTATTAGCATTGAGTCGTATCAGCGAATAGACACCTTGATGGCAGAAAATCTCGTGACGGATTGGAGTGATTTGCACACATGCTGTGTGCGCGCAACGATTGGAATCGCGTTGGCATCGCCGCGTAACGCACGCTATAGAGTCTACAGCCTTTTCTGCAATTTCCAAGCTCATTTCCGCTCGATGCACGCCGCGTGAAATTTGCGTCAATTTCATTCGACGAGCGAAACGAGTGCGATGCAATGCGCGTCAACATTCATCGGTTATCCTGCGCTCGATTGGGCGCTGGCGATATTGCTGGCGATTTTTATCGATGGCTATTCAGTGTTCTATCCACGCAATCCGAACACGGTTTCTTCTTCCTTTCGTGAATGTTCGTCTTCCTGATTGGATCGCATTAATTGAAAATGGTGTGAATCTGTCGATTTACGTTCGGGACGCTTGTGTTCTGGCATTACATGCGATTTTCTATTGATGCGTTTGTCCATCATCTTCATCGGTGACCAGCGGATCTCAGGCCGTCGTCTGCCGGCTAACGGGGCTCCGGTCGATCACACCTTGCCTGCGGCGGTTGGCTGCGCAGCAGCGAAGGGGGTGGCGGTGCGCGGTTGACCGTTAGTTGCGTGATGGCTACCGTGAAAGGGACAGCGTTTCAAATGGTTCCGCGCTCACCATTAACAGTCTTTAGCTTGTATTTGCCAAATACAGAGTATAGACTGTATCCGCAATTTACAGGTTTTGACCTGTTACGCCGCCACAGCCGAACCGGAGATCCACCGTGGACTACGCGATCAAGACACTGAGCCAGCTCAGACCGATCCTGCAGGGCTTCAGGAAGGCCGCCGGGCTCACTCAAACCGCGATGGCCGCCCATCTCGGCGTCACCCAACAGACCTACGCGCAACTCGAAGCGAATCCCTCGGCCGTCAGCGTCGAACGGCTCTTCAGGGTGTTACGGGTCTTGCAGGTCGATCTGAAGCTCACGCCGAGCGGATCGACGCAAAGCGTGGCCGTGGAAGACGCGCCGCCGGCCGCTGCAAAAGGCAACGCCATACGCACCACGCGCGCGCGAGCTGCGGCGCAGCGCGCGGCGACGACATCGCCCGGCGAGGCCAGCGACCGCGCCGCAGCCCAGGCATCGGGCACCAGCGCCAAAGCGGCCAAATCCGCCAGCACCGCCCAAAAGCCCAAAGCGGTCAAGCCCGCCAAGGCAACCAAAGCGGCCCGCACGAGCAAGAAACGGGAGGACTGGTAAGCATGGCGCGCAGCACACCGAACCGCCTGAACCTATGGATGAACGGCCTGCGGGTCGGCGCCTGGGAAACGGCACGCAGCGCCGAACGTCTGACCTATGCCGACGAATGGATTGACGATCCGCAAGGACGCCCGCTATCGCTGTCGCTGCCGTTCACACCAGGCAATCAGCCGTATCGCGGCCAGATCGTCGCCGACTATTTCGACAATCTGCTGCCCGACAGTGAACCGATCCGGCGCCGCATCGCCGCGCGCTACCGGACCGGCAGCACCACGCCGTTTGCGTTGCTCACCACGCTCGGACGCGACTGCGTCGGCGCTCTGCAACTGCTGCCGCCGGACGAAGAGCCGAATGACCTGACGAGCATCCACGGCCGCGAACTCAGCGACAGCGACATCGCGGCGCTGCTGCGCGGCACGACGACGGCGGCGCCGCTCGGGCAGCACAATCCGCTCGAAGACCTGCGTCTGTCGATCGCCGGTGCGCAGGAAAAAACCGCGCTGCTCCGTCATCACAACCGCTGGCTGCTGCCCGAAGGCAGCACGCCGACCACGCACATCTTCAAGCTGCCGCTCGGGCTCGTCGGCAACATGCGCGCCGATATGCGCACGTCGGTGGAAAACGAATGGCTGTGCTCGCGGATCGTCGCGGCTTACGGCCTCCCGGTCGCGCGTTGCGAAATCGCGCGATTCGACGAACAGAAGGTATTGATCGTCGAGCGCTTCGATCGCCGTTTGTCGAGCGACGCCACGTGGATCGTGCGTTTGCCGCAGGAGGACATGTGCCAGGCCACTGGTACGTCGGCGCTGCACAAGTACGAGTCCGACGGCGGACCGGGCATCGAGGCGATCATGGAGATACTCGCGGGCTCCGCCCGCGCGACGACGGACCGCCGCAACTTCTTCGCGACGCAGTTGGTTTTCTGGCTGCTCGCCGCGACCGATGGCCACGCGAAGAACTTCAGCATCGCGCATCTGCCCGGCGATCGCTACGAAGCCACGCCGCTCTACGACGTGCTGTCCGCGCATCCGATCATCGGCAGCGGTGCGGGACGTCTCGCGGCGCAAAAAGTGAAACTGGCGATGGCGGTTCGCGGCAAGAACGTCCACTACCTGCTCAATCAGATCCAGCGCCGGCATTGGGTCGCAGAAGGACAGCGCGTGGGCTTTTCCGCCACCGATGTCGATGCGCTGATCGATCAGTTGAGCGCGCAAACGGAGACGGTGATCGATACCGTCTCGTCGCGACTGCCCCCCGATTTTCCGCTGGACGTGGCCGATGCGGTCTTCGACGGCATGCGCCGGTTGAACCGGAAGCTTGCGCAGTAAAGCTCCGCCATCGCCTGACCAGCGCGCGGCACCACGGCAACCTCACGCACGCCGCGCCGCCGCTGCATCGGTCTTCGCCGACGCGCGCCACTGCACGCTCAGCAGGTGCTCGCGCATGCATTGCGCGGCCGCGTCCGCATCGCGCGCTTTCAGCGCATTGACGATCGCCTGATGCTGTTGCGCGAAAAACTGCCGCGTCTCCTGCGCGGACGTTTTCTCGCGAACCTCCGGCTTCACCCGCATGCCGTTGATCACCTCCATCAAAGCGATCAACGCGGGATTACGCGTGGCATGTCCGATCAGCAAATGAAAGCGATGATCCCATTGCTGCCACTCTTCGTCGTTTTTCGCGGCGGCATTTTTGCGTGCGCATTTCTCCAGTTCCTGCAGATCGTCGCCACTCGCTTTAGTAGCGGCCAGCGCGGCCAGCGCCGGTTCGAACAACAGCCGCATTTCCGCGATATCCGCGGGACTTGTACCGGCGCGCAAGCCGCGCAGCGTCGGCGCAAACTTCAGCGGCCGCGCGCCCAGATAGGTGCCGCGGCCGACGCCGCGCCAAACGCGCCCCGACGCCTCGAGTGAAGCGAGCGCCGCGCGCAACTCGCGGCGGCTCACGTCCAGTTCTTCGGCGAGCTTTCGTTCGGGCGGCAGCGCGTCACCGTCCTTCAACTGATGGTCGGCGATGTAGTCGAGCAGCACACCCAGTACCCGTTTTTCCATGTTATTCCGTGAACCAATTTGTATTGGTCTCAACGATACCAGAATCGCAGCGACTTGACACGGCAGCACCCGGTGATTTTTGATTCGCTATACTGGCTCGCAATTCGCGGGTTAACACCGGGTGCAACCCGGCTTCGTTAGACTTACGCTTTCATTTTCTCTAGTCGAACCATTAAATGTTGGTTCGAATCGTTCGGAGCCGTCGTCGCCAAGGAGTCGCGCATGTCGTTTACAACCCGTCCAGAACTGATCGGCACCTTCGGCATGGTGGCCTCGACGCACTGGCTCGCGAGCGCATCGGCGATGGCGGTCCTCGAAAAAGGCGGCAATGCGTTCGACGCCGCCGCTGCCGCCGGCTTCGTCCTGCAGATCGTCGAGCCGCATCTGAACGGTCCGGGTGGCGAACTGCCGGTGGTGTTCTACAGTGCGCGCGAAGAACGCGTGCGCGTGCTGTGCGGACAGGGCGTGACGCCCGCGCGCATGACCATCGAGCGGATGCGCAAGATGGGGCTCGACGTGGTACCGGGCACGGGCTTGCTGCCCGCGGTCGTGCCGGGCGCGTTCGGCGCGTGGATGGCGCTGCTGCGCGACTATGGCCAGTTGCCGCTCGAAGACGTGCTGAGCTATGCGATCGGCTACGCGGAAAGCGGCTATCCGGTGCTGCCGCGCATGGCATCGTCGATTTTCGCGATTCAGGAGTTCTTTCGCACCGAATGGACGACCTCCGCCGAGCAATGGCTGCGCAACGGCGAGGCGCCGATGCCGAACCAGTTGTTCGCGAATCCCGCGATCGCCGAAACCTACAAGCGCATCCTGCGCGAGGCGAACACTCGCAGCGATCGCGCCGAGCAGTGCGACCGCGCGCGCGATGCCTTCTATCGCGGCTTCGTCGCCGACGCGATCGACCAGTACTTCCGTTCGACCGCCGTACTCGACACCTCGGGCCTGCGCAACAGCGGCCTGCTCGATGCGGGCGACCTCGCGCGCTGGGAGCCGACCTACGAAGACCCGGTGTCGTACGACTACGCGGGCATGCGCGTGCACAAAACCGGCCCGTGGGGCCAGGGCCCGATGTTCCTGCAGCAGCTCGCGCTGCTGAAGGGCTTCGATCTCGGCGCGATGGACCCTCTCGGACCCGATTTCGTGCACACGGTGATCGAGTGCTCGAAGCTCGCATTCGCCGATCGCGAAGTGTTCTACGGCGACCCGGCGTTTTCCCATGTGCCGATGGACGTGCTGCTCAGCGACGCATACAACGGCGAGCGGCGTCGCCTCATCGATCCGCGCCGCGCGTCGTTCGAATTCCGCCCCGGGCTGCTCGGCGACAGCGAGCAACGCGCCGCGCGCATCGTCGCGAACGCCGGGCGCGAGCAGGCCGGCGGCTTCGGTCAGGGTGAGCCGACCTTCGCTCCACTGCCCGAATTGCGCGGCGACACCGTGCATCTCGACGTGGTCGACCGCTGGGGCAACATGGTGTCGGCTACGCCGTCGGGCGGCTGGCTGCAGGCATCGCCGGCGGTGCCGGGTCTCGGCTTCAACGTGACTACTCGCGCGCAGATGTTCTGGATGGAAGAAGGCCTGCCTTCATCACTCGGCCCGGGCCGCCGCCCGCGCACCACGCTGTCGCCGACCCTCGTCACGCGCGACGGCAAGCCGTACGCAGCCTTCGGCACGCCGGGTGGCGACCAGCAGGATCAGTGGTCGCTGCAACTGTTCCTCAAGCACGTGCATGGCGGGATGAACTTCCAGGCCGCCGCCGATGCGCCGTCGTTCCAGACCGCGCACTTCCCCGGCTCGTTCTATCCGCGCGCGATGCAGCTCGGCAAGATGTCCGCCGAGTCGCGCTTTCCGGACAGCACGCTCGCCGAACTCCGCGCGCGCGGCCACGATCTCACCGTCACGGAGCCGTGGGCGCTCGGCCGGGTCTGCGCGGTCGCGATCCGCAACGGTTTGATGCGAGGCGCGGCCACGCCGCGTCAGATGCAGGCTTACGCGATCGGCCGATAAGCGGCCCGAAGCAGCCATCAGCACAGAACGCGCGACCTCGTCGCGCGATTTCCTCAGGAGAAGTTGCCGTGTCCGCCGTCGCTGCCCGTCTTGAAAGACTTCCCCTATCGAGCTTTCACCGCAGACTGCTGCTGATCGGCGGGCTCGGGTACATGTTCGACGGACTCGATTCGTCGTCGCTCGCGTTCCTGCTGCCGGTCGTCAGCAAGCTGTGGCAATTGACGAGCGCGCAGACCGGCCTGGTCGCGAGCAGCACCTATATCGGCTATTTTTTCGGCGCATTCCTGTCGGGTGTGCTCGCCGATGTGATCGGCCGACGCCGCATCATGATGAGCGCGCTCGCCATCTATTGCGTCGCGTCGCTCGCGAGCGCAACCGCGCAGGACTGGCACACGTTCTTCGCATTGCGCGTCGTCGCGGGTTTCGGTTCGGGCGCGGAGACCGTCGTGATCGCGCCGTTTCTCGCCGAGTTCGTGCCGCGCCGCTATCGCGGCATTTTCTGCGGCGCGCTGGTCGGCTTCATGTCGTTCGGCTATCTGACCTCGTCGATTCTCGGCTTCGCGGTGGTGCGCAACTTCGCCGACGGCTGGCGCTATCTGGCGGTGATCACGTCGCTGCCCGTCGTGATGCTGCTGTGGTGGCGCCGCACGCTGCCCGAATCGCCGCGCTGGCTCGAAAGCCAGGGCCGTGCGGACGAGGCGAACGGCATCGTCGGCCGCATTGAGGCGGCGTTCGTCGAGCGCGGCATTGCGCTTGCTCCCGTGAGCGCGGCCAACGCGCTTCACGCGGTGCCCACGCCGGCCTCGACGCCGAAGCGCGGCAACGCGTGGCGCAACGTGCTCGCGCTGTGGTCGCCGCGACTCGCGCGCACGACCACGGTCAGTTGGCTGATGTGGTTCTCGGTTGCGTTCGCGTACTACTCGTTCTTCTCGTGGATCCCGAGCCTGCTGGTCAAGGAAGGACTGACGATGACGAAGAGCTTCGGCTATTCGATCGCGATCTATGGCGCGCAGATTCCCGGCTACTTCTCGGCGGCGTGGCTCAACGAGAAGATCGGGCGCAAGGCGGTGGTCGCTTCCTACATGCTGCTCGGCGGGATCGCTGCGATCACGCTAGCGGTTTCTCACACCGGCATACAGATCATGACCGCGGGCATCGCGCTGTCGTTCTTCATGAACGGCGCATTCGCCGGTGTCTACGCTTATACGCCGGAAGTGTTTCCGACCGCGGTGCGCACCACGGGCACGGGTTCGTCGTCATCGTTCGGCCGCATCGGCTCGGTCAGCGCGCCGATTCTCGTCGGCCTCGTTTATCCGCTGTTCGGCTTTCTCGGTGTGTTCGCGATGACCACGACGGTGCTGGTGATCGGCGCATGCGTGGTGTTCTTCCTCGGCATCGAAACGCGCAACCGCTCGCTCGAAGATATCGAAGCGAGCGAGCTCGAACCGGCTCACGACGCGCGAGGCCAGTTGAACTCCACCCGCATGCACAGCTGAATGGCACTGCGACTCTTCACATTTCCCGATCCAAAACGCGATGCAAACGATGCAAGGCAACCTGACCGAATCCGCACCGCACGATACGCAGACGCTGGATATCGCGGACCTCGAACGCCTCGCGCTAGCGATGCGCGTGAAAGGCCAACCACTTGAGCTGTTCCGCGCGGTTCACGCGGTGGCGGCAAAGGCGATAGGCCTGAGCCTGATTACGATCATGTCCTACGATGCGCAGCGACACGAGGTCGAACGGGTCTACACGAACATGCCGGACGTCTATCCACTGGGCGGCCGCAAAAGGAAGCAAGGCACCGCGTGGGCGCGGCAGATACTCCAGGAGCTGAAGCCATTTCGCGCCGCCACGTCGAAAGGCATTCGCGAGGCCTTCGACGATCATGCAGTGATGACAGGTATGGGTCTCGGCTCGATCCTGAACATCCCGATCGCCTATGACGGCGTGTGCATCGGTACGATGAACCTGACGCACGAGGAAGGCTGGTACACCAGCCGCCATGAAAGCATGGGCCTGCTGATCGGCGCCTTCCTTGCCCCCGCTCTCATCAAACAGGGTACGCAATCCCCCGCTTGCGTCGCGCGTTCATGAAAACACCATCCGATCTGCAACACTATCCAGCCGTGCCCCATCCGGCCGTCTCGCAAGGCCGCTGGGTGCTGGTCTTCGTGCTCGGCTACCTCGCGCTGATCGCCGATGGCGCCGACGTGATGATGTACGGCCTGACCCTGTCGCGCATCAAGGACGACTTCGGGCTGACCAACGTCGAAGCGGGCGCGCTCGGTAGTCTGACCTTGCTCGGCATGGCGATCGGCGGCATTGCCGGCGGTTGGGCGAGCGATCGTCTGGGCCGCGTGCGCGTCGTCGCGTGGGCGCTCGCGCTGTTCTCACTCGGCGCGGGGATGCTCGGGTTCACGCACAGCTTCATCGAATTCGCGGCGGTGCGCTTCGTCAGTTCCCTCGGCATTGGCTGCATGGTGCTGGTCACCACGCTGGTGGCCGAATACGTGCCGACCGAGCGGCGCTCGCTGGTGCTCGGCATGCTGCAAACCGGCATTTCGGCCGGCTATATCGTCGTGATCGCGCTCAGCAGCTGGATCCTGCCGCAGTACGGCTGGCGCACGCTGTACTACGTGTCGGCCGTGCCGGTGCTGCTCGCGTTCGCGATCAAGTTCGCGGTTCCCGAACCGGCCGCATGGCTCGCGAGCCGCGCCGCCGACCGCGCGAACAAGACGCGACTCGTCGACAATCGCTACGCGCAGATTTTCCGCGACCGCCAGGCACGCACGATGTTCATCCTGTGGACCTTCGCGTCGATCTTCGTGCTGTCCGGCTTTTACGGTCTGAACAACTGGCTGCCGACGTACCTCGAGAAAGAACTGCACATCAAGTTCAGTTCGCTGACCGGCTATATGATCGGCACGTACGTGGTCGCCTTCATCGGTAAGATCTTCGCGGGCTGGCTCGGTGATCGCTGGAGCCGGCGCGGCGTTTACGTGCTCGGCTGCATCGGTGCGGCGCTCTTTCTGCCCGTGATCATTTTCTGGCACACGCGCGACAACATTTCCACGCTGATGCTTTTCTTCGGCTTTCTGTACGGCGTGCCGCTCGGCACGATCGGCACGTTCATGTCCGAGAGTTTCGCGACGTCGGTGCGGGGCACCGCGGTGGGCGGCTCGTATAACCTCGGGCGCTTCTGTTCGGGGGCGGCGCCGATCGTCATTGGTTTTATCGCGACGCAGTTCTCGATCGGACTCGGCTTTCTCGTGGTCGGGGCGGTGTTCTTTTTGAGCGGCGTGACTGCATTGTTCGTTCCTGACCGGCTATACGATACGCAACAGTGAATCTATAGCGACCATGACGAGACGATGTCGTGTCAAAGAAATGCCCAGGACCCGGCGCTAAATCCTGGTCGGCGGATTCCCTGGGCACCAGGATGAAGCATTACTCGTTTCCGGCGACGATGTTGGAGATGGTCCAGTTGTTCGTCGTTACGAGCACATAATCGCCATTGACGCCTAGCCATTTATGCCCGCGCGGCGGCGCATTGAGGCCGTGTCCGCGCCAGTCGTCCATTATGAAATTGTAATGACGGTATTCGGTGGGCACACGTTGGCCTTTGTGCCAGTCACGATGCGGAATCGACGGCATCACCTGCTGACGGCCAGTACCGGCCATCTGGCCGCCCTCGTCCTGCGGCTGCGGTCCAGCCGCAATCGCGAACGCCGACACCCCGGCAAACGACAAGGCGACGAGTTGCGCAACAAAGCGATTATTCATGTTCGAACCTCCGTGCGGTGGAAGAAAGCTCCGGGCATTCACGTGATTGACGTGAAAAGTAATCGTCCAGCTACTCGCAGATTCATTAACTCGAACTTCATTGCAGCGAACGCTGGTCTACCGAACGTAATCCTTGCAAATCGCGAGATGCCAAATTCGATATTTCAGGCCTGCCTCCAAGTCGTTAAAAAGTATAGTAAAAGGAAGTTCGACTTCAAGCCGGACCGCCTGGCTGATCAATAGTCGACCGCATCGCGAATGATCGGGCAGGTCATGCAGTGACCGCCGCCACGTCCACGGCCCAGCTCCGCACCGACGATCGTAATCACCTCGATGCCCTGCTTGCGCAAAAGCGTGTTCGTGTACGTGTTGCGGTCGTATGCATAGACGACGCCCGGCGCCGCGCACACGAGGTTCGCACCGCTATCCCACTGCGTGCGCTCGCGCTGATAGTCGCTGCCGCCCGCCTCGACTACGCGCAGATGCTTGAGCCCGAGCGCCTCGGCGACGACATCGGTGAACGGCTTGTTTTCGGCGTGCAATTCGACGCCACTCGGATGACTGCTCGGCCGATACGAATAGGTGCGCGTCTTCGCCATGAAGTCCGGGGCCACCAGCACGCAATCGCGATCGGCGAACGTGAACACGGTATCGAGGTGCATCGCCGCGCGAATCTTCGGCATCGCCGCGACGATCACGCGCTCGGCCGCGCCCTTCTTGAACAGCGTTGCCGCCAGTTGACTGATGGCCTGACGCGAAGTGCGCTCGCTCATGCCGATCAGCACGACGCCCTTGCCGATCGGCATCACGTCGCCGCCTTCCAGCGTGGCGAGACCGTGATCCTGGGTCGGATCGCCCCACCACACGTTGACCTTGCCCGCGAAGTCGGGGTGGAACTTGTAGATCGCCGTGGTCAGGATCGTTTCTTCGTGACGGGCCGGCCAGTACAGCGCATTCAGCGTGACGCCGCCATAGATCCAGCAGGTCGTGTCGCGCGTGTACAGCGTGTTCGGCAACGGCGGCAGCAGATATTCGGTACCGCCCGCCGCTTCCTTCGCAACTTCCAGCGCCTTGCCGCCGTGCGCTTCCGGGAAGTCGTGCGTGGATAGCCCGCCAATCAGCGTTTCGGCCAGCTTGCGATTGTCGAGCCCTTCCAGATAGCTTCTCAATTCATCGATAAAGCCGAGGCCGACCTGGTTCGGCACCACCTGGTTGTCCAGAATCCATTTCTTGCCTTCGTGCACCGCGACCGTTTCGGAGAGCAGATTGTGCATCTCCACCACTTCGACGCCACGGTCGCGCATCTTCGTGACGAAGTCGAAGTGGTCGCGCTTCGCGTTCTCGACCCACAGTACGTCGTCGAACAGCAGTTCATCGCAATTGCTCGGGGTAAGACGCTGATGCGCGAGCCCCGGTGCGCAGACCATCACTTTGCGCAGCTGCCCGACTTCCGAATAGACGCCCAATTCACCCGCTTTCGCGTCCGTGTTCGCCATGATGACCTCCTGAATATCAGTGGTGACCCACTCTGAGCAATCTGATGTCGTTAGATTGTGATCCTTCCGGTTACGAGGGCGTAGATGCCGATGATCGCGCCAATGACGATGACGGTAAAGATGAACCAATCGGAAATGATGAAAACGTTCTTGCTCTGCTCTCGTCGCGCCCAAAAATAAAGAGCTGTGCCGGGCGCGTACAGCACCGCGGCAAGCAGAATGAATTTCAGGCCGCCCGCGAAGATCATGAATGAGGTGTAGATCACGGCGATCGCGGCCATGATCAGGTCGCGCCGGCGCTCGTCGGCGCGAAGGTCGTAACCGTCGCCGCGATTCGCGTTCATGCATCCGAAAACCGCAACGAGCAGGTACGGAATCAACGACATCGCGCTCGTCAGATTCAACATCAGCGCGAATGCATCGCGCGAGAAGTACGTGCTGATGACGAGCAACTGCACCACGATGTTGGTCAGCCACAATGCATTAGCCGGCGTCTTGTTGATGTTTTCCTTGCCGAAGATCGCAGGCATGTCTTCGGTCCTCGCCGCCGAGAACAACACTTCGGCGCAGATCAACGACCAGGCCAGATAAGCGCCGAGCACCGAAATCAGCAGACCTATGCTGACGAAAACGGCGCCCCAGTGACCGACCACCGCTTCGAGCACCGCAGACATCGACGGCTGCCGCATCGCCGCAATGTCCACGCGCTCGAGCACCGCATAAGGCAGCATCGTCACGAGCACCATCAGCGAGGTGACGACGACGAAGCCGAATATCGTCGATTGCCCGACGTCGGAGCGCTTCTTTGCATAACGGGAATAAACGCTCGCCCCTTCGATGCCGATAAACACGAACACGGTGACCAGCATCGTGGCCCGCACCTGCTCGAAGATATTGCCTTCGAGACCGCCGCCGTAGAGGTTGGCCTGGAACAGATCCATCCGAAAGCCGAACAACAGGATCAGAATGAACACCAGAATCGGAATGATCTTGGCGACCGTAACAATACTGTTGATGAAGGCCGCCTGCTGCACGCCTTTCAGGATCATGTAATGAAATAGCCAGATGCCGATCGAAGCAACGACGATCGCGACGACCGTATTACCGTCGCCGAACACCGGAAAAAATGCGCCGAGTGTGGACTTGATCAGCACCCAGTAAGAAACATTGCCGATACAACTGCTGATCCAGTAGCCAAATGCGGAAAGAAAGCCCGGATAGTCGCCAAAGCCCGCTCTCGCATACGCAAACACGCCGGCGTCCAGTTCTGGCCTTCTTTCCGCCAGCGTCTGAAACACGCGCGCCAGCATATACATGCCGGTGCCCGCAATCAGCCATGCGATCAGGGCGCCCAGCGGACCGGTGGCGTCGGCGAAGGTACGCGGTAGGGAAAATATCCCGGCTCCGACCATGCCCCCAACGACCATCCCGGTGAGTTGCATTTTTGAAAGCTTTTGTGGAGTGGACGCCATTCGGATTCCTTTTTAGTGACCCAACACGGATCTGTAATCAGATTCGAACGAAACGTGTCTCTCGGCCAATCTTGCTGTCGATCAGCCGCGTTACTCTGCAACCACCACACGAAAAGAATGGTCTGTCCGTTGACGTTTGTCAATTTATCGCCGCGTGCATCGATAAGCCGCATTCAATATCGATGATTTAACAATGATGCGACGTGTCGCATCACCAACGCGGTTTTCTCGAATGATGGGGAATCGCTGAAGCGAGCTGAAAATGTGGTCGCTCAGAACTACTGATAAGCGGCTGAGCGACAGCTCGGAATGACGCGCGAACGTCATCAATGGTCCAAACCCGATGACGATTTCGCAGTGGCGGGGATCGGGCCCAACTATGACTCGCGCAACTTCCTCAACGTCAGCCGCGCTTCGAGGCCACCGCCAACGCGGTTGTGCAGCGTGAGCGTCGCGTCCATCGCGAGCGCGAGTTGCCGCGCGATCGCGAGCCCCAGCCCCGTGCCGCCCGTTTGACGATTGCGCGAATCTTCGAGTCGCACGAACGGCTCGAACACCGTCTCCAGCGACTCGGCCGGAATGCCGGGACCGCGATCGAGCACCGACACGGTCGCCTCGCCATCGTGCAACGCGCCGATCTCGATCTGCGCGGCGCCGGCGTACCTCAGCGCGTTATCGACCAGATTGCCGACGATGCGCTTCAACGCCTGTGGACGCAACCTCAGCGACTGGCCGAACTGGCCCTGCAGCGACACTTGCTGGCCGGCGTCCACGTAATCGCAGACGAGGCTATCGAACAGTGCATCGGGATCGATGCGGCGCGGCACTTCGGTCGTGCCGTGCATCGTGCGCGCATAGGTGACCCCTTCCTTGACCAGCGCCTCCATTTCCTGCAGGTCCTGGCGCAGCTTCGCGGCTTCGCTGTCGTCATCCATCGTGTCGACGCGCAAACGCATGCGCGTGATCGGCGTCTGCAGATCGTGCGAAATCGCCGCGAGAATCTGCATGCGCTCGGTCATGTACGTGGCGATCCGATCCTGCATCGCGTTGAACGCGCGCGCGGCGCGCGCCACTTCGGACGGACCGGCTTCGGGCAGACGGTCGGCCTTCAGGTCGGGGCCGAGCGTGTCGGCCGCGACTGCGAGCTGATTCAGCGGGCGCGTCGCGAGCCGCACCGCCAGCCAGCAGCAGGCGCCGAGCACGAGCAATTGCAGCGTCAGCACGAGCGGCAGCCAGCGCGACAACGGTGCGCCGGGCATCGGCCGCAGATCGATGGTGAGCGGCGTACCGTCGCTCAGTTTCAGGTGCACCTGCAGACGCTCGCGATCGCCTGGCACCGCGTTGACGGTCAACGGATAGCGCGTGCCGATGCCGTCGCCGATCGATTGCGCGACGCGCGCCGACAGGCTTGCGTCGACCGGTGCGCCGGCCACGCCCTCGCCGAGCACGAACTCGTAACTGCGCCGCGCAAGGCGCGGCAGCCACTGGGCGCGTTCGTCGGGCGGCAGATGGTCGAGCAGCGCGACCGAGCTCGCCACCTCACGCTCGATGTAGCCCATCATGATGTTGGTCATCGTCTGGTCGCGCTCGGTCATCGTGAGCCAGAACGACAGCGCCTGCGCGAGCGCGAGCCCGACGAACAGAATCACCGCGAGCCGCGCGAACAGCGTGCGCGGCCAATGTGGCCAGCGCAGCAACGACGGTGACACAGATACGCTCATTGCGGATCTCCGATCGCGGTGACCGCTGCCGAAAACACGTAGCCCTCGCTGCGCAGCGTCTTGATGTAGCGCGGCTCGCGCGCGCCGTCGCGCAGGCGCTGACGCAGGCGGCTCACCATCAGATCGATCGAGCGGTCGAACGGATCGGCCTGGCGTCCCTGGGTCAGGTTCAGCAGCTGGTCGCGCGTGAGCACGCGCTGCGGGTGATCGAGAAACACGCGTAACAGACGGTACTCTGCGCCGCTCAACGCCACTTCGGTGCCGTCCGCGTCGAGCAGATGGCGCGCGGTCGTGTCGAGCCGCCAGTCGCCGAAGCACAGCATCGGCGCCGACTCCGTCACTTCCATGCCGGGCGGCAACATGCGCGCGCGGCGCAGCACCGAGCGGATTCGCGCGAGCAGCTCGCGTGCGGCGAACGGTTTGGTCAGGTAATCGTCGGCGCCCATTTCGAGCCCGACGATCCGGTCCGCTTCCTCGCTGCGCGCCGTCAGCATCAGAATCGGCACCGCGCGGAACTTGCCCGCGCGCAGCTCGCGGCACAGCACGAGGCCGTCTTCGCCGGGCAGCATCAGGTCGAGCACGATCAGGTCGGGCGCGCCGTTCTCGAGCGCGGCGCGCATCTGGCGGCCATTGGCCGCAAGCGTGACGCGCACGCCGTTTTTCTCGAGGTATCCCGCGAGCAGTTCGCGGATACCGCGATCGTCGTCGACGATCAGTACGTGGTCGGAGGTTTCCATCGACGGATTACCTGCCGCGGCGTTTAAGTTGCACGCCGCTCGATTGGATCAGTGAACACTGCAACGGATGCGCGAGTTCCGCCGCGAAGCCGCCCACGACGAACACGGCGATGGCAAACAGGCGTTTCATGCGTCCTCCAGCACGGAAAGACTCGCGCCGTCGGCCACGCTGGCTTCGAGCGCATAAGGATCGACCCCGTCGAGGCAGCCGATATTGACGCGCCATTGCAGCGGATCCCTGCGCGTCTGATGAAAAGGATAGATGCCGCAATGCTTGCAGAAGTAGTGTTTCGCGACCTTCGTGTTGAACTGGTACAGCGTCAGCGAATCCTCGCCACTCAGAATCTTCAGTTGACTCGCGGGAAAGAGCGGCGTCATCAGCGCGCCCTTGCGGCGGCACAGGCTGCAGTTACAGCGGCCGGCCGGAACGATTTCGGTGCGAACTTCGAACTTGACGGCCCCGCAGTGACAGGACCCTTGCAGCAACCCGGCGCTCATGGTGATCTCCGTGATTTGACGATGCCTGCTTTTATAGCCTGGTTCATCAGTCGAATTATGTCGTAATGTATCCGGCCGCCGAGACGATACATTACATTGCAATAAGCCGTGGCAATTAGCGCAAGGCGAAACAGCGAAGTTTAAGCGCGCGCGAATTAGCATTTAAGCGGCACGCGCAAAACGGATAATGCGGGTTGATTCATTGCCGCCGCATTGTCGCGCTCCCCCTGCAAAGATACTCCGGTTATCCATGATTATGTGAGCGCCTCGGCGAGGCGCGTCAGCCGGGCTCCCCACACGCTGTTTTTTACCTCGGCGTGACCAACCGGCTTTCTCTGTCCCGCCTGACTGGCCGGCATTGCCAGGCACAATCGCGCGGCGCCTCGAATACGCTTGACTTTTAATCACTAGCCACTTCCAATACCAATGGTGCAGTGCGATGCTTCACCTCTGAAACACGCCTCACGTCATTCGGTAATTCAAAGCATTGGCCAGCAGTTCATTCGTCCGCCGCGCATGCGGCGTCAGCTCGAAATGGAGCACTCCTCATCACGGGAGTCGTCTTGGCTGCAAGAAAAAACCAACCCACTCGCCGCGAACCCGCCCTTATCGATCTCGCATTGCAGGGTGGCGGTTCGCACGGTGCTTTTACATGGGGCGTCCTCGACCGTTTGCTCGAAGAGTCGTGGCTGCAGATCGAAGGGATATCGGGTACGTCGGCTGGCGCGATGAACGCCGCGGTGCTGGTAAGCGGCTACCAGGTGGGCGGCGCGGCCGGCGCGCGCGCCGCGCTCGAAGCGTTCTGGCGGCGAGTATTCGAAGCGTCGGTGTACAGCCCGTTTCGCCGCAGCCCGTTCGACGTATTGATGGGCCGCTGGACGCTCGACTACTCGCCGTTCTTCATCGCGATGGACCTCGCGGCGCGGGTGTTTTCTCCGTACGACCTGAACCCGCGCGGCGTCCATCCGCTGGCGAAGATTCTGCAGGACTCGATCGATTTCGGGCATCTGCGCGACGCGCCGATCAAGCTGTTCATTACAGCGACGCGCGTGCGCACGGGCCAGGCGCGTGTGTTTCGCAATGGCGACCTGACGCCCGACGTGCTGCTCGCCTCCGGCTGCCTGCCCACGCTGTTCCAGGCCGTGCAGATAGACGGTGAATACTACTGGGACGGCGGCTACGCCGGAAATCCGACCATCACGCCGCTGGTACGCGAATGCACGTCGAGCGATACGCTGCTGATTCAGGTCAATCCCGTCGTGCGGGATGAAACACCACGCACCGCGCGCGACATCATCAGCCGCCTGAACGAAGTCGCGTTCAACGCGCCGCTGCTGAAAGAGCTGCGCATGATCGCGCTGCTGCGGCGCGCCGCGGACGCCGGCAGCGACGAAGGCCGCCATTGGGCGGCGATGCGGATCCATCGGATCTCGAGCGAGCTGATGACCGAACTCGGCTACTCGTCGAAACTGAACGCCGAGTGGAGCTTTCTGACGATGCTGCGCGACGAAGGCCGACGCGCCGCGGACGCGTTCCTCATCGAGCACGCCGATTCGATTGGCGTGCGCTCCTCGCTGGATCTCGACGCGTTGCTCGAGGGAGTCTGACCATGGAAGTCATCACCGTGTCCCCGCTCGCGATCGGTCTCGGACTCTTTGGCATGCTCGCGAGTCTCGCGCTGCTGATCGCCTTCGCATACCGCGGCTGGACCGTGCTGCTGCTCGCACCGTTCGCCGCGATGCTGGCCGCCGCGATTTCGGGCGAACCGATTCTCGCGCACTGGACCCAGACCTTCATGCTCAGCGCCGCGCGCTTTCTCGCGCAGTTCTTCCCGTTGTTCCTGCTCGGCGCGCTGTTCGGCAAGCTGATGGAAGACAGCGGCTCCGTGAAGGCGATCGCCAGTTACATGACCGAGAAGCTTGGCGCGCATCGGGCGATTCTCGCCGTCGTGATCGGTGGCGCGCTCGTCACCTATGGCGGTGTCAGCCTCTTCGTCGCGTTCTTCGTGCTCGCGCCGATGGCCACCGCCCTATTCCAGGCCGCCAATATCCCGCGCCGTCTGATGCCGGCCGCGATCGCGCTCGGCACGCAGACATTCACGATGTCCGCGCTGCCGGGCACACCGGCGATCCAGAACGCGATCCCGATGCCGTTCTTTGGTACGACGCCGTTTGCGGCGCCCGGGCTCGGCATCGTCGCGAGTATCGTGATGGTGGCGTTCGGGCTGTGGTGGTTGTCCTTGCAGCAATCGCGCGCGAAGGCGGCCAACGAAGGATTCGACGGACTCAACGCGGCGGTGAAATCCACCAGGGCGTCGGCCAGCGACAACCTCGTGCGCGAACGCGCGAGCGTCTCGCAGAGTTTCGATCCGGAGGAAGCGAAACGCGGGCACCTCAGCGAGGATCTGCCGTCGTTCGGCGTCGCGCTCGCGCCGCTCGTGCTCGTCGTGCTGACGAACTTCGTGATGAACGTGATCGTGCTGCCGCGCATCGACGCGGACTATCTGGCCGAAGTCCGTTGGGGTGAGACGTCGCTTTCGGCAGTCGCCGGAGTGTGGGGCGTGTGCGTGGCGCTCGTCGTCGCGATCGTGGTGCTCGTGCTGGTCAATCGGCGCCGCCTGCCGGCGCTGCGCGAGACGATCGACGCGGGCGCGAATGCATCGGTGCTGCCTGTGCTCAACGTCGGCAGTCTGGTCGGCTATGGCGCGGTGATTGCCGCGTTGCCCGCGTTCGCGCTCGTGCGCGAATGGGTGCTCAGCGTCGGCGGTGGTCCGCTCGTATCGCTCGCGGTCGCGACGAACCTGCTCGCGGGATTGACCGGTTCGGCTTCAGGCGGTCTCACGATCGCGCTCGACGCGCTCGGCGGCACCTATCTTCAACTGGCCGCGCAACACGGCATCGACCCGGCGCTGCTGCATCGGGTCGCCGTGATGTCCTCCGGGACACTCGATAGCCTGCCGCACAACGGCGCGGTCGTGACGCTGCTTGCGGTATGCGGCTCGAACCATCGTGAGAGCTATCGCGATATCGTGATGGTCGCGATTCTCGGCGCGTTGCTCGCGCTGGTTGTGGTGATCGTGCTGGGCTCGCTGCTTGGCACGTTCTGAGGGTTTTGTGCTTTCTAAAGTATCGAGGGGTCTTGCGCTGAAGTTGCTGTTCGTCAGTGCAAGACCCCTTTCCTGTTGCTGCTCGGCCGAGTCTGGATTGCTTGCCTGCTGACTAGCCGCTCACTTCACGCTGCCGCGCGCGCCGCATTCATCCGGCCGAACACGAACTGCCCCAGATACCAGACCAGCTCCGTATTCGCGAGGATCGCATCTTCGGTGACCGTCGACGGTTCGAGCTTCATCCGACGCAGCATCAGCTTGCCTTCGCGCGATGTCGTCCACGCATGCATCAGTTCCTTGCGCGTCTTCGCATCCGCGGCGTTGAAATGATCGCGGCCCTTGCGCGAATCCTCGTTCATGCGCGCACGCACTTCTTCTTCACGCGTCGCGATGCTGTTCGCCAGGGTCTTTCTCGTTTCGGTCTTGGCTGCCTGTTCCTGCGCCTCGTCCGCGAGCAGTTTGGCTTGCACGTCGACCATCGTGCGCTCGGCGTCGGAGATCTTCCAGTTGTCGCGTAGCGCGCGCATCAGATAGCCCGCGGGACTCTTCTTGACCTGGCCGCGCTTGATTCTGAAACGCGTGTATTCGACGGCCTGCTGAATGCGTTCGTCGGTCCACAGTTCGCGGTTCTCCGAAATCTCGCTGAACTGCTTGGTCGACAGCCCGAACTCGTCGGTGAGAATCTTGTACAGATGGCTCGCGTCGGCGAGGCTCGCGAGTACCGCGTCGGCTGTGTCCTTACGCTTGAGCAGGAAGCGGATGCGGTCGATTTTCTTCGACGTGGTGGATTCAGTCCGCGTCTCGTAGGACATCTCGACGTCCGACACTTCGTTGATCTCGCGCACCGCCGGTTCGAGCCAATCGCGCTTGAAGTATTTGAAGATGGCGGCGTTCGCGCCCATTTTGCCGGGCCAGTTGCGCATTTCCTCGAGCTGGATCCAGTCGGTGCGTCCTGCGGGAACGTTGGGCAAAACCTTGTCGTAGATCGCGCGCGCGAGACTGCGCGTGAACGCGGTGGAAATGCGCAAGCTCAGCCAGTGAGATTTCTGCGGATCGCGGATATGCGGCACGAGCCGTGGATGGACGTCGAAACGCATACGCCCGCGATGAAAGCCGACCATACCGATCAGTTGGACCTGCACCCACAGGTCGTCTTCACTGGGATCGCGGTCCGCGGGCGTATTCGTCACGCGAACTTTCGCGTTCTGAGCTTCGTCGGCGATCGTGCGCAAATGCTTCAGGTTGCGGCTATCGTAGCGCATCAGCCACTTGAAGTAGTTGAGTTCGACGTCGTACTGATCGCGTTGCTCGGGCTCCTGCGCGACGATGAAGTACGCGGCATCGAGAAAACGCCGCGCCGGCAGTCCCATGTTGACGATCTCGGTGAAGAAATCGTTGCGCTGATAACCGATCTCGCGATTGGCCTCGTTGATGCGCAATCCCTGATCGAACATGTCTTCGAACAGCGCGAGCGCCATCTGGCGTGACGTCGCTTTCGACTTGCCCTCTTCCGGATTGTCCGCGGCCATGTTCTTCATCCACTTTTTAGCTCCCGGGACTGTAAGCATGCGGTGGTGAGCTGTCAACACACAGAACCTCACCATCACAACGACGGCGGCGGTGGCCACTTTTTCGCCATTCCGCGATTTGGCACACAGAACCTCACCATCTACACAAGGAACCTCACCTTGCTAGCGGGGCTTCCGCGCGGCGAAGCCTTATGGGACGGCCCATCCGGCCTTCATTTCCTGCAGATGCACAACCCACCTCACCTTCGGAATTCGACGCACAGTCAAACACATGGAACCGCACCTTGGTGGGGAATTGGTCTCACCTTGCCGCACAGCCAACCGCACCTCTCAGCACAGCGAACCTCACTTTCGACACAACACACCTCACCTTTTCGGACCTAAGTCATTGAATGATTTGAATATCGGTTGGGTATGTAGGTTTGTGAGTTTGTTCTCGGTTCAAAAAAACCTACGAACCGGGACCACACAGCATATTGGCGGGAAGATTGCGCAGCGCAGCATGGTGAGGTCGATTGTGCGACGCCTGGAAGCTTATGGACGGGTGCGTCACCAAGGTGAGGTTGGTTGTGCTTTCACGGCGATCTGCAAGGATTGGTGACGGGCTGGGCTCGGGCTGGCCGCCTGTCGCCGGCGGAAATCAGCGGTGCTAGGTGAGGTTGATTGTGCTTTTGCGCTGCAAGCGGACGGAGTGCTCGGCGGAAGGTGGAGACAAAACTGATAATGGTGAGGTCCGTTGTGCTGCAATTCGCCGGAGCGGGCTTCGCGGAAATGAGAAAGTGCACAAATGACCTCACCCAGTGCTTAAGTTTTGAGCAGGTTCGCCGAGTCGGCTGGGCCTATTACGAGGGAAGGTGAGGTCATTTGTGCCCTCGAGCACGCGGTGTTTCTGGGCCTGTTTCGTTTCGACGACAGTTCCGCCACCGAAAACGCTGTGAAAACATCGAAATTTTCAGAAAATCTACATTAAAACAGTAATTTAAAAAGCTATTTTCAAGTATTTCCTGTATTCTGAGGTTTCTGGAATTTTATGGATAAACCTCAGAATGGTCAGAACGAGCCAACTTCCTGCCGTAGACCGAACCGTTCACTTTGAGCAGATCAGTGAGTTCGCAGAAAAAGTCACCATTTTCACTAATGAGCTGCGTGACACGATTCTGGCTCCACGTCCTCGAAAAACGGCTCCCGTCTTCAAGACAGGCGAGATTGCCGAGATGTGCAACATCTCGCACTCGCAGGTTCAGTATCTCGCAACAAAAGGCGACGGAGAACTGCCTTCGGGCACGGCGGCCGGCACCGGCCGCACCCGGACCTTCACGCTGGAAGAAGCGCGGATCTGGGTACAAAAGATTTCCGACATCTACCAGACTCCGCTGGTCACTCGTCTGAAGGAACCAGACGGGAAGATCATTATCACCGCGCAGCTCAAAGGTGGTTCCGCCAAGACGACTACGACGATGTGCCTTGCCCAAGGGCTGTCGCTACGGGGGCGGAAAGTGTTGGTGGTCGATCTCGATCCGCAGGCGTCGCTCTCGGAATTGTGCGGGCTGTACGCGGAAAAAGACGTGTCGCCTGAAGATACGGTGTTGCCGTATGTCTACGACCAGGACATCGAGGGCGGCCTCGAGGGGCGGATTCAGTCGACGTACTGGGATGGCATCGACGTGATTCCTGCGCATACGGAACTGATCGGAGCAGAGTTCCATCTGCCAGCGATGCAAAAGATTCGGCCAGGTTTTCGTTTCTGGACCGTGCTTCGTCAAGGGCTCGAGCCGCTGCGCAAGAAGTACGACTACATTCTGATGGATACGTCGCCGTCGCTGTCGTACCTCAATCTGAACGCGCTGATGGCCGCGGATGCCATGGTGATGCCGATGGTGCCGGAAAACCTGGACTTCATCAGTTCGCTCTCGTTCTGGCGACTCTTCTCAGACGTGTCCAAAAGCTTCATCAAATTCGAGAAGGAAAAGAAATACGACTTTGTGTCGCTGGTGTTATCGCGGGTCGACTATGGGCGAAACTCGTCGGCGCCGATCGTGCGTGCGTGGGCGCAAAGCGCGTACGAAAACTGGTTGCATTCGATCGAGGTACCGGCGAGCTCGGTGATGAGCACCGGGGCGTTGGCGTTCTCGACCGTCTTCGACATTAGCAGCAATCACAGCGCGGCCAAGTCGCTGCAACGCGTGCGGCAGCCTCTCGTCGATTACTGTCGCTGGATCGACGAGATCTATTCGGAAAAATGGAGGAACGCGCAATGAGCAATATGCGAGAACAGTTGCTGGCCAAGACGTCCGGCATTCGCAAAACTTCGTCGATCAACGAGGACGAGGTGAAGCGCAGCAACCGCACGCAAACGGCGCCCGGCCTTGCCGGCGCGCTCGCCGTTGCGCAGCTTCGAGTGCAGGAATTGGAATCGACCGGCGTCGCATCGCAACTGCCGGTTGCGGGGATCTTGCCGAACCCGTGGCAGCCGCGCCGCGTGTTCAACGAAGCAAAGTTGGCCGAGCTTGCGGAGTCGATCCGGGAAGTTGGGCTGATGCAGCCGATCGTGGTCCGTCGTGTCGCCGACGACTATCAGATCGTCGCTGGTGAACGGCGTTGGCGTGCGCACAAGATGCTGGGGCAGGACACCATCAAGGCAGTCGTCGCGGATTGCTCCGACTCGGATATGGCCGTGCTGGCGATGGTCGAAAACATCAGCCGCGACGACCTTACTGACTATGAAATCGGCGTTGCGATCCGTCGATCGGAAGCGGAGTTTCCGAATCGCAAGCGACTGGCGGAAGCGATGGGCTTGTCTCGGGCGGGTCTGTACCAGTTCTTATCGTTCGATAATCTGCCGGACTTCATCAAGAAAGATCTCGATATTCAACCGCGACTATTGGGCGGGACTGCTGCGCAAGCAATCGGGGCGGCCATCAAAAAGCACGGCGAGGATGGGATTAGAGCGGCTCGTGAAATTTGGCCGCTGTTGGTGAGAGGCGAAATGGATCAAGGCAAGGTCGCGGCGGCAATCACTGCCTTGGCGACCCGGCAGACGACGTCGGCTGGTACCAGCGGACGCAGCATCGAGAAGTTTTTCGCGGGGCGAGAGCACGCTGGAAGCATCACGAAGGATGTCAGCAATTTCACGATCAAGATCAAGACCGGGGTGATCACCGAGGCGCAAGAAGTTCAGATACGACAGTTGATCGGACAGATGTTTCAGTCGCAGCCGAAAACGAGTTGATTTGATGTCTGGTTCGGAGTGTAGAAAGGCCCGCTAAATGCGGGCCTTTTTTTCGACCAGCCAAAATGGTCCGAGCTTAGAGAGTGTCTAGAGTCTAGACACTCTCTAAGCTGCCACGCATCAGCGTCCATCCGAGTGTCTAGACTCTAGACATTCTTGGCGGCGGAAACCGACGTCGATATCAGAGCGCCGCCCCCTTGCGGACGAACATTCATTGCGCCTTCGGCGGTTTACGGGGAGACTCGCGTAGTAGGCCCTTCGCGGGGCAATCTTGCAAGAGCTGGTTGCTGGTCAGCTGCTGAACATGAGCGAGCTCGCCATTGACCCGGAATTTATGAGGCAATCGGTGAGCTGGCTTCCACCGATTCGCTGATGGGGTCATATTGCCGGAGGCACAGCCAAAATCGTTCGATGGTCATATGACGGCAGGAATGGTGGGCCAGCTATCTCTCCTGTGAAGGAGAATGTTTTCCGTCAAACCATCCACGGTCATTCTCAACCTCGCGCTACGATCCGGCCATTTGTCCGCGTGCCTCCGCTTGGTCATCGACGGCTCGCTCTCGCTAATCAGAGAAATCGCTGCCCTTTATATCGACTCGCCGCTCGCCAACCGGACGCCACAGGCTTGCCGGCAAAAAGGTGAAATCTCGCGGGATACGCCGACAATGCTTTTCCATAAAGCGTCGAGTTCATCATGGCGCTCCTTGCCGCAGCGCATTGGTGAATGTCGTCGACGCGTTTCACGGCCGCTCGGACGTTCGAAAGCACCTATGGCCACGGACACGCGGCGCTCACACCAACGCTTATCGACCATACAGTCGGCGGCATTTCTGCCGGCAAATCCGTCCCATACGATTCGCGATGGAATCCGGATGCACTGACGCGCAAAGAAAGGCCGTGCATTTGGCTTGCCCTCAGCGGACAGACGGCATACGTCAAGGTGCGGCGGGAGCCAGCCCCGCTATTACTCAATAACCGCGCTAGGCGATGTCCGCATTTCGTAGCGCGATCCCTCTAGACTTAAGCAGATCAAACCAACCGTCAGCGGTGTTCGCATCGGATTCGAGCGGCGCAAGCTTGCCCTGGAATCATGTCCCATTGCAGATCCTGCCAGTCGCCCGACGGCCAGAAGTCAATCGCCAACACCTCCCAACCGCTACGCATTTGACGGTTCGTGCGTCAAGCCAAACTCTGCCCGTTGTTAGTGACAGGACACGTTCGGGTAAATAATCGCGGTCGACAAGTCTGCGGATCGACGCGCGCCCTCACGGGATGCCCGGCTCGTCGTTTTCGAAGGCATGCATCGCGACCGCGCCGATCATCGTTTGGCTCAGCACTTGAGCAATGAGCTAATCGACTGCAACGGATGGTTTCCGTCTGGTCTCGTATGTCGAGGGTACTCGGCGAGCCGCCGCCAGACCACGCGGTCAGCGCGAAATCAAAATCGCCGCGCTCGGCTTATCGGCAATAAACCCGCTGGACGATGGTTGGCGGGATGGGCGGGGGCAATCGCGAAAGTCATCGTGGACGGAACGAGTCGTCGGCCAGCTCGCTCTGTGACATTGATTGGCGAGACGGTTGCGCATCACAGGATCCCCAACGCGAGCCACTATTTATCGCCGAGCGCGTCAACAACTTGAGCGTCAACGCATACCACAGTCGTCCATGGACAATCTAATAACATACGGCGCCAGAGCATGTGGGCAACTTCTACGAACTTAATATCGAAAAAGGACCGAGTATTAGCCAATCCGAGCGCGAACCGCGGATTCCGCAGCCGATCTCGCCAACGGGAGTCTCGTGAAACATTGGGAAATGTCTTTCATATATCATAACTCCTTGTTTTAAAAGGTATTTTTCAACTGATCGAAGCATTGTTTCACGCCGATCAATCAAATTGGTGCACGATACCCCGTCACTTCCATCCATCGCAGACCGGACGCAGGAATGCACCCACGCGACCCAACGATCCGTAACGTTCGATACGTAATTTGTAGCGAATGAATTGGAGTGGCTCGCGCTGACCATTTGAACGTTTCGCTGACTTGATCGATCTCGCCAAGCCCACGCCGTCGTGGAAAAACTCCCGGCTGCTCCGCCGTCACTTCGCCGACCCGCCTCCTCGCAAACCCGCCACGCTGATCGATCTGCTCGATATCCTCACGCAAGATCCGCCGGATCTCGAGGATCGGCCGCGGCGTCTGCTGCACGCTGTGCCCGGCAATGATCGCCTTCTCCGATAGCGCGCCCGCGAGATGCGCGCTGCGATAAGGAACAACGCCATCGTCGGAATCTTCGCGCGGCCCGCTTTCGCGGCACCACGCGATGATCGAACGGAAGCAAACGTGAGGGCCGATCGGCAACTTCGAGATCGCGCGGATCAACGGATCGATTTCGCCCGACTGTACGATGCTGTTCGGCGCGTGGAAGGTCTGTTCCTGCGCTTCGATGTTCGTCGCCGTCCCCATCACTTCCTTGAACTCGTTTAGCAGGGCAAGCGGCAGACGTACGAGGTTGGCCGTCCAGCGCGACGGCCGGTTGCTCGCGAACGGTGTGCCTCGGTGGGGTGCCGCGATAAATATGGCGCGCTCGACGTGCGGCATCGGTGTGAAATTCAGTAGCCAATCGAGCCGCCCGTCCTCACGACCTGTTCGAGCGTGCCCTGGCTGAACCAGATCAACGTGGTGACGTTCGGCGACGGCATCTCGCTGAAATAGCGCGACGCCGGCTTCGGCCCTCCCGCGGTCGGTGACGACACACCGCTATCGGCTTCGGCATTGCCATCTCCTTCGCCATCGGCATCGCCACCCGCGTCGTCGTCCCGGCGAACGACAGCCGCGACGCCGGGAGGACTTCGCGCGGTTCGCGCACGCTTTCGGGGCGCCGGGTCCGGTCCGGCTGAGGTCAAGATGAATGGACCAGCCTGCGATGTATTGCGTGCTCGGCACGTCCTTGCCGGCATCGGTCGCGAGCGCGCCGCGCAGAAACAGCGCGCGCAAGCTTTTGCACCGCGTAGTTGTAATGGTCACGGACCTGGGTCTGACGATCTTCGAATGCACGGTCGCCAGCAGTGCGTTCACCGAGGAATAGAAACGCATACGCGAATCGCGCGGCCCTGAGCCACAGATCGAATCGCGCGTCGCTCCATTCGCAGGGCGTTGTCCGGTGTGTTCGTGATGGCCATCCGCAACGACAGTTCGATGAGGCTCGACAAACGCCAGTCTGTATTGATTCCGCCGACGGTCGAGACGGTATCGATGTAATCCAGCGGCTCGCGTTGGCAGGTGTTTCCATCAGACGACCGGTCGACAGAATATCGCCGCGGCGCATCGCGATGGAGGATCCGGTGGACTCTACGCGCGGCAAATCGCTGGTGCGACCCATGCCGTTCGCCATAATGCGTATTGGCTCCAATGAGAAAGAATCCCGATTTAACTAATCACGGCTGCTCCTTCGGCGAACAAATTCCTTGAGACCTTTAGCGTTCTTTCCGAGCGCACCATGGAATAAATCTGTATGCCCGACGTAAGTCGCGAATCGATTGACGGCTAGCGCATGGATCGGCCATGATGCCCGTGACGAACTGCGAAAGGGGACAATGACGCACGCGTGACACGGGCAGCCCATCCGTGAACCGCGCGAAGTCATGAACGCCCTGTTGATCGTGCTGGAATCGCCGTCCATCCCATACAGGGCGGACTAGTGAATTTCCTCAGTGTTTCTTCGGCGTGGCGAAGCAGGTTGGCAGTTACACAGGATGCCTGATAAACGGAGCCTGAATGACGACGCATAACGTTGCCGGTCCGACAGAAGGGATGCGGACCACTATGAATCCACGAGCAACCTGTAGAGCCTCGTAATCGCCGGCCCGCGAGCTACGTTGCCGCCGGGTGTGCGACATGGGTTGCGCCAGCAGTCAGCCGAGGACGTCATGACCGCAAACCGTTCCGAAGCACCGCAGCCAGGCCGATCAGCCAGCGTCGCATTGACCGGCGTATTGTCGTGCGCGTTGGCCTGTGCGCTCGTCGGTTCGCTGTCGGGCTGCCAACGGCAGACCGAAACACAGAACGGCGAAACGAGGCCAGCCGTGCAGCTCACCAGGGTCGAACCGGCCGACGCCTCCGCCATTCGCATATTTACCGGGCGAGTCGAGCAGACCAGCATCTCGCCGCTCGCCTTCGAAGTATCGGGCCGCGTCGTGCAGATCGCGGTGCTCGAAGGCGCATCCGTGAAACGCGGGCAGGTGATCGCGCGTATCGATGAAGAACCCTACAAGCTGCAACTGCAACGCGCGAACGCGCAGTATCAGCAACTGAGCGACAACCTGAAGCGTCAGGCGGTGCTGCGCAAGGACGGGATTCTGTCACAGGCTGCTTATGAGCAGCTGTCGGCTGCCACGGACGCCGCACGCGCAGCACGCGACATGGCGAGCCGCGACTTGCGCAATAGCCGGCTCGTCGCGCCATTCGACGGCCGGATCGCTCGCCGCAACATCGAGATCCAGCAGGTCGTGCAGGCTGGCGCACCCGCTTTCAATCTGGAAAACATCGGCCGTGTCGATGTCGGCGTCGATCTGCCTCAGAGCATTGCCGAACGGCTGTTCGTCGACAAGACGCTGAGAGCCGAGGCGTGGCTGCCCGAGCGGCCGCAGAACCGCTTCCCGCTAGTGTTCCGCGAACGGACCACGCAGACCTCGCCGACTTCGGCCGCCTACCGGCTCGTGTTCTCGATCGAGGGACCGCATAGCGCCATGCTGTTACCCGGCATGGCGTTGCGGGTACAGATTTCCGACACGGCCCGGCAAGTCGCGCAAAACGACAATCAAGGCTACTTCGCGATTCCGATCGCGGCGGTGTCGATCGGCGCGGACGGTCAGCGCAGTCTGTGGCGCTACGATGCGGCGTCCGGCCGTGTGCATGCGGTGCCGGTCAGCGTGCGCGAAATTCGCAATGACGATGCGGTCGTCGCGGGTGCGGTCGCGGAGGGCGACCGGGTGGTGGCGGGCGGCTCGCAGTTCATGAAAGAGGGAATGGCGGTCCGTCCAATGGATGCGCCTCAATGAACCTCGCGCGCCCCCTGATCGAAAAGCCGTTGATCGCATGGGTTCTGACGCTGATCTCGCTGTTGGGCGGCCTTTTTGCGTACTACAACATCGGGCGGCTCGAAGACCCGAAGTTCACGATCAAGACTTCGGTCGTCGTGACGCTGTATCCGGGCGCGAGTGCGCGCGAGGTCGAGCAGGAGGTGACGGACCGCCTCGAAAGCGCGATCCAGCAGATGCCGCAGGTCGAGAAGCTGAGCTCGCGTTCCATGCCGGGCTACTCTGAAATCCGCGTCCAGATTCGCGACCAGTACACGTCGGCGCAATTGCCGCAAGTGTGGGACGAATTGCGCAACTCTGTATCGGATGCGCAGGTACGGCTGCCGCCGGGGGCGGGCCCGACACTCGTGCTCGACCGCTTCGGCGACGTCTACGGGATGTTCTACGCGCTGACCGGCGAGGGCTATACGCAGGCGCAACTGTATGCGTACGCGCGCGAACTGCGCCGCCAGTTGCTCACGCTCGACGACGTGTCCGACATCGTGATCGCCGGTCAGCAGCAGGAGCAGATCTCGGTCGACGTCGACCAGTCGCAACTGATCGCCAACAATCTTTCCACCGACGACCTCGCGCAGACGCTGTTCCTGCAGAACGAGGTGCGGCCCGCGGGCCGCGAGCGCGTCGGCGACTTGTCGTTGCGGATTGCGCCGACCGGCTCGCTCGATTCACTGCAGGCCATCCGCTCGCTGCCCGTCAACAATACGCCCGGCCCGCTTCTGCTCGGCGACATTGCTCGCGTGAGCCACGGCTACGCGGCGATTCCGAACCAGGTCATTCACTACAACGGTGAGCCCGCGGTCACGATCGGCATCAGCGCGCGACCGCGCGTCAACGTGGTGAGGGTCGGCGAGCGGATCACGGCGAAACTCGCCGAACTCGAGCGCGACCGCCCGATCGGCATCAAGCTGTACTCGCTTTACGATCAGCCGCAGGTCGTCGATGAGAGCGTGCGCGGTTTCATCTTCGACGTGTTCCTGTCCGTGTCGATCGTCGGTGTCGCGCTCGGCATCGGGCTTGGGTGGCGTGCGGGGATCGTGCTCGGCGTCGAGTTGTTCCTGTCGATTCTCGGCACGCTGCTCGTCATGTACGCGGCGGGGATCGAGCTGCAGCGCATTTCGCTCGGTGCGCTGATCATCGTGATGGGCATGCTGACCGATAACAGCATCGTGGTGGTCGAGGGCATGCTCGTGAGGGTGCAGCGAGGCAAGTCGCATCTCGAGGCGGCGACCGAGATTCTCAAACAAAGCCAATGGATTCTGCTTGCGTCGACCATCGTGGGGATTCTGGCTTTTTCGGGCATCGGTCTGTCGCCGGATGCGGTCGGCGAATTCTGTGCGTCGCTGTTCGCCGTCGCTGCGATTTCGCTGCTATTTAGCTGGGTGATCGCCATCGCGCTGACGCCGCTGTTCGGCACGTATCTTTTCAAGCCCGCGGACATCATCGATGAAGACCCGTTCAAGGCGAAGCTGTACAAGCGTTATGGCGAGTTATTGTCATGGGTCACCCGACGGCGCGTGCTCGTGGTGATCGGCCTCGTCGCGCTGACGGTACTCGCCGGCTGGGCGTTCCGTTTTGTCGAGCAGAGCTTCTTCCCCGCGTCGACGACGCCGATCTTCTATGTCGATATGCGTTTGCCGCGCGGCGCCGATATTCGCGCGGTCGTCGAAAAGAGTCGCGAAGTCGAGAAGGTGCTGCTCGAGCATGCGGATGTCAGCAACGTGCAGACGTATATCGGCTCCGGCGCGACGCGCTTCTTCCTTGTCTACGATCCGGAGACGCGCGATCCGTCGTACGCGCAGTTCATCGTCGGCGCGAAGGACCTGCGCCTGATCGACGTGATGCTTCCGGACATCGAAGCGGATCTTAAGAAGCGCTTCCCCGAGCAGCACTGGACGGTGACGCGGCCGAACTTCGGCCCCGGCGGAGGCGCGGCAATTCAGGCGCGCTTCTCCGGTCCCGATCCGGCCGTGCTGCGTCGCTTGTCGCAGGAAGCGCAGAACGTGCTGAAGGCCGACGGCCGCATCATCGCGATCCGCGACGACTGGGAGAACCCGATCAGCATCGTGCGGCCGGAATTCGACGAGTCGCGCGCGCGCTCGCTCGGTGTGACGCGCCGGCAGGTCACCGACACCATGGCTTATGCAACCGAGGGCCTGCGCGCGGGCATCTATCGCGAAGGCGATCAGTTGCTGCCGATCGTGCTGCTCTCGCCCGACTACACGCGCGGCGTCGCGGGTCTGCAGGACTTGCAGGTGTTCAGCGCCGGTCTGCGCCGTTACGTGCCGCTTGGCGACGTGGTCAACGGCTTCACGGTCGGGACCGAGGAAGGTCAGATCGCGCGCGAGGACCGGATTCGCACGATCACCGTATCGGCGAACCCTATCTATGGGCAGAACAGTGTCGACGCCTTCAACCGCATTCGCTCGGGCATCGAGGACATCAAGCTGCCTTCGGGCTATCGCTTCGAATGGGGCGGCGAGCACGAATCGTCGACGCGCGCGCAGCAAAGCCTGTTCCGGCAACTGCCGCTCGGCTTCATCGCGATGGCGCTGCTCGTGCTGATGATGTTCGGACGCCTGAAGCCCGCGCTCGTCGTGCTGCTCGTCGTGCCGATGTCGATCTGCGGCGTGACGATCGGTCTGCTGCTGTTCCGTGGCGCGTTCGGCTTCATGGCGTTGCTCGGTCTATTGAGCCTGATCGGCATGCTGATCAAGAACGGCGTCGTGCTCGTCGAAGAAATGGATGCGCAGGTCGCCGCCGGCGTACCGCGCATGCAGGCGGTGACCCACGGCGCGATGAGCCGCTTGCGTCCGGTGATGCTGTCGGCCGGCACGACGGCGCTCGGCATGGCGCCCCTGTTGTGGGACCCGTTTTTCAAGGACATGGCGATTACGATCATGTCGGGCCTTGCTTTCGCCACCGTACTGACGATGGTCGCCGTGCCGGCGCTGTACTCGATGCTGTTCTCGATCAAGCAGGCGGAATGGGAGCCGGGCCGACACCCGGAAGCAAAATGATCCGCGCGCGCCACTGTCTTCTCGCCGTCGCGGCGCTGCTGCTCGAAGCAGGTTGTTCGGGTTCGTTGCAGCTGGAAAAGCCCGCCGCGTTTCCGCCGCAGTATTCGGAGGCCCAACCGGACGCGGCGACCCCGATGTCCGCGCAGGATCTCGCCGCGTGGTGGACCCAGTACGACGATCCGACGCTGAACAAATTGATCGAACTCGCGCTGGCGCGCAACTTCGACATCGCCACCGCTTACGCGCGCGTCGATCAGGTGCAGGCCGGGATTCGGTTGGCTCGCTCGCAACTGTTGCCATCGCTCGGTGCGAGCGTGAGCGGCGCAAAGTTTCACGGCGGCGAGACGCAGCTCGAGTTCGCGCAGTTCCTCGGCATCACCAATACCGATGCGCAGTTCTGGCGAGTCGGTTTGCAGGCGCAATGGGAGATCGATCTGTTCGGCCAGGGACGCTCGCGGCTCTCGGCGGCACGGGAGCAGGTACGCGCGGCCGCGGGCGATGCGGAAGCGGTGCGCCTGAGCGTGGTGTCGGGTGTCGCGGATCTGTACGTCACGTATCGCGGCCTGTTGCGTCAGCGCACGATCCTGTTGCAAAGCCGCGCGATCGCGGACGACTTCGTCGACATCGCCGAAAAGAGCTTTACCGCGGGCCTCGTGATGAGTACCGACATCGAAGCGGCGCGCGCTGGCCGTGCGCAGGTCGATGCGCGTTTGCAGGACTTGGAGAACGGCATTGCTCAGGCGCGGCTGAATTTGCAGAATCTGTGCGGCGTGCAGCCAGCGGAGTTCGCGGGAATCCTCGATGAAAGCGACACGCTGATGACCGCGCTGCCGCATATCGAGCCCGGCCAACCCGTCGATCTGCTGATGCGGCGGCCGGATCTGATCGCGGCGCAGGCCCGCGTGAATGCGGCGGTCAGACAGTCGGATGTCGCGCGACTCAACTACTGGCCGACCATATCGCTAAGCGGCATGCTCGCGCGCAACGGTTGGGAGTTCGCAGGTCAAAACCTCGGGACCAGCACGTTCTGGCTATTCGGCGCGGCGATGGCGATGCCGCTGATCGACTTCGGCGCGCGGCGCTCGCAGGTGGAGTCGTCGGATGCGCAGGCGCAGCAGGCGATGTTCAACTACGAAAAGACCGCGCTCGGCGCGTTCTATGACGTCGAGCGTGCGCTGGCGCGTTTGAACCGGCAGGACGAGTTGTTCAACGCGCGCAATGAAGAAGTCGCGGGTCGTACCACGCAGCTGAACCAGGTACGACGTCGCTACGAGCTCGGCGATACCGGCCGCGTCGATATCGATCAGGTGCGGGTTGCGCTGCTCGAAAGCCAGTCGTCGCAGGCGAGGGAAGAGGTCGGCAAACTGCAGGCCCAGTTCGCGCTGTTCAGAGCGATGGGGGGCGGCTGGTTGGCCAATCCGCCAGTCGCTGCGAATCCACAAACGCCGACGGGGCCCGCGGCCGCCGCCGGGAACGCACCCGCGCCGGCGTCACAATGAGCGACGACGAGGCACCGCAAACGCACGAAACATTCGCAAGGCTGTTGGCTTCAGTCGGGAGGACTAACAGGAGATGCGCAACGTACGCGTACCTGCTCCGCGTAAGTCCCTTTCTGGAAGAAATCAGCTTCTCTGCAGGGTGAACGATGGCAACCCAGGTCGAGACGAAACTGTCGTTACCCGCATTGACCGCGATGGTCGTCGGCTCAATGGTGGGCGCAGGGATATTCTCGTTGCCGCGCAATTTCGCACGCGCGACCGGACCGTTCGGAGCCGTCATTGCATGGTGCGTGGCGGGCATCGGCATGTATGCGCTGGCGCGCGTGTTCCAGGCGCTCGCACAGCGCCGGCCCGAACTCGATGCCGGCGTGTTCGCCTATGCGCGAGCGGGCTTTGGCGATTATGCGGGCTTTCTATCCGCATTCGGCTACTGGATGGCCGGCTGCTTCGGCAACGTGTCGTACTGGGTGCTGATCAAATCGACGCTCGGCGCTTTCGTCCCCGTCTTCGGCGAGGGCAATACGGCGACCGCGATCATCGTGTCGTCGGTGGGCATCTGGCTGTTTCATCTGGTGATGCTGCGCGGTGTCCAGCAGGCCACGATGATCAACACGATCGTGACGGTCGCGAAAGTGATTCCGATCGTGCTGTTCATCGTGATACTGATCGCGCTGTTTCGCGCCGACATGTTTCATGCAAATCTGCGGGAAGGCAACGATCAGCTCGGCAACGGCCTGTTCTCGCAGGTTCGCGCGACGATGCTCGTCACCGTCTTCGTGTTCGTCGGTATCGAAGGTGCGAGCGTGTACTCGCGCTACGCGAAAAAGCGCTCGGACGTCGGCGCCGCGACGATCACCGGCTTCGTCGCCGTGCTGTGTCTGCTGGTGCTGGTGACTCTGCTGCCTTACGCGAGCTTGCCGCGCGCCGATCTCGCGGTGATGCGCCAGCCGTCGATGGCCGCGGTACTGGGCGCGCTGCTCGGCCCATTCGGCGTCGTGTTCATCAGCGCCGGTCTGATCATTTCGATCCTTGGCGCATACCTCGCATGGTCGCTGATCTGTGCCGAGGTGCTGTTCGCCGCTGCGCGTCTCGAGACGATGCCGCGCATCTTCGCGCGACAAAACGAGCGCAAGCTGCCGGTCGCGGCGATCTGGCTCACGAGCACCGTGGTGCAGTGTTTCGTCATCAGCACGTACTGGTCGACCGATGCGTTTGCGCTGATGCTCAATCTGACGAGCTCGATGGCGCTGATTCCGTATTTCCTCGTGGCTGCGTACGGCATCAAGGCTGCGCGTCGCGATAGTGAACAGAATGGCGGCACCTTGAGCGGTGCGTTGCGCACCGAGTATTTCGTCGCGATGTTCGCGACGTTCTATACGGCCTTTCTGCTGTTCGCGGGCGGCCTGAAGTTCCTGATGCTATCGGCACTGCTTTATGCGCCCGGTACGGTGCTGTATGTCTTGGCCAAACGCGAGCGCGGCATGCGGGTGTTTTCGAAAGTCGAGTGGGTCATCTTTGCCGTCGCGGCCTGCGGCGCGATTGCTGCGCTGATCGGCCTCGCGACCGGCACGATCGTCATCTGAGCGGTCGATCATCGTAGTCGCACGAGCGCGGCTCGATCGGAACGTGTTCGCGGGAGAGCGATCGCAGCATGGACAAGCGCGTCAGACTTTCAGCGCCGGGCCTGATGGCGATGGTGATCGGCTCGATGGTCGGGGTGGGCGTCTTTTCGTTGCCGCAGGCGCTCGGCAAATATACCGGCGTCGTCGGGTCGTTGATCAGCTGGACCATCACCGGCTCCGGCATGCTGATACTCGCGCTGATCTTTCAACGGCTCGCATGGCGCAAGGCCGAGCTCGACGTCGGCGTCTATACATATGCGCGCGTCGGGTTCGGACGCTATACGGGATTTCTGTCGGCGTTCGGCTACTGGTGCGCCAGCTGTCTCGGCAACGTGGCCTATCTCGTGCTGATCAAGTCCGCGCTTGCGATCGTCGTGCCCTCGTTCGGCGCCGGCAATACGTTTAGCGCGATCGTCAGTTCCTCGCTGATGATCTGGGTGTTTCACTATCTGATTCTGCGCGGCGTGAAGGGCTCGTCGATTGCGAATGCGTCTATGACGGTCGCCAAGTTGCTCGCGCTCGGACTGTTCGCGGTGCTCGTGCTGTCGAGCGTCGAGTGGCGGGTGTTCGTCGCGAATCTGTGGACCGGTCCCGAGCCGTCGGCGACCGGTCTTTTCGATGAGGTGCGCAAGACGATGTTGGGGACGGTCTTCGTGTTTCTCGGCGTCGAAGGCGCGAGCGTTTATTCACGGCACGCGCGCGAACGGCGCGATGTCGGCGTCGCGACCGTGCTCGGCTTTCTATGCGTGCTTGTGTTGATGGTCATGGTCACGTTGTTGTCGTATGGCGTATTGCCGCTCGAGCAGCTGGGTACGCTAAAAAATCCGTCGATGGCTGGCGTGCTGAGCGCCGCGGTCGGTGCCTGGGGCGCGGTCGTGGTCAAGCTCGGCCTGTTGATATCGGTACTCGGCTCCTATCTCGCATGGACGCTGATCGCCGCCGAAATTCTGCACGCGGCGGGCAAGAGCCGTACGATGCCCGCGTTTCTCGGCCGAGAAAACCGCAACCACGTACCGGTCGCCGCGCTATGGATGACGAGCCTCGTGATCCAGGTGTTTCTGATCGTGACGCTGTTTTCGAAAGAAGCGTTCACGCTGGCCAAAGAGTTCACGACATCGATGAGCCTGATTCCATATCTGTTCGTCGCCGGCTATGGATTGAAGCTCGCCGCGAGCGGCGAATCGTATGCGGGGCAGCCGTGGTCACGGCGCATCGATTTCATGCTCGCGCTGATGGGCTGCGTCTATGCGCTCTTTCTCGTGTACGCGGGCGGGCTGCATTATCTGTTGATGTCGACCGTGCTTTACACGGCGGCGACTGCATGGTTCTACATCGCCGAGCGTCGCAAGGGAAAACGGCCTGTGTTTACGCCGCTGGAACGCTGGCTGTTCATCGTGGTTCTGCTTACCGCGCTGGTCGCGTTCGCCGATATCGTGCGCAATCATTTCGGGGCTTGAGCATTTCAGTGCCACTCGCAGGTGAGGGCGGTGCTCAGGAGATAGCTTGCCGCGCGCGCCGCGGGGCTCACATCAGCGCGGCCTCGCGAATGCAGCGAATGAAATAGTCGGCCGGGCGCGTGTGAATCGCGCCTTCGCGCTGCATCAGATGCAATCTCGCAGTGCGCGACGTTTCAACGAAATCCAGCGTTTTCATATGCCCCGTCGAGTTCACGAGTTCGAGCGTGTGCGAAGCCCAGGCCATCACGGCGTCGATGCTGAGTGCGAGGCTGCACATCAGCGATTGCGACGTGCAGCGAGTGATCCGGCTCGGCACCGGCAGGCCCTGACGGTTGAACAGATCGGCGACGAATTGCGGATAGTCGTCGGTAGTGTCGGAGTGGACGCATTCGACATCGCACGGATCGGCGAGCGAACTGGCCTTCGCGAGCGCACCGTTCGCGCGCACTGCGAACGCCAAAGGATAAGACAGCAGTTCCGAACATTCGATCGACGAATCGGCGGACGATTCGGTCGCCGCGGCGAGCGCGAAATCGAGCGAACCCTGGCGCAACCGATCCTGTAGTTTCGTCGCGTGAAACTCGAGAAATTCGACTGTGATGTGCGGCATATCCAGGCGAAACCTTGCATAAGCATCGGGCAGCAGCGTGAGTGCCGCGAGCGGCGTCACACCGATCGTCACGCGGCCTTCCTGCGCGCCTCGCTCCATCGCCATCTGCTGTTCGGCGCGCCCGAGTTCCCCGACGATCAACCGCGCATGCCGCAACAGGGATTACCCGTGCGCGTAAGAGCGGCGCCATTGACGCTACGGCCGAATAACGACATGCCGATGTCGGTTTCCAATTCCCGAATGGCTTTGATAACGACTGGCTGACTGACGAATAGCGCCCGCGAGGCGCCGACGAGCTTGATCCAGCGCGTGTCACACGGGTCTGTCAGAGGAGACGGCGTTGTCCCATAACATCAATATCGATCCCACAATTCGCGAGCAGGCGGCCGAATTCGTCGAATTACGCCGGCGCATTCATGCACATCCGGAACCGGGATTCGAAAAAGTCGAAACGAGCCGGCTCGTCGCCGATCGCCCAGTCATTGCTGCTTCTTGTGTAACGCTCAACGTACTTGCCGCTCGCAAGCGGGTGTGGAGAGCACCTTGAGCCAAGCACTCCTTGTACCTATGACGCATATAGGAATTCTCCGATTTTTTTCCTGTTAGCGCCCCGTACAATCCGGCTAAGTTGAAGGCGGGAGTCTTTTAAATTCTCGCCGCTGAGCGGGGCGCGTTGCGCTATCCCGTCTTCATGATGGTCCATGTCAGGTTGCATGCGAAAAATTACTTTGTTTCTACCAAAAGCGCACCGACCCGCTCAGCGATTTCAATTGATTCAAATAAACAGTGGCTCAAAAACCTCCGACGAGCGGCATGGGCGAGATATCCCCGCGCCCTTTCCGTCATGTAACGGCGTGAAATGACATCGTACTTTGGTAACAAAGCATGCAGGTGTGTCTGCACGAGAAAGGTATTCACCAGCGTGGTATGGAGTGCGAGTGAACAAAATCAGAGTGGCTATTGCCGACGATCATCCATTCATTCTCCTCGGCGTCGAGCATCTTCTCCAGCGTTGTCCGGATATTCAGGTCTGTTTCAAAAGCGAAACGATTGGCCAGCTTCTCCAGCTGTTGGTTGAAGTACCAGTCGATGTGCTCGTGTGCGACTACGAATTCGAAGGCGATCCGTATGCCGATGGTCTCAATCTTCTTGATCGCATCCGGCGTGTCGCTCCAACCTTACGAGTAGTGTTCCTGAGTACGCACTCTTCCACGCACCTCATTTCGGCTGCGCTCAATGCGGGGGCGGCCGGCTTTGTCGGTAAGGGGCCGGAGGGCTTTGTCAGCCTTACCGCTGCCATTCGTGCCGCCAAAAATAAGAGCGTCTTTCTGCCTGATTCCATTGCGAACAAGATGTTGCGCGCAACGGCGCGCGCAGCGGAAGGCGGATCTTCTCTCAATTTGCTATCCAAAAATGAGTCGACAGTCGTGCGAATGATCTGCGACGGCATGTCGA
The DNA here is from genome assembly GCF_040965775.1 of Paraburkholderia sp. BR10954. Lineage (NCBI taxonomy): Bacteria > Pseudomonadati > Pseudomonadota > Betaproteobacteria > Burkholderiales > Burkholderiaceae > Paraburkholderia > Paraburkholderia sp. BR10954. The sequence goes on from NZ_JBFRCK010000013.1 coordinate 52,871, forward strand.
TCGCCACAATCGCCGAGCGGCTCAATCGCAGTCCCAAGACCGTCAGCAATCAGAAGAACGCTGGCATGAAGAAGCTGGGTGCCAGAAACGACGTAGAACTCGTCACGATCGTGCGCGAGTGGTCCTGCTCGTAGCTATTGCCGCGATCCTCAGGCGGATTCTGTAGTTCTCCTAGCGCCTTTTCCTACCGTATGGCGGTCCTGACATCGACTCAGTTCGAGGAATCGACACGCCGTTTGTCGGCTGTCCCATATGGGATTTCATTTTGGGTATCGGCCCATTAACACCGATCTTCTTCAATGACATCATTCCTCTGCCTTGACGATCGCTGGGGAGCTCCGGCTTCACAAGGGTGTGTAGTTTTGAAATAGCAACAAAGAGGAATCTCATGAAAAAACAAGTGACGCAACTCATGATCGCGGTGGCCGGCCTGTCCGTCGCGCCGATGGTTTTCGCTCAAGCCGCACCGGGCACAGGTCAGGTAACGTTCAACGGCGAACTGATCGACGACACCTGCGTGATTAACGCTGGTGACGACGACAAGACGGTCACGCTGCCTACCCTGTCTACCCAGTCGCTGGTTGCAGCTGGTTAAACCGCCGGCTCCAGGATGTTCGAAATTTCGGTGTCGCAGTGCCCGGCAACGCTGACCAATGTCGCGGCGCATTTCGAGACCACGAACATGGACCCGGCTACGCGTAATGCCATCAATCAGGCAAGCACTTCGCCGGCTTCCAATGTCGAAGTGCAATTGCTCGACAGTGATGGCAATACGCCAATTCTTCTGGGTAGCACGGGTTCGTTCGTTCCTGTCGCGAGCGACGGCACCGCAACGATGAGCTACGGCGGCCGGTACTACGCAACGAACAAAACCACGGCCGGTAACGTGACGGCGGTTGTTCGCTACACGCTGGCATATCAGTAAGCCAGTCCAAGCCGAATGGCATCGGGTTGCGCTTCTTTTCTGAAGGCAACCCGAAGTGACGTTCCGCTTATCGGTCGCGAGGGAGGAGCGAGTGTCTTCAATGAAATTCTCTAGATATCTGGTTGCGGCCATAGCGTGCAGTGTCGCGTCGTTTGCTGCACAAGCTGCTATCACCATTACCGGTACGCGAGTTATTTATCCGGCGCAAAACCGTGAAGTCAACGTTCGTTTGAACAATGTTGAGAGCCGCCCGGTCCTGGTCCAAGCGTGGCTGGACGACGGCGATGCGGCAGCTGCGCCGAATGAAATCAAGGTGCCGTTTACGTTGTTGCCAGCCGTATTTCGAGTCGAACCTCACCGAGGTCAGGCTTTGCGCATCATGTTCGCGGGCGGCGACCTGCCGGTTGACCGTGAAACAGTCTACTGGTTGAACGTTCTGGAAATTCCGCCGAAGCCTAAGGACGCTGATGACCGGAACATGATTCAGCTCGCGTTCCGTACGCGTATCAAGATGTTTTACCGGCCCACATCGTTGCTCGATGACCCAACGGCGGGGCGAGCTCAACTGAAGTGGCATGTCGAGTCGGATGACCAAGGTCAGAGGGTCGTTCGTCTCGACAACCCATCGCCCTACTACATTTCCATCGGCATGGCGGAAGTAGAGACGGCAGGCAAGAAAGTCGCTCTTTTGCCCACTATGGCACCTCCGTTCGGGCACGTTGATCTCCATCCACAAGAAGGAAAGCTGGATATCAAAGCTCCTGCCACAGTTTCCTACACAGTTCTGAACGACTTCGGCACAGCGATCAAGGACTCGGCGGTGGTGGTAGGAGTACAAAGCGCGGAAGCGCAAAAGAATCAATAATTGGAATACGGTATGTCGGGCGTGCGGAATAGTAAGACGGCGGTTGCAACAGTATTCACTAATGTCCCTTTCCGATTCCACCCACTGGCGTGGGCGGCAATCGTAGCGTCGGGCTGGGTCTTTTCCGCGAATTCCGCGGTCGCCGCATGTGCGCCGGATTCGAGCGGGGCGACGCCGCCCAGTGACTGCTCGGCGTCCGAACTGCCGCAGCAGGCTGTTGGTGCCAACGTAGAAGCTGCGCATACAGATGCGTCATCTGACTTGCCGACATCGAATGCGCCATCTGTGGAAGCTCCGCAAGAAGTCGAGTTCAATCCCGCGTTCTTCACGGGCAACGTCGCCGATCTGTCGCGCTATACGCGAGGTAATCCTGTTGCTCCGGGTGTTTATCCGGTCGAACTGCTCGTCAATGGTAAGAAGCGTGGACGCTTCGATGTCGTTTTTCAGGCGGTGCCGGACTCGGATATCGCCAGGCCCTGCTTCACGATATCCAGCCTGGACCGGGCTGGCGTAGATACCGAACGCGTGATCCAACGGCTAACGGAAACCGGAAAGGGCGACGTCGACGAGACAGATGCGTCATCGCAATGCGTGTCGCTGGCGGAAGCCATACCAGGATCGCTGGCATCGTTCAACACCGCCGATCTCCAACTCGATCTGTCGATTCCGCAGATCGAACTGCGCAAGGAGGCTGCCGGTTATGTCGATCCATCCCGTTGGGACAACGGGATCAACGCAGGCTTCGTGCAATACAGTCTCGCCAGCTATACGACTCACCAGAACAATGGGAGCGGAGACTTCAGCAGTGCCTACCTCGGTCTGCAAAGCGGATTCAACGTGAACGGCTGGCGTTTCCGGCAGTGGGCCACGGCAAGCGTGCAGAACCGGAGTCCCGACGCGCATTGGCAAAGTGTCGCGCTGTTCGCGCAGCACGATGTCACGGCGCTTAAGAGTCAATTGACGATCGGCGACAGCTCGACGAGCGGTGACGTCTTCGACTCGTTCAACGTGCGTGGCGTCCAGCTTTCGAGCGACGACCGCATGTTGCGGGATTCCATGCGCTCCTACGCACCGGTTGTGCGTGGCGTGGCCGATACCAATGCACGCATCATCGTCCGTCAGAACAACGTCATCGTGGCGGAGACCAGCGTACCGCCGGGACCATTTGAATTGAGCGACCTGCCGGCTACCGGCTATGGCGGCGACCTTCAGGTCACTATTGCAGAATCCGACGGCCGCCAGCGGACTTTTCTGGTTCCGTTCGCGTCAGTCCCGCAGTTGTTGCGGCCAGGTGTTTCACGTTTCAATCTGACGACCGGTGTCTATCGCGATACCGTGCTGGATAGCCATCCGTGGGTGGCGCAGGCGGTTTATCAGCGCGGCCTGACAAACCTGTGGACCGGCTACACCGGTGCACAGTTTGCGGAAGGTTACTGGGCAGGGCTGGTCGGTGTCGCGCTCAATACGCCGCTCGGCGCATTCGCGTTTGACGTAACCGCGGCCGGAACGAATATTCCCGGCATATCGGGTGGTCGTCCCGGCTACAGTACCCGGATCAGCTACAGCAAGCTTCTTCCGGGGCCGAACACGAATTTTTCGGTTGCGGCCTACCGCTACTCGACCGCACGCTTCTATAGCCTGCGTGACGCGATGTACGCGCGATATGGCTCGCGAGACCTCACGGGTCAGTATGACTACCGCACGCGCAGCCGTCTGCAACTGAACGTCAACCAACCGATCGGCGAGTCTAGTTCTTTTTTGTATCGCCGGCAGTTCGCAGAACTACTGGGGCGCGTCGAAGGGCTACGATCTGCAATATCAGGTTGGCTTCAACAGCGCGTACAAACGGGTGTCCTACTCGCTGTATGCGCAACGCACGCGCCTGCAAAACTCGAAGATCAGCACGCAGGTGGGCTTGAACCTGACGATTCCGCTCGGTAAGGTCGACTCGAACGAGCATCGTATGTTCGACTATCTGACCACCAACGTTGCGCGCAGCTCGAACGGGGACAGCACGATCCAGGCCACTGCGTCGGGCAACACGACCGGAGCCACGCCGATCAACTACGGTGTCAACGCATCGAGGATCGTCGCCGGTGACAATCGAACCGTTTCCGCAGGCGGTTACGCGATGTATCGCGCGCCGTTCGGTACATACAACCTCAATGCATCGATCAGCAATCAGACCCGTCAAGCCGCATTCAACGCCGACGGCGCGGTCGTCATTCACAGCGGCGGCGTCACGCTGAGCCCGCCACTCGGTCAGGCGTTCGCGCTCGTCGAAGCGAAAGGCGCAGAGGGTGGCCGGATTATCAATGGCCAGGGCGCGCGAATCGACGGCCACGGCTATGCGGTGGTGTCTTCGTTGACGCCATACCGGGTCAACACGGTCGCGCTGGATCCGAGCGACGTGCCGCTCGACGTTGAACTGGGCAACACGAGTGAAGAAGTCGTGCCGCGCGCGAATTCGCTGGTGAAGGTGAAGATTGCGACGACGCGGGGCACACCTATCTTCGCGGAGGTCATGGATCGGGAAGGCAAAGCCATGCCGATGGGCGCCGAGTTGTTCGATGAATCCGAGAAATCGGTGGGCATCGTCGGTCAGGGCGGTCTCGCGTATCTGCGCGGCCTCGAGCACGAAGGCAAGCTGCTGGTGCGCTGGGGCAACCGCGCAGCGGAGCAGTGCGTGATGCCGTACACGGTGCCAGCCGACGACAAAGCGGACAGCAGCCCTCACGCGGGAATCGTTGCGCGCATCAAACTGAGCTGCGATCCAGCGCTTGTCTGGTCTGCGCCGGCAAAGCCCGTCGCGCGGCGTTCAGCGGGCGCGGCGCTTGTCAGTTCGCTTCGCTGAAGGCGAAGGCCGATGCCCGGTCAGCGCCAGCGCTGCGGCTCAGATGATTCCGCCGACAGTGGAGGTCAGAAAATGAAAAATATTTGCAGATACATTCGAATTGCCGGACCAACTGCCGGGTTGATCGCGAGTGCGCTGTTGGGATCAGTTTGCGTATATGCGCAAGGATCGCCCTCGGTCACGCTCAACTTTAGTGGCACCTACAACGCGACGACGTGTTCGCTGGTCAGTTCGCCCGACATGACGGTCACATTGCCGAGGCTTTCGACGCAATCGCTGCCGAGAGCCGGAGTGGCGGATGGCTCAAAGGTCTTCACCATCACGATCCGATGCCCAAGCGGCGAGACGGGTGCGCGCGTGTATTTCGAGAGTGGTTCGTCGACCGATCCCAATACGGGAAATCTGGACCTGCAAAACGCGGGCGGCACGACATCGGCAAAGAATATACAGGTCATGCTGGCGAATGCGGACGGATCGCGGATCAAGGTCGGCGACCGATCCACGATGAAGGTCATTCCGATCACGTCCACGGATCCGACGCCGGTGGATTTCATTGCCAGCTACTACGCAACGGGTCGAGCCACGGCTGGCACTGTGAGTACATTCGTCACCTATGTCGTCGAAATGCCCTGAGGGTGCCGGCGCGCATACGTTTATATGATGTTTGATTCAACGGTCGCGCTGATGCGAGCGACAGCCTTGCATGCGGCACTGCTGTCCGACGGCGCGCAAATGCCGGCTGTTCCTTTTTGGCGCGCGCGTTGTAGCACGTTGATCGAAACGCTACAGCAGCAAATGCAGGATCGAAACTTTCCGCCAACGGATATTCAGGAAGTCAGCCTCGCACAGTGCGTTCTGCTGGATGAGCTGACGTTGCATGCATTGCCTTCCAACCAGCACGAAGAATGGTTGCGTGACCCATTGCAGAGGCGTTTTCATGGCGTGCGCGATGGCACTGCATTGGTTTGGGAACGGATCGAAACGGTGCTGGATGGAGGCGGCCGAGATCTCGCCGGACTCGAGTTCTACAGCATGTTGCTGGGGTTGGGCTTCGACGGCGGACGCAGAGACGCAACCGCATACCTGGAGCGTGCGAGATCGGAGTTGAACTGGCATAGATGTGACAGGGCGGTGTTGTCCACACCCGACGCACCGAAAACCGCCATGACACCGTCCAATTCGATTCGGCCGGCGGACATATCACGCATCACACTTTCGCGCAGGACCGCCGGCGTGCTCATTGCTGGCGCGATTGCCGTCGCGTCACTATGGGCGGCGCTGGACGTTAGCCTGGACGTTGCGATAAGTGATCTACCTGAATCATCGTCCCCGCAGAGTACGCAATGATTTCCGCAAACAGCTACCGAGCGGCGCTGATCTGGGTCGCTGTCTCCGTTGCCGGCCTGACCTGGCTGTGTTTGCCGCTTGCTCTTCAACCGTCGTGGCCCGTTGTGCTTAGCCTTGTTCTGGTGACGGCGGTGGGCACGGCGGTATTGCCAACTTGCGGGCGATCGAAGCCGACCCACGATGACCAGCACGTTCAGACCGGGAACATGCGCGAGTTATCGATCGTTCTTGTCGCCGGGCCGCATGCCGGTGCGTTGTTTGCGCGCGATGGCCAAGCAGCCACGCTGCGCCGAAACGTTGATGCCGTGTGGTTTCATGTCACGTCCCCTGGGGCGCTGTCCAGCGTGTTGGTCACGGTGATGGAGTCGTATCAACGTCCGCCGGATGCTGTTTTGATGCCCGTTGTTCCCGACGCTGAGTGCGACGACGCGGTGATTCGCCGCGAATTTGCCCGCTGGAAGCATGAAATCGCCGCAAGCACCGCTCCCCGGGCGTTCGTATTACCTTGCTATCTCGGGATCTACGCTTATCTCGGCGCGAATCGCGACCGCGCAGTGGAACCGGTTTGGTTCGGCGATGCAATCAGTTTGTCGACAATGCCACCCGCGACCGCAACCGCTCGGCAACATGCGCAAGCACTCAGGCAACAGCTGGACCAGGCATGGCTCGCGGTTGCACAGCCGCAACGTGCCTCGCGTGCCGGCGTGGGACACGCAGTGTTCGACTGGCTAGAAGATGCGGCGCTGTTGTCGATACTTTCGTCGCTCGCGAACACCGCGCCGCTCTCGCTGCGTGGCTTGCTGTTGGCCGATATCGGACACCCGCCGATGCGTCCCGGCGCCTGGTCGCGATGGCTAACCGGCAAAACCACGCTGCGGCCGCCGCTGATGACGCCGAAGGCGCAGCCGCAGCCGCTGTCTCTACCCTTACTCAGGACCATTGTGCGGAACGAGAGCTTCCGGGTCTCGAAGAGCGAGCGGGGCCGACCGTACTCCGCAATGCCGCACGCAGTGGCTGCGTCGGCCGTCGTACTGATGGTATCGGTTGGTGTGTCAGCATGGTCGAACAGCAGATTAGTCGCGCGAGTCGCCAACGACCTCGAGGTCTACACGCATATACCCACAGCCCGTGCGGACGCGAAGCGTGAGCGATTCGAATCGTTGCGCAGGCATTCCGCCGAGCTGGCTCGCTATGCGAGCAACGGTGTGCCGACGGGACTCGGCTGGGGACTGTATCGGGGCAAGCGGTTGCAAGTCGCGCTTGAACGCGTGACCGCCACATCGCATTCCCCATCGATTCCCGCGCATTCGCCGCCGTTCGCTGTGACGATCGACAATTTCCTGTTGTTCGACAGCGGCAAGACGACGCTGAAGCCAGGTGCAGAGCCGAGACTCAAAGGCGTTCTCGATCTGATTCGCGCCAATCCCGACAAGCGGATCCTGATCGCAGGTCACACGGACAACATGGGTCCCAGCGTCGCGAATCAGAAGCTGTCCGAGGCACGCGCACAGGCCATCCGCGATTGGTTCGTCAACACTGCTTCCTTGCCCGTGACACGTTTCGCCATTCAGGGATATGGCGACACGCGGCCGATTGCCAGCAATGAAAATACTCAGGACCGCGAGAAGAATCGTCGTGCCGAAATTACCCTTATTACCGATTCAGGCGCCCAATAAAAGTACTCGTCGCGGGTATCCGTCCAGGTTGCGGCATTCGTGGCACGTCAAACCCCTCACTTGTTCTTGCAATCGAGACCGAATTTTGGGCAACCGCCCATATCGTCACGCTGCTTCGAGACATACCATCACCGGATAGCGTATTTCCTAAGTGAAAACGAGCGGTGCCACCGCTTCTTATTTTATTTGAGCGATAACCTCAGAGCACTATGTCGGCTTCTACCAGTTCTCAAAAATTCATCGCACGTAATCGTGCTCCTCGCGTCCAGATCGAATACGACGTCGAAATTTACGGTTCCGATAAGAGAGTCGAACTCCCGTTCGTGATGGGCGTCCTCGCCGACTTGTCGGGCAAGCCGCTCGAACCGTTGCCCGCCGTCGGCGATCGCAAGTTCTTCAATATCGACATCGAGAACTTCGACGAGCGAATGAAGGCCATGAAACCGCGTGTCGCGTTCGCGGTGCCCAACACGCTGTCGAACGAAGGTCAGCTGATGGTCGATATCACGTTCGAAAGCATGGACGATTTCTCGCCCGCAGCCGTCGCGAAGAAGGTTAACGCGCTCGCGCAACTGCTGGAGGCGCGTACGCAACTCGCCAATCTGCAAACGTATATGGATGGCAAGAGTGGCGCGGAAAATCTGGTCAGCAAGGTGTTGAGAGACCCTGCATTGCTCGAAGCGCTTGCCAAGGCGCCCAAACCAGAAGCGGCATCGACCGGCGAGCCAGTGACCGACGAATGATTTTTGCTTTCCGCACGAAAGCACAGCCTGAAACAATGGGGAAATGATGGCCGAACTTCAAGCGAATACGCGCGCCAAGGCAACGGCGAGCGTGACCAATCAATCCGATTTCAATGCACTCCTGTCTCGCGAATTCAAGCCCAAAACGGAGCGCGCGCGCGAGGCTGTCGAGGGGGCTGTCCGAACGCTCGCTCAGCAAGCACTGCTTACATCGGCAACAGTGTCGGACGACGCCTACAAAAACATAGAGTCGATTATTGGGGAGATCGATCGCAAATTGTCCGAACAGATCAACCTGATTCTTCATCACGAAGATTTCCAGAGTCTTGAAAGCGCATGGCGTGGACTTCACCACCTCGTCGCGAACACGGAAACGGATGAGAAACTGAAGATACGCTTCATGGACGTGTCGAAGGACGATCTGCGCCGCACGATGAAGCGTTATAAAGGGATTGCGTGGGACCAGAGTCCGTTCTTCAAGCAAATCTACGAGGAAGAGTACGGGCAGTTGGGTGGCGAGCCGTACGGCTGTCTTGTCGCTGACTACTACTTCGATCACACACCGGCCGATGTCGACCTGCTGGGCTCGATTGCAAGGGTGGCGGCAGCATCGCATGCGCCGTTCATTAGCGGCGCCGCGCCGTCCGTGCTGCAGATGGACTCGTGGCAGGAACTCGCGAACCCACGCGACCTGACGAAGATCTTTACGCAAAATCTCGAGTACGCGCCTTGGAACTCGCTGCGCAGTTCCGAAGACGCGCGTTACATCGGCCTTGCAATGCCGCGTTTTCTTGCGCGTCTGCCGTATGGCGTCAAGACTAATCCCGTCGACGAATTCAATTTCGAAGAGGCGACCGACGGCGCGGATCATCAACGCTATGTATGGTCGAACGCGGCCTACGCAATGGCGGTGAATATCAACCGTTCGTTCAAGAACTACGGCTGGTGCACGCTGATTCGCGGCGTGGAAAGCGGCGGTGTGGTTGAAAACCTGCCGTGTCACACGTTCCCGACGGATGACGGCGGGATCGACATGAAGTGCCCGACGGAAATCGCGATCTCCGACCGCCGCGAAGCGGAATTGTCCAAGAGTGGCTTCATACCGCTCATCCACCGCAAGAACACTGATTACGCGGCGTTCATCGGTGCGCAATCGTTGCAGAAACCGGTCGAGTACCACGATCCGGACGCAACTGCTAACGCGAATCTATCGGCGCGTCTTCCGTATCTGTTTGCATGCTCGCGCTTTGCGCATTACCTGAAGTGCATCGTGCGCGACAAGATCGGCGCATTCAAGGAGCGCGACGAAATGCAGCAATGGCTCAATGAATGGGTCATGAACTACGTCGACGCCGATCCCGCGAATTCGTCGCAGGAAACCAAGGCACGTCGACCGCTGGCGGCGGCCGAAGTGGTCGTCGAGGACGTCGAGGGAAATCCTGGATATTACCAGGCGAAATTCTTCCTGCGCCCGCATTTCCAGCTCGAAGGTCTGACGGTTTCTTTGCGTCTCGTCGCGAAGCTGCCGCTCGTGAAGGAAGCCGCCTGATCCGGCGTCTACCGCTTATGCGGTGATTGAGCGACGGACAGGCGCTCACTAAATATGCCTGGCTTTCATTGAGCAACTCAAAACTAACGTGTACCAAGGAGTACTTTTATGGCGCAAGACATCTTTCTCAAGATTAACGGGATTGATGGTGAGTCGGCAGACGCTAACCACAAGGATGAAATCGACGTTTTGAGCTGGGGGTGGGGCGTTACGCAGCAATCGAATATGCACGTTGGTTCCGGCGGTGGCGCCGGCCGGGCAACGGTCGAAGACTTCACGTTCGAGCATTTCATCGATCGTGCAACGCCCAATCTGACGCAATACTGCCTGACCGGTAAGCACATCGATGAAGCGAAGCTGGTCGTGCGTAAAGCCGGCGGCAATCCGCTCGAATACATCAAATTCACCATGAGCGACGTGCTGGTTACCTCGGTGCATCCGTCCGGCGTCAGCGACAGCGAATCACGTCCCCGCGAAACGGTGAGTCTGTCCTTTGCTCGCCTGAAGCAGGAATATGTGGTGCAGAACGCGCAAGGCGGCAGCGGCGGTGCGATCACGGCGACCTTCGATATCAAGAAGAACAAAGCCTAAAGTCGCACAGATTCCTGAATCCTGACACCACCACTCCTTTGTCCGGTGGACAGTGTCAAGACTGTTAGCCAGGATGCCGGGCTGGATGCAGGCATCCTGGTTCATTCAGGACTACGTGCGAGACCTCCTTGATACCGTCAGATGGTTTCGATCTTTCTTTCTCGCTTCGCGATATGGCTGAGCATCGGGGGCTGGCTAGCCCTAAGCGGGGTGAGCGCATGGCTGTCCGGGTGCGCTGGCGCGCCGGCTCCCGTTATCAAGGAGCGAACGACCCTCCGGCTTCAGATCGCGGCAAACGAGAACGTCAATCGGAACGAGTGGGGAACGGCGGCGCCGATCCTCGTGCGGATCTACGAACTGAAGTCACCCACCGCGTTTCAAACCGCCGACTTTTTCACGCTGCAAAGCGACGAGAAAAAAATCCTTGGCGACGACGCGCTGATCGTCGACGAATTCATTCTGCGTCCCGGCGACACCCGCGAGATCGTCCGCAAGTCGAATGCCGCCACTACCGCAATTGGCGTGCTGGCCGGCTACCGGGATCTCGGGAAATCAGTCTGGCGCGGGGTGTACCGGTTGCCAGTCGCGCCCGACGCCGCTTGGTACAGGATGGCTCTTCCAGACAAGGAACAGAAGCTGACGATCCAGCTTGACCAGCGCACTGTTTCGATTTCAAAGTCAGACTAATTCCGATGAGTTGGTATAGCAAAGTTGTTTGGAGCGAGGGACTTTTCCTGCGCCCGCAATTGTTTCAGCAGCAGGAACGATATTTCGAGTCGTTCGCCCATCGCCGCAGTGCGCCGCTGAGCCCGTTTTTCTGGGGCTTCAGCCGTTATGAAATCGATCAGGAATCGCTCGCGTTCGGCAAGCTGGTATTCAAAAGCGGGCTCGGCGTATTTCCGGACGGCACGCCGTTCGAGGTGCCGGGTCTGACGCAGCCTCCGCCCCCACTGACGATCGGACCGGAACATCAGGAGCAGGTGATTTACCTGGCGATCCCGCTTCGCCTGCCGAATACCGAGGAAACCGGCTTCACCGAGCAGAGCGGATCGCTGGCCCGTTACCATGCGTACGACACGGAACTGCGCGACAGCAATGCGATCGGCCAGGGCCCGAAGCCCGTCCAACTGTCGAAGCTGCGCCTGCGGCTGTTGCCCGAGAAAGAGCTGACACAGTCCTGGATCGGTGTTGCGCTGACGCGCGTGAAGGCGCTGCACGCGGACGGCGCCGTGTCGCTGCACAGCACCGACCACATTCCGCCCGTGACCGGCTACGGCGCGAATCCACTGCTGCGCGAATGGGCGATGCAGCTGCACGGCCTCGCGCGACTACGCGCCGACGCGCTCGCCGCTCGGCTGTCAGGTGCCGATGGTCGGTCGGGTGCGGCGGCCGAAGTGGCCGACTATCTGCTGCTCCAGGTGCTCAATCGCTATGAGCCGCTGCTCGAACATATTTGCCAGCTCGAGGAAACAGCGCCGGTAAACCTGTATCGCGAGCTCGCGCTTTTTGCCGGCGAGCTTTCGACCTTCGTGCGTCCACAAACGCGTCGTCCGCGGCCGGCTCCAGGCTATGACCACGCGCAGCTGTACAGCAGTATCAGGCCGCTCGTCGAGGAGGTTCACTATCTGTTGAACCAGGTGTTGATTCGCGGTGCGCAGCCGATTGCGCTTACGGAGCAGGCGCACGGCATCCGCACGGCCGCCATGTTGCCGAACGAACTGGCAGGCTATTCGAGCCTCGTGCTCGCGGTGGGCGCGCAGATGCCTTCCGAGTTGCTGCAGCAGCAGTTTCTTGCCCAAACGAAGATCAGCCATCCACAGCGCTTGCCGGAATTGATCCGTTCGCACCTGCCGGGTCTGACCATAGCCGCGCTGCCGGTTCCTCCGCGCCAGATTCCGTTCAACTCGGGCTTTATATATTTCGAACTGTCGCGTACCGGACCGTTCTGGGAGCAGATTGCACGGCACGGAGGGCTTGCCATGCATGTCGCCGGACACTTCCCGGAACTCAAGCTTGAACTGTGGGGCGTGCGTCAAAAATGAGTACCGGCGCATACGGGGATGATGCGTTCGACTTTCTGCTGAACCCCGAGAACACCGCTTCTTGCCAGAGCCTGCCGTCTGGATTGCCCGCTGGCCGTCCCGCAACCGCGGCCGCCGCCAATCAGGAACCGGTCGTCGATGCGACCGCCTTCGATCCGCCGGAAGAGGTGCAGACGCGCCTCGAGCGCATGAAGACCGCGCGCAATCCATTGCGTGAAGCCGCGCAGCCTTTGTTGCGCATGCTGGCAGACATGCCGGCTTCGCTCGATTCGTTGGCCGCGGTCGCGAGCTTGCGCTCGCTGCTGGTGCGTGAGGTCGCCGCATTCCAGAAGGTCTGCGACAAAGCAGGTTTGCCGTGGAAACATGTGGCGGCTGTTCGTTACGCGCTGTCCACCGCGCTCGACGAAGCCGCCAACCGCACGCGTTGGGGGAGCGGTGGCATCTGGGCCGCACGGGGTCTGTTGCTGAACTTCGAAGGAGAGGTGGACGGTGGCGAGAAGTTCTTCCTGCTGATCGGCCGCATGGCAACCGACCCCCAGGAGTACATCGACGTGCTCGAGGTGCTGTATCGCGTTCTCAGCCTAGGATTCGAAGGACGCTACAGCGTTGCCGCGGACGGTCCACGTCATCTGGAGCAGATCCGGCAGCGGATGCTGACGCTCATCAGCGGCACGCGCGACACGCTGCGGCTCGAACTGTCGCCGCATTGGCGCGGCGAGGAGCCGGGCAGGATGCGGCTGCTGAAAAGCGTGCCGGTCTGGGCGACGGTGGGCGTCGCCGCGCTATGCGTGTTCTCGTTGTTCACCTGGTACGAGTATCGGCTTCTGGCGCAAAGCAATGCGCTGCAAGCAAAGATTCTCGCGATCGGAGTGCCGATCAAGGTCGCGGCTCCGGTCATTCACGAGCGCTTGCGCCTGTCCGTTCTGCTGAAGGATGAGATTGCTCGCGGCCAGGTCCTGGTCGAAGAGAACGAGCGCAGCAGCCGGGTCGTGTTTCGTGGCGACTACGTGTTTCTTCCGGGGCAAAGCCGCATTCGACCGGAACTGGATCCAGTGCTGAGCAGGGTTGCGCAGGAGGTCGCGCGGGTCGGCGGACATGTCACGGTGACCGGGCACACCGACAACCAGCCGATCCATACGGCGGAGTTTCCCGACAACCGGGTGTTATCGGAACAGCGCGCGGCGTTCGTCGCCGACGTATTGAAGGCGCACGGCGTGCCTGCCAATCGCATCCTGGCCGTCGGCAAGGGCGATGCACGACCTGTCGCGGACAACACTACAGCGGAAGGTCGTTCCCGCAATCGACGCGTGGAAGTCTTCGTCACGCACTAACGGGAAAGCCTTGATGTCTTATTTGAACCGCTTATCGAAACTGGTGCTGACGCGCCAGACGCTGGTGCTCGCCGCGATCCTCGTGGCGGCTGCGGCTGTCTGGTTCGTGGGGCCTCTGATCGCTTTTGGCGACTACCGGCCGCTCGACAGCGTGTTCTCGCGCGCGCTGTCGATCGTCGTGCTGTTGTTGCTGCTGCTGTTCTGGCTGCTCGGCTGGTCGCCGGGCGTCATCGGCGTCGCGTTGCTGTATGTCGCGCTCTGGTTTTTCGGACCGATACTCGCGTTCGGCGAAACTCATCCGCTCGGCACCACATGGTCCCGCGTGTTGCTGATCTCGGTGCTGCTTGCCTGCTACGCGATCTATGGGCTGTATCGCCTGTGGCGGGCAGTGCGCAGCGACGACGTGCTGCTGCAGCGCGTTCTGAACCCGTTCACGAAGAAGTCGGCCGCGACCCCTGTCGCACGTGACGAAATCCGCGCGCTTCACGCAGTCGTCGCGAAGGCCATCGACAAACTCAAACGCATGCGCGGCGGACCGGCGGGGCTGCGTCGTCTGCTCGAAAGCCAGCGCTATCTGTACGAACTTCCGTGGTACATGGTGGTGGGCTCGCCGGGCGCCGGCAAGACGACGTTGGTCCTGAACTCGGGTCTGGATTTTCCGGAGGCGGAGCAGATGGCCGCAGCGTCGCTGAGAGGCCGCGTCGAAACTGAGAATTGCGACTGGTGGTTCGCGAACGAGGCGGTGCTGATCGATACCGCTGGCCGTTATACGGTTCAGGACGCAGCATCGCAAGACGCCGCGAAGATCGACGTGAAACCGGAAGACCTGAAGAGCGCGAACGAGGCCGAATGGCGCGGCTTTCTCGGACTGCTTCGCAAGCGGCGCCCGCGCGCGCCGATCAACGGAGCGCTGCTGGCCGTTTCGGTCGAAGAGTTGTTGACGCGCCCCGCGTCCGAACGAAAGGCGCTCGCCGCGTCGATGCGCGCGCGGCTTGGCGAGCTGCGCCAGCAGTTAGGGATTCGATTCCCCGTCTACGTACTCGTCACGAAGCTCGATTTGTTGCCCGGCTTCGGGGAGTATTTCCAGTCGTTGACGGCGGAGAGCCGCGCGCAGATTTTCGGCTTCACACTGCCTTATCAGGAGGAGCCGGAACAACACGGCCGCGACACATTGCGCGTGGCCTGCGCGGCCGAGATGCGTGAGCTGGAGCAGGGACTCGAAGACAGCATCAACACGAGGCTGCAAGAGGTGTACGAGGTCGATCTGCGCAAGAAGCTTTATGCGTTGCCGTCTGAATTTCGTAGCCTGTGCGCGGAACTCAATGAACTGCTTGCGCTGGTGTTTCTCGATTCGAAATACGACGACACACAATTGAACAGCACGCTGCGCGGCGTCTATTTCACGAGCGCGGCGCAAACTCACGGGGCCGTGTCCGCCGACCGCACCACACTGTTGCAGCGGCTGCGTCGCGGGCTTGCGGGTTCGTTCGGCGCCGCGCCGAAAACGGTCTCGCCGTCATCCGGTGGCGCTACGCCTACCGCCTATCGCGGCTATTTCCTGCGCAATCTGTTTCAGCACGTGATCCTGGCCGAAGCGCATCTGGTGCGGCCAAACCTGTACTGGGAAATCCGTTTCCGCGCGTTGCGTGTTGTCGGGCATCTGCTCGCGATCGTCGTCGCGGTGTGGCTAGTCGGTGCGCTCGTCGTTAGCTTCGACAATAACCGCGAGTATCTTGCCGCGATCGACGCCAAGGCCAATGGGCTCGCCGCGCGGGTCCTGTCGCAGCGCAAGGCGCCGCAGCCCGGGGCGATGGGGTCGATGCTGTCAGCGTCGCGTGACCTGCCGCAGTTCGACGGCATCGAACTCGACAGTCCCGGTCTCGCATGGCGCTACGGGCTGTACACGGCGCCCGCCATCAGCGCCGCCGCCGGCGAGACCTACGACGGTCTGCTGAAACAGATGTTGCTGCCGCAAGTCATCGGCCGGCTCGAAACGGTGCTCGATACACAAATCGGCGCGCAGGACGCGGACGGCGTTTATCGCACGCTGACGGTCTATCTGATGCTGTTCGACCGCTCGCACTACGACGCGAAAGCGATCAAGGCCTGGGTGCTCGGCGACTGGGAGCACGCCAACAGCGTCGCACCGCTCGGCGAGCGCAGTGTGATGGCGCGACACCTCGACGCGCTGATCGGTGAAGGGGTGCCCGCGGTGCCGGCAAAACCGGTGAATGCGCAGCTAGTGCGTCGCGCGCGCGAGTTCCTCGGCCGCAATCCGGCGTCCGGACGGCTCTACGAACGCGCGATGAACACCATGGCGCCGGAGGCGCCCGAGAACGTCACGCTGCTGAGCGCCGGTGGTCCGCAGGCCACTACCGTGTTCATGCTGGCCAACGGCTCGACGCTCGCGCGAGGCATCCCCGGTCTCTATACCTACGACGGCTATCACGCGGTATTCAACAAGCGCCTGCCGGAATTTCTCGAGCAGGCGCGCAAACAGGACGCGTGGGTGATGGGCGAGGCCGATACATCGACGCGGTGGCGGCACATGGCAAACGGCAACGCGCTGCGCAAGAACAAGCTCGCCGACGATATCCGTCGCCAATACTTGACCGACTATGGCAACTATTGGAGCCAGTTTCTCGACGACGTGAGACCGGTGTCCGGCAGCGAAGGCACGCTGGCGCCCGATCTGCAGACGCTGCGTACGCTGGCCGCGCCGGATTCGCCGCTGGCGAGACTCGCGCGAACCGCCGCGCGCGAGACGTCGCTGTCGGTCGCTGACGGCGCGGACGAATCGTCGGCCGCCGGGAGTGCCATCAACGGGATCATGCGTCGCTCGCAGGCGGCGCGCGCCGCGAGCGCCGTGGCCGCAACCGCCACCATCGGACAGCTCGCGCAGCAGAAGATGGAACGTGAACTGGTCGACCGACGCTTTGCCGCGCTGCGCGAAGTCGTGACCGGCCAGGCCGATAGCGGGAGCGCGCTGCCTGGCGGCAGCGGCGTGCTGCAGCTGGGCGGCGTCATCGGGCTGATCAACGAGCAGTACACGCGATTGACGACCGCCGGCGACGTGCTCGCCACCAACAGCATGCCGCCGACGGACGACCTCGGCGCCACGATGCAGCTCGAGGCGCAGAAGCTGCCGCCGCCGTTTCGGGCCGTGCTCGTGGGCCTCGCGACGCAGTCGATGCGCAAGGTGGACCGCAACGTCGGGTCGCTGCTGACGATGCAGGTCGAATCGAGCGTTGGCGCGCAATGCCGCCGTGCTGTCGACGGCAAATATCCGTTCGTCGCGAGCGTCCAGGAAGTCGACATCGACGATTTCAACCGCGTGTTCGCGGCCGGCGGCCTGCTCGACGACTTCTTCCACAAGACGCTTGCCAGCCGTGTCGATACGAGCATACGGCCGTGGCGCTATAAACCGGTCAGCCCCGGCATGCCGCCCATGCAGGGACCGAGCCTCGAACCGTTCGAGCGCGCCGCGGCGATCCGCCAGACATTTTTCCGCGATCCCGGCGCGACCCGGATGTCGTGGAATGCGGGCCTCAAGGTCGTGTCGCTGGACCCCGAGATTACCGATCTGCTCATCGACGTCGACGGGCAAAGCCTGCGCTATGCGCACGGTCCGGTCGCGACATTCCCGATCACATGGCCGGGGCCGCGCGGCGGCTCGATGGCCGGCCTCACCGCGAATCCGCGCGTGCGTCCGGACACGTCGACCGTGATGACCGAGGGTCCATGGGCGCTGTTCCGTCTGATCGACCGGGGTCGTGTGACGTCGACATTGTCGTCGAGCCGTTCGGCAGTGGACTTCAATTTCGACGACCGGCACGCGGTTATCGAACTGACATCGGGCGGGCAGTCGGGACCGCAACTCACCGCGTTGCTGCGGGATTTTCGCTGCCCTGGCAGTGGAAACACGCTGGCAAGGCGAGCGGACGCGTCGTCAGGCACCGCATCGTCCCAATGAGCTGTAGCGCCTTTTCGATAAAGAGAACTTAGAGGAGTGCATGTCAAGTAATCCCTTGAACGCGATAGGTGTGCAAAGCCGCGCAGTGACCGTATCCAGCGCGGCGATACCGAAGTGGCCGGCTCAGAGCGCGGACGGACTGACGCAGCCGGCGCTGCAGTTCATGTCGCTGAACGGCGACGAGCATCTCGGCAAGCTGTTCGAATACGAACTGCTGCTGCGCACGCCCGACGATTACACGGTGCCGCTTGCCGTCAGTGCCAATCTCGACCTGAAGGCGCTGCTAGGAAAGGAAATGACCGTCGCAATCGACCTCGAGCCGAGCGCCGATCCCGAAGCGGCTCGGCGCGAAATCACCGGACTCGTCGCCGCCGCGCAATACCTGCGTCGGGAAGGCCGCTACAACGTCTATCGTGTCGTGCTGAAGCCCTGGCTGTGGCTGGCCACCTTGACGACCGACTACAAGATTTTCCAGAACAAGACGGTCATCGAGATCATCGACGAGGTTCTGAAGGACTATCCGTATCCGGTCGAAAAGCGTCTCGACGTGAGCCGCTATGCGCTCGAGGGTGAGAGTCCGACCAACGAGCCGCGCGCGTTCCAGGTCCAGTACGGCGAGACCGACTACCACTTCATTCAACGCCTGATGGAGGAGTGGGGCATCTACTGGTTTTTTGAGCATGCCGACGGCAAGCACCGGCTCGTGCTGTGCGATCACATTGGCGCGCACCGCCAGTCGCCGAACTCCGCATACCGGACGCTCGCGTTCCAACCGCAGAACGGCAAGACCGACACCGAATACATCAGCGCGTTTTCGACGGCGGAAGTTCTGTGCACCGGTCACTATCTGACGAGCGACTTCGACTTCACGCGTTCGCGTGCCGACATGCGAGCGATCAATCAACAGCCGCGCGATACCAGCTGGAACCTGCTCGAGCGCTACGACTGGCCGGGCGACTACACCGACGGCAACCACGGTGAACTGCTCGCGCGTACGCGCATGGAAGCGCTGCGCGCGCCGGGCACGCGAGCGCAAGGCGAAGGTAACGTGCGCGGACTCGCGTGCGGGCAGACGTTTGGGTTGACCCACTACGACCATACGGCTGCGAACTGCGAATACCTCGTGATCGGTACGAAACTCGCCCTGATCGGTACGCCGGATGAATCGGGTAGCGGTTACGAGTACACCTGCAGCAACAAGTTCGACGTACAGCCGACGAGCGAAGTGTTCAGACTGCCGCGGGAGACGTCGAAACCGATCGTCAGCGGGCCTCAGTCGGCTGTCGTCGTGGGTCCCGAGGGCAAGGAATTGTGGACCGACGAATTCGGTCGCGTGAAGGTCCGCTTCGTCTGGGACCGCTATGGCCGCAACGTCGAAACCGACTCCTGCTGGGTCCGTGTGAGCCAGGCGTGGGCCGGTCAGGGTTTCGGTGGCATCTATATTCCGCGCATCGGCCAGGAAGTCATCGTCGATTTCTGGAACGGCGACCCGGATCGTCCGCTGATCACCGGGAGTCTGTACAACACGGTGACGCGTCCGCCTTATGAGTTGCCAGGCAACGCGACGCAAAGCGGTTTCATGAGCCGGTCGATGAAAGGGGGCTTGCAGAACTACAACAGCATTCGCTTCGAGGACAAGGCGGGTGCCGAGGAATTCACGGTGCAGGCTGAGCGGGACATGAACCGCCTGACGAAGCTCAACGAATCGCACGTGATCGGTGCCGACTACACGATCGGCGTGGCCGCGGCGCACAGCATGACCGTTGGGGCGACTTCCAGCACGGTCGTTGGCGGCAAGTATTCGATGAGGGTGAAGAATGTTGCCTTCCATTCCGTGGATCTTGGACAGTTCGTTTCGATCGGGGGGCTCGACGAGACTGCGGTTGGGGGTGCCTCCACTCTGACGGTAGGCGGGGCACGTACGGTCACGGTCGGTGGCGCGTCAACGCACGCGGTGGGCGGAGCCTATTCGCTGTCGGCTGGAGGGGTGCTGTCCATCGTGTGCGGCAAGTCGTCTCTGACGATGAACAAGGATGGCGAGATCAAGCTCATCGGTAAGTCGATCCGCATCCAGGGCGACACCCGAGTTGTGGTGCAAGGCACGCCTCTGGACCTCAACCCCGGTGACATGGAATGCGGTAGCGCAGTGACGGTGCCGGTTCCTTTAGTGGTGCTTGATGCGCTGGACGTTCCAATTATTCCGCCGCCGCCTTCGGAGGAACCACTTCCGACGATAGATCCACTTCCGACGGAAGAGCCGCCGCCATCGGAAGAGCCGCTGCCTTCCGAGGAGCCACCGCCATCGGAAGAGCCACCGCCATCGGAGGAGCCGCCGCCATCGGAGGAGCCACCGCCATCGGAGGAGCCGCCACCGACGGAAGAGCCGCCGCCGTCGGAAGAGCCACCGCCGTCGGAAGAGCCACCGCCGTCGGAAGAGCCGCCGCCGTCGGAAGAGCCGCCGCCTTCGGAGGAGCCACCGCCATCGGAAGAGCCGCCGCCGTCGGAAGAGCCACCGCCGTCGGAGGAGCCGCCGCCATCGGAGGAGCCCCCGCCATCGGAAGAGCCGCCGCCGTCGGAAGAGCCGCCGCCTTCGGAAGAGCCGCCGCCGTCGGAAGAGCCGCCGCCGTCGGAGGAGCCACCGCCATCGGAGGAACCACCGCCATCGGAGGAGCCCCCGCCATCGGAGGAACCACCGCCATCGGAGGAGCCGCCACCGTCGGAAGAGCCGCCACCGTCGGAGGAGCCGCCGCCATCACAGGAGCCACCGCCATCGGAGGAGCCGCCACCGTCGGAAGAACCGCCACCGTCGGAAGAACCGCCGCCGCCGATTGAAACACCGCCGGCAACCGGCAACGACGCGTAACAGCGTATTTCGCAATACCGTGCAGCCCGCGAATGCCTTCGCGCATCGCCCTGCACGGTCTTTCAATTTTCATTAGGAGAAAATCGATCATGTTTCCAGCGGCTCGCAAAGGCGATGCGATCGGACATGGCGGTTCGATCGCCGGGGGTTCCCCGACGGTCTTCATCAATCAAATGCCTGCGGCGCTGGTCGGTATGAGCTCTGCCGTTTGCACGCTGCACCCGGGCTCCCAAGCTGTGGTCGCGGGTTCGGGGACGGTGCTGATCAACAACCTGCCGGCGGCATTGGTTGGCGGCAAGGTTTCGTGTGGCGCGCCGTGTTCCGCTGGTTCGCCAGACGTGCGCATCGGTTCATGATGACGACGGTAGCCACGTGACGACGGGTCTCGCGGGAATCGGCGCCGAGCTGGTCAGACTGCCCGGCGTCGTATTGCCCGTCGCCTGTGTCGGACCGTTGGTCGATCGCTGTGAGCGCCTCGGCGACCTGGTCGACCGCTTTCGAATGCGTCGTGCGCTGTCTGGCATTCTGTGCGGCTCGGTCGATGTGATCAGCGGCAGCAAAATCTGCCTGCCCGCCGACGAAACCGACTTCAGGCTGCGAGGCCGTCTTCCGCTTGCATGGTCGCGTTGTTATTCGAGCGCGCAGCATGCGCCCGGATTGCTCGGGGTTGGCTGGCGCACGAACTGGGAAGTCACGCTGCATAAGCGGGACGATCAACTGCTCTATACCGACGAATACGGCAGCACGCTCAGCGTGCCGTTTCCCGAGCGGGGGACACAGGTAATAGCGTCGGCTGCGCAATTGCACATCGCGCATCGAAGCGACGGAAGCCTCGTCGTTGCGGATCTGACGCCGCATTACCGCGTGTTCGGCGAATTCGACGCCAACGGAATCGCACGGCTCAAATACGTCGAGGATCTGCGTCAGCAGCGGATCGGCCTGATCTGGGACCCCGACGGGCGCTTGCTGCGCATGCGTGGGACCTGCGGCCACGAGCTGCGCATGCACTACGAAGCGCGGATGGGACCGCGTCTGAGCGCTGTCGAGTGTGTCGACGGCGGTCCAACCGGCGCGCTGGTTCAGTACGGCTACAGCCAGCATGGCGAACTCAACGAGGTGCGCAACCGGGTCGGCGAAATCGTGCGTCGCTTTGCATACCGCGATGGGCGGATCGTCGAAGAAGCCGACGCGCTCGGCATGGCAACACGCTACGTATGGCAGACGATCGGCGGCGCCGCGCGCGTGGTTCGACGAGTCACGTCGGAAGGCGCGCGTGATCGCTTCGCCTACGACTTCGATGGCCGGACCATTCAGGTCAGCGATGTCTTCGGCAACGCGGCGCATTGGCAATACGACGAGCAGGGCCGCGTGCTGTCGCACACGGACTTCGACGGCCGATGCTACCGGTTCGGCTACGACGCCGCCGTCGCGCCGGTCACACTGCAACTGCCCGGCGAGCGGGAGGTTTGCATCGAATACGATGCGCTCGGACGCGTCGCGTGCGAGACGGACCCGCAGGGCGCCACCCGCTCGACACAGTATGCGTTTGCGTCACGCGAGCCCGTGTCGGTCGCGTTGAGCGATGGCCGTGCGTGGATGTGGGCACGCAACGATCGCCTACAGCCATTGCACTATCAGACCCCGTCGGGAGAATTCACGCGTTTCGAATATGGCGACGCTGGCGACGTCGTACGCTCGACGGATGCGCTGGGGACCGTCACGACCTTCGCGCATAACGCGTGGGGGCAGGTGACGCGTCGTACGGGAGTCGGCGGGAGCACGACGCGCTACGAGTATGACGTCAATGGTTACGTCGTGAGCGTGACCGACGCGCTCGGCGCCGTCACGCGAATCGAGCGCGATGGCCTCGGCCGGCCGTTGACCATCACGCGCCCGGACGGACAGGCCGAGCGTCACGGATGGAATGCGGCTGGCCAGCGCACGTCGTTCGTTGGCCCGAGTGGCCGAAGCCGGCACTGGTATCGAGACCGGCGCGGCAATGTCCTACGCGCGGTCGACGAAGAGGGTCACGTGATCGTGCGTCGGTACGATGCACATGGGCGTCCGGTTCGAATCGAAGGCGCGAACGGCGCGGTGCAGGTGCTTCGGTGGAATGCGAGCAGTTGCCTGTCGATCACGGACGCCGATGGCGTGCAACGCATCTTCGACTATGCGGCTAGCGGGCAGGTCCGTTGTCTCACGTGGAAGGCGGGCGAGCAACAGCGTTGCGAAACGTTCGACTACGACCGTGCGGGCCGTCTGACCAAGCGCGAAACCGCGCATAACCGCTATATATATTGCTACGGGCCGGGCGGATTGCTCGACGGCGTGATCCGCGAGCCGACACCGGAAGGCGAGCTACTCGGTATCGGAGCGGATGAGATCCGCTTCGAACACGACGCCGGTGGCCGTCTGATCGCCGAGCACGGCGCAAACGGCACACTGCGTTACACGTACGACGCCGCTGGACGCCTTGTCGCGACTCAGCTGCCGCAGGGGCAGGAGCTGCGTACGCGCCGCTTCGAAACCGGCGACATCGCGTTCATCGAACTGGGCGAACGGCAGATTGCGCGCTTCTGGTATGACGCGATGAGGCGTCCGGTTGCGCGCACGCAAGGTCGCTTGCGCACGCATACGGGCTTTTCGCCGCTCGGCTTGCCGGTGTGGTGGCGCGCGGTGACGGGGCGCGACGTGGATACGCCGGGCTCCGCGACAGAATCTGTCACCGAATTGTGGCGCGAAGCCGATTACAGTCTCGCTGACCTGATCGTCAGGACGGGCGGCGAGAGCGACGGTCAGATGTGGTACGACTACGACCGGCGTGGGTGTCTGTTGCGATCGGTGTCGGAGAACGGGGACATCGAGTATTTCACTTGGGACGCCGCTGGCAATCTGCTCGATACGCCTGGCGGCAGCTGGTTCCCGGCCGTGTGTCCGGACCACCGGTTGCGGGAATGCCGCGGACATCGTTACGACTACGATGTGTGGGGACAATTGGTGCGTAGAAGCGGCCGCGACCATACGCTATCGCTTGATTGGGATGCGGAGGGGCGCATCATCGCCGCGCATCGCAACGGCCATACCGTGCGCTACCAGTACGACGCAATCGGTCGGCGTATCGCGAGGCGTGTCGAATCCACTGCGTCGCGGCGCACGCAGCAGCTATCGATGCCGGAGCGCGACCAGCTCACGCGCTTTTTGTGGCAAGGGCACAGACTGATCCAGCAGCACCGCGCGATGGAACTGCGCACCTACCTGTATCAACCCGAGC
Source organism: Paraburkholderia sp. BR10954 (assembly GCF_040965775.1). Taxonomy (NCBI): domain Bacteria; kingdom Pseudomonadati; phylum Pseudomonadota; class Betaproteobacteria; order Burkholderiales; family Burkholderiaceae; genus Paraburkholderia; species Paraburkholderia sp. BR10954. The sequence goes on from NZ_JBFRCK010000013.1 coordinate 76,901, forward strand.
CCGACGGCTCAACCGGCTTCGCGCCGCTCGCTCGCGTGGACCAGACCCTCGCCGATGATGGCGCGATCAAAAGCACGCAGGTCTATCACTATCACACTGACGTGGCCGGTACGGCCGTCGCGCTCACGGACGAGACGGGCCGGGTGGTATGGCGTGGGCGTTATCGTGCGTGGGGCGGTCTCGTGACGCCGGAGTGGCAAAGCAGCGACGCGTTTGCGCAGCCGCTTCGCTATGCCGGCCAATACGCCGACGATGAAACCACGCTGTACTGCAACGGCGCGCGTTTTTATGATCCTCACGCGGGCCGCTACATCAGCCCCGATCGCAACGGCGAAGCCGGAGCCAGTCCATACCGCTACGCGCCGAATCCGCTGACGTGGTGCAATCCTCTTGGCCGCGCGACGCCGGAAGCGTCTTGGTGCGTCGTCGTCGCGGACGCGTCATGCATCGATGACGCGTCGGACCCGGCTCAATACGTTGCCGGCGTCGTCGAACAACTCCACGACGTAACTGGCTGGGACCCGGCCAAGTTCTGATTCGAAAGTCAGATGGAAGTCGAGCCAGTCGTTTTTCCGGTATCGGGAAAGACCGCTGGCGTTGACGGTTTCCCGGCGCAGCTGCGTCTCGCCGTTGTCGTAGATCACCACGGCAACCGACGTTGCGGCCGGCAACGCGTGCTCGACGCCGGGCGTGAGCACATGCCTGTCGAATCCATTCCGATGTATGCACACACGGACGTCGTTTGCGCGTAGCAGAGAGGCCTTCCATGTCGCTTCGTCGGGACGTTGAGAGCCCGGGACAGGCGGATCGTCATTCAATACCGACTGCTGAACTCCGCGCCACTTGAAGCTGATGCCCGCGTAGGCCTCATAATCGGCGAGCGTGCGTTCGGCCCCGAGTCCATACTCGCCGAACTCGGCGTCAGCCAGCGTTTGTCCGTCGATACCGAGCAGCGCACGATTGCGCTGCAATGAGCGCTCGTTGCGCTCGTGCCAGGGCTCGTCGATTTCGCCCCGTTCCTTGGCCTCGTGACTGTGATCGTTCCACATCTTGACGCGGTAGGAACGCAGATATTCGTGCCACCCGATCAGCCTGTGCGGACTGTACAGGTCATAGCCGTGGGTGAACGCACGGACGGCAAGCGAAATTTCTTCGCCGTGAAAGAAATAGTCGGGATCGTGCCGGACCACTTCGGCAAAGTGACCGTCGGCAAATGCGAAGTGTGCGCTGAAGAAGCGCGAACGGACCGGGCGAGCCCGGGTTCTCCAGTCGGAAAGTGTATTCGAGCGGAACAGGACGACCCCTTCCCCGGAAAACCTCGCATAGGCCAATATCCTCGGCTCGTCGCTCGATCGCGCATCGTCGTTTTCGGGGTCGTACATCGGAAGGTAAGCGGTCAGAACGGGTTTCGGGCTTTCATCGCGTAGCGACTCCAGCATCTCGATTGCGAGCGTGTCCCATCCGTCGACGAAGCGGTGGTGCGAGTCGAGTTGCAGCGTGTAGCGCTCACTGCTGTATCGCTGCTGGACCAGATTGCGGGCCCAGCATGCGCCCTGCGTCATCATGTGGGGGACGTCGATCAATTCGATCTTCGCTTCACGATGACCGAGATGGTGAACGGTCCAGTTGTCGGCCTGTTCGGCTCGCCATTCGCCAAAGCCCTGCTGCCAGAACTGGATCATCGTTTCGTCGTGCGCATGCTGCCAGCAGACGATGATCCGCAACAGATCTGGCCTTCCAGCTTTGTCGATCAAATCCAGCAGGGTGGGGACCAACTGCGGGTCGCGATAACTCGCGATTTGCACGAAGATCGAGTTCGGTGGTGCCACGGGTATCTCGGTCATGCTAGTTGCTTCTGGTAGACGTTCGCCGTTGATAGTCGGTTTAAAGAATGGTCATCGTGACTGTTGCGGTTGCCTGGATCTTGCCGGCGGTTGGCGTCGCTGTGCCGACGCGCAGCACGGTCGCCTCGAGTGCGAACGGCGATTGCATCGCGCCCCGCGGTGCGTGGACGAGGGTGCTCGACGGATCGTTGGGCCGGAAAACGGTTTTGCTTGAAACGTCCCGCAAACGAATCGCAAGATGCGTCGCGCCCGTGTTCTTCAACATGCTGCTATCTTCGGTATCGGGGGTTCCGGAAAGTGCAGCGGTGATCGAAGCCGGTGGCGTGGGACCGGTGCAGAGCACCGTAAAGTCGACTGGCTGGGTCGGCCCGTTCGTGGTCGACACATCGCTTGGGCCGAACGTGCCGAAATCGATGTTCAGTGCGCTGGTATTGACCGAGCAACTCGGAAGAACCTTGACGTTGATGCTGCCGCCTGTGATCGTCACGACCCGACTGCCGTCACCATCGGCAATGCCGGTTCCCAAGGTGTTGAACATCACGTCGACGTTGCTCGCGATGTCGCCGGTTTTGACCAGTTCGATCAGGAACTGCGAGCCAATGCCGAAGCGACCGTAGATCACCTGATTGGGCTCGCCGGCGGGAAAGGATGGCGTAAACGGAAGTGGCGAATTCGTGCCGCTCGCGCGAAGGTAGGTCACACGAAAGCCGATTCCGGGAACGTTGGTGTTATAGACCCCTGACATCGTGGACGGCGTTGCGTTGAAATAGCCGAATGTGACCGTGCCCCCGTTGGTGCAGTCCGCGAAGTTCCCATAGGTAGCGTACGCCGGCGACAAGCCCGTGGCGATCACCGAGCCGACCGGTAAGCCCGGATCGATCGATACCGAGCTTTCCTGAAACGGTATGTTGACCGCTATTGGATACCCCGCGATGTAGCCTTGAGACAGCAGTTCAGAGATTTGTGCAGGCTTCAACTGGGTGCAGGTGGCGAACGCGAAATGGGGTATCGCGAAGCAAATCAGGATAAAAAATTGAACGAGTCTTTTCATTGGAGCTTGTTGGTTGACCGGCGGACTGTAGGGGCCGACAGCGGAGAAAGTACGCAGATGCGCGCACATTGCCTCAACCGTCGAACTCATCCCATTTAGCGAGTAAATCGGCGGGAATGATATGGGCGAGTTCTGAAAACCGTTTGCCGACCATTCGTTCCGACTGGCGCAGCAAAACAATGACGGGACTGCTCGGTTCGTTTTGTTCGAACCACATGCGTGTTTCCTGAATGGCTGCGAGCGCGCTCCAGCGATCCGTTGGACACGGCGCGGTGATTGGCGGATCGGCCGGCGCGTCGGACTGCGCGAGGGTTGCCGTAGCGACGCTAGCCGGCGCCGGTCCACGCACGATATCGTTGTCCTGCTCGTTGGCGGCTCGGGGGGCCGCAGGCGCCGGCGCGGACGCACCGCCGCCGTCCACCCGATGCTGCGCGAATGGCTGCAGCGCTCGGGACAACGCGCCGAGATCGGGCGCATCGACGCCGAGCGTCTCATCGCACCAGTCAGCGATGCGCTGCGTCAGACCCTGCGCTTCGACCAATGCGGCAATCGCCGCGTCGCGTCGGCCCCACCATTCCTTTAGCAAGCGGGCGACGGATTCAGGGGCGAGCGCGTCCTTCTGGCGCGGCGTCGCGAATGATTTTTCGATATCGCGCAAATGCAGTTGCAGCCCGGCCGCCCGCGGCATCGGGATGTCGCGCGCATCGGCCAGCATGCCATCCGGTTCGACGAGTCCGCCGATCGCGTTGGCGAACATCGCCGGGTCTCGTTCGCCTTCGAACACTGGCAGCGGGTGGAGCGCTTCGCCATAGCATTCGAACATCGCCAGCAGCAAAGCCAGTCCGTCGCGCAGGCCGGCCGCGCCGTCGAGCCGGGTTCGACAACGCAACAGGATCACCGCGAGGCGGATGTCTTTCGTCCGCAGCAGCAGCGCGCGGCAATCGCGTTCGATGTCGGCCCAGTTGGCCGTTGGCGGCACGTCGACGAAGTCGCCGTACTGCGCTTCGGCGCGTGGGGCCGCGGCCGCCTGCAGCATCACGAAAGCCGGATCGTATTCGAGATCGGGACCGCAAGGCGCGTGCGCCGACACCGGTTCGAGCAGATCGGCGTAGCGCAGCACGACGGCGGGAGTGTTGGCGTTCATGCGAAGGAACTCCGGGGTCGGTCGTTGTACTGTTCAGGTTCGAAAACCATGCCGACGACCGGAAGGTCGTCGACGGAATCACCGAGCCACGTCGAGTAACCAAGTCTCTGAGACGTGCCGATGCAGGCGGGTGGCGCCGCACGCGGGTTGACGAGCAGCTTGACCTCCCACGCGTATTCATGGCCGACGAAGGCCCGCACCCATTCGACGAACGTCGGCAAGTCCTCGCCGTGTGGCGTGAGGCGCAGATACTGATCGAGGTCGAGCGGACCGACGACGAGCCGGAACTTGTGTTGCCGGTCGGGAATGGCCTCGCCGAGCTGCGCGCATTCACCGATGATCGCCGCGGGCCCCGGCACCCCGAGCCTCGTATGTTCCGATGCGCACAGGTGGATCCAGTGCGGCACGAACTCCTCGATGGTCATCGGAACACCGAAGTAATGCGAGAGCGTCGCCTCGATGCCGTGCGGCGTTCGCGCCTCGCGCACGAGGTGCGCCGCCGCGCTGTAACGCGAGTGCGTGGGCAGACAGGACTGCCCCGCCTCGGCCGGATCGACGCCGATCAGACTGGCGACGTAGAACGAAAACGTTTCGTCGCCGGCACGGTCGAGCGACGCGGTGGCTTGCCCTGAAGCCCACGCGCGATAAAACTGCGACAGTGCGCGGTGATGGAACAGATCGACGAGCCCGACGAGCGCATGATCCTGGTGGCTTTCCACACGACTGTGCGCCAGCTCCGTCATATGCAGCGGCAGCGGCCCTTGCGGCCCCCACAGGCCGAGCCCGAACAGCCGCACGTCGAGGCGGCCGTCTCGCGTGCCGAGCGACGCGATTTCGCGCGGCGCAAAGGCCAGTGTGGGGTGCTGACCGATCCGGAACGGCTCTTCTTGCGGCAGGCTCGCGGTGCCCGGCAACGGCATCAGCGGGTCGCGCGCGGCGATCGCGCGCAGCAGGCTCAGAAAGCCGGACTGCCACGGCGTGTCGGGATCGAACCAGGCGTCGAGCGATTGCGGATCGAGCGGTGATCGCGTCGGCGCAACGGCGCTCGCAAATGTCCCAGCCATGCTCATACCGCTCCGCGTCCGCCCATGCGCGGCCGCCATTGGGTGATCAGGCCACGTTGCATCGAACGAAGTTCGGTTTCCGTGAACACGTTGATCGAAACGTGGCGCGCGAGGTAATGCTCGAGCACTAGGCCGAACAGATACGGGCTGATGCCTGAGAAGCCGGTTTCATCGACCGTCAGTTCGCAGCGCACGCCACGCCCATAGACGAGGAGCCCGTCGCCCGGCAGACGCCGCACCACCGGTTCGGTGCGTGCACCGACCAGTGCCTCGATTTGCCGTGCCTGTTCGCGCTCGCCCGGCGCGATGAAGAGGCCGAGCATGTTGCGCAGCGCCTGGCCGCCGTCGCCGTGGTCGAGTTGGGCGAGCGGCATGTAGTTGAAGCTCAGCTGCCGGATCAGACGCCACGCCGTTTCACCGCTCGCGTACGGCGCGCGCGGCGCGCTCGGTGCATGCACGAGGCGCACGCCTTCGATCGGCACGGAGTCGGACATCGTGAGGTCGGTTTTGCCGTTACGCGGAATCAGGCGCGGCAGGTCACGGTTCGAGACCCACGCCTCGACCGACAGGTAGCGGATGTCGTCGGCGTACGGCGCCTCCGCCTGATCGACGAGCGACACGTAGACCTCGGTGCCGATATACGGCGTGCGGGTGCCGTACCTGCGCGCATTGGCGGACAGCGCGCGCTGCTCGCGACGCACCGAAAAATAGCGGCCGTGGTTGCCCACGTCGCTATGCAGTGTTTGATAAAGCGGATTGAATTCGACTTCGAGCGATGTCTGCGCCCGTTGACCGAATACGCGGGACACCGAAAAAATCTCATAGTCGAGCGGCCGGGTGCGGTCGGCGAGCAGATGAAAATCGGTTTGCGCTCGATTGATTTCGACACGATCGGTGCGTTTGCGAAACAGGTTGATGACCGGTGTACAGAACAGCAGGAAACGCGCTGCGTCGACGTGCGTGGCAAGCTCTTCCGGCAGACGGTCGAGCAGCAGCACGATCTCCGCTTCCTTGCTGTCCACGCGCGCGAGACCGGCCGCGAGCTGCGTCAGCGCGAAGAAATAGAAGCGCTGGCGGCATGCGAAGTATTCCTGCAGCAGGTTGTGGCCGTGAAACGTATTCCAGGTAAGCGGCAGCAGGCACTGCTCCGCTTGCAGACCTTCGAATGCGACCGGCGTTTTCGCGACCACGTGCCCTTCGTCTCGCGACGCACCATACGCGCGCACGACCGAAGCGACGCTACCGGCATGGATCAGCTCGAACAGATGCGAAGCGATACGTTCGTCGCCACCGATGTAGATGGGCAGCCGGTCGAAGTTCGTCATCTGGCTGAACTTCACTTCGCCGGTTGTGCGCAGGCGCAGCCGCAAAGCGCCGCGCAATTGCACGTGCGGCAACAGATGGCGATCGGTGTCGGGGATATCCGGTGGCACGGCGGTAAGCCGGGCTTCAACGATCTCGATAGGCCATAGCGTTACGTCCTGGCTGCTGCGGAATTCGCACGCGGTTTGCTCGCCGGGCGGGATGGCCGAGCGCAGCATGCTATCCCGGGGCACTTTCAGCCCTTTCGTGAAATCGCCTTCACGCAGGCTCGGACGCAACTGCGCGACCGCGATCGCCGGCGTCGGCGCGACGTAATTCGGATAGACCACTTCGAGCAGGCGCTGCGTAAAGCGCGGAAACTCGGCATCGAGTTTGATCTGCGTGCGCGCCGACATGAAGCAGAATGCCTCGATGAGCCGCTCCACGTACGGGTCGGCAACGTCGATGCCCTCCATGCCAAGGCGGCGCGCGATTTTCGGGTGCTGCGCGGCAAACTCGCCGGCCATTTCCCGCATGTACGTCAGTTCGCGGCTGTAGTAGTCGAGAAATTGCGGGTCCATGTCAATTTCCCCTGCCGGTATCCGCGTCGAACGTGACGTGATTCGTTTCGATGTCGAATGCGCTCTGGATGCGAAATTCCAGTGGATAGGGCGACCAGCGCATGAGGCCGTGAATCTCGAACACGAGCTGGTTGTAGCGTACGGGGTTCTCGCTATTGAGCGGCCGGATGCGCAGCGACTCGGGAATCAGACGCGGCTCGAAGCGCACGATTGCGTTGCGTACCATCTTCTCGACGGTCTCCCAGTTGCGACTGGCGAGGTAGCTGCCGGACAACGCGGGGATGCCGTAATTGACGACCGATTCGGCTAGCATCGGGTAGCGCGCGATGTCCCTTTCGTCGTCCAGGTTCGTCGTGTTGAGCAGCAGGCTCAGATCACGCTGGATGATGCGGCGCATGCCTTCGCTATTCGGCGCATAGGCGTCGGGCCGCTCGCTGCGCCGCGCGGGCGCGTCGTCGAGCAGGCGGTCGATCAGCGACGGCATATAGGCTTGCCGGTGCCGCGCGTCGGACCTGGTCATACGCGCTCGTCGTGATTGAACCGGCATTCGGCGATGTCGAGCAGGCCGATGTCGCCCTTGTCGGTGCTCCAGGTTTTCTGGCCGAGCGCAATCACGCCCGTTTCTCCAACGTCTTTCCAGGTGGTTTCGCGCGCGAGCCGGGTGGCAGCGGAGCCAGTTTCCGAGCCGGGATAGCGCACCGGCAGATAGCCGCGCAGGACAGTTGCGTCGCGTAGGCCCACGACGGCCGAGCGCCAGACGAGATCGGTCAACGCGGTGACCGGACCGAGTGTCAGCGATTTCATCGAGTCGAACGGCACCCAGCGATAACCGCCCGCGACGGTCAGCTCACACACCGGACCCAGCCGGCTATCGCTATCGGTCAGCCACTCGAATTCGCCGATCGGCGTGCTTTCGCCGCGCGTGGCCGGCGCGGCGTCAAACGCGGCTCCGCGCAGTTCGTCGGCGGCGGCGAGATTGCCCTCGCCGAGCTCGAGGTTGGCTTGCAGCAGTGTTTTCACCCATTCGGGCAGCGGCGGCTCGATCTCGCCCGGCGTGCGCTGACCCGCGAACACCTCGGCGCGGAACATCTCGCTGCGGATCAGCCCGCGATACATCTGGGCGCGCGATGTGCCTTCCGGCTCGAGCGTGGCCCACGTCTGCAACTGCTGTAGCGCGCGGTTCCATTCGCCGTCCAGGCACAACAGCTCGAACAGCAGCCAGCGTTCGCGCACGTTCGACGGATGCTTGCGCACTTTGTCGATGGTTTGCTCCTTCAGTTCGCCGTAGGTCTGCGCGTCGAGCAGGCTGCTGAGGGTTGGAGGGTCCGACTTGGGCAGGTCAGCGGTTATGTTCATCTGAAAATGCAGGCTCTTCGTATTCGATCGATTCAGGCATGGCGATGTGGCTGTCCATGCTGACCAGGTGATGTTCTTCGCGTGCGAGCAGCGCGGTCCTGCCCGCACGGTGTGCGGGAATTCCGCGCGGCGCGAGCAGCGCGAGGATCTCGCGCGTTTGGTCCGCCTCGAAAATCTGCTCGGCACCGAACGAGTCAAGACCATCGAGCAGGGTGTCGATGTTCTTCCCCTGCGTCAGCAGGTCGAACACGGACGCTTCCGTCCGCGACGGATCGACAAGTTCCGCGAACGGATCGGGAGGTGACCCGATGATCGACTCGCTCCGAGCTTCGGCTGACGCCTTGGGCTCGGGCCCGTTCTCGCTCTTCCGGTTCAGTAGCGCGTCACGGTATTCGAGCGTGAGCGCGGCGAGCGGGTCCGCGTCATCGATGTCGGCTGCCAGAAGCTTTGCCATGCCGTCGTGTCCGCCGCGTTCCGCTGCATGCGGTTCGCGCCGCAACTGCAGCGGATCGTCATCGTCCTCGTCGGCTAGTGCGATCAGGTCGCTGAAGTCATCCGGCTTCGTGAGCACGGGCTCGATCCGGTCCGCGCGCGGATTCACGCTCGACGGTGGTGTCGGGACGGATTCTTCAGGCGCGTTCGTATTTTCGAGAGGCGGGTTCAGTAACAAATCGGGCATAAGCTGAAGGTCGGGATGCGCGCTCGGAGCAGCGTCAGACGAACACGCCACGCCGGCGTGACCGTTGCGCGAAGCGGTACGAACGAGCCCGAGAGATTGGATGGTTCGTGCGAACGTCCTCAGCGCACCCGCTTCGAAAGGCGAATGGTCCCAACGAGCGTGATATCCAGTCATGGCTTGGCCGGTATGCAATGGCGAATCAGATCTGTCTGTAAAGCGCGCATTGGTAAAAGACTCTCCCGACGCAGAAATAAAAGGATCACCAACTAAAAATGCGGTTGGCGCCTGGCAGATGTGAATGCTACTTCGCGCACCTCGAGCGGAATATGGGCGACGGCCCAAATACACGCAGCGATCGACCGGCTATCCTTGTCGCTCGATCAGTGTGGCCAGCACGCTTTTTCGGATATCTGCGCGCGGTGTGCCGGATGCCACGGCAGAGCCACGCCTTTCCGCAACAAACATCTTTACCTGCAACGTCACCATGTCCATTTCACGCCACGCGTTGTTCGGCAAGCTCGGCGCGACGCTCTTCAGGAGCATCGAATCCGCTACGGCGTTTTCCAAGCTGCGCGGCAACCCGTATATCGAGCTGGTGCACTGGCTGCACCAGCTGCTCGCGCAGTCCGATAGCGACCTGCACCGCATCGTCAGACACTGCGGCATCAGCCGCGAACTGCTCGAGCGGGACCTGCAGAGGGCACTTGCCGCGCTGCCGTCCGGGGCGAGCGCGCTCACGGATTTTTCGCATCATGTCGAGACGGCAATCGAGCGCGCGTGGGTCGTCGCGACGCTGGCATTCGGCGACGGGCGGATTCGCGGTGCATGGCTGATGGCGGCGCTTGTCGAGACGCCGGATTTGCGGCGCTTGCTGCTGGCCATTTCGCCGGAGTTCGGCAAGATTGCCGTCGACGGCCTTCACGATGCGTTGCCGGCCTGGATCGACGGTTCCCCCGAAGAGAAGGACACCCCGTACGACCAGAGCGACTTTTCGTCCGCGGTGCCGGGCGAGGGGTCCGGTGCGCTCGCAGCCTCGGCGAAGGGCGCGGCGGCACTTGCGCAGTTTTGCGCAGATCTGACCGCACGTGCGCGCGCCGGTGAAATCGATCCGGTGGTTGGCCGCGAAGTCGAGATTCGCACGATGATCGACGTGCTGTTGCGGCGGCGCCAAAATAATCCGCTTTTGACCGGCGACGCCGGGGTTGGCAAGACGGCGGTCGTCGAAGGTCTCGCGCGCGCGATCGCGGCCGGCGAAGTCCCGCCGAAACTTGCCGACGTGCGGCTGTTGAGCCTCGACGTCGGTGCGCTGCTTGCGGGCGCGAGCATGAAGGGCGAATTCGAGGCCAGGGTGAAGTCGGTACTCGAGGAGGCGGCGAAGTCGGCGGCTCCGGTCGTGCTGTTCGTCGACGAGATTCACACGCTGATCGGCGCCGGCGGTCAGGCCGGCACCGGCGACGCGGCAAACCTGCTGAAACCGGCGCTCGCCCGCGGCACGTTGCGCACGATCGGCGCGACGACGTGGGCCGAGTACAAGCGGCACATCGAGAAAGACCCGGCGCTCACGCGGCGCTTTCAGGTGCTGCAGATCGCCGAGCCGGAGGAGCCGTCCGCGATCGACATGGTCCGCGGACTCGCGCGGACGCTCGCGAGCCATCATGGCGTCGTGGTTCTCGACGAAGCGATTCGCGCAGCCGTGACACTGTCGCATCGCTATATTCCGTCGCGTCAGTTACCTGACAAGGCGATCAGCCTGCTCGACACCGCCTGCGCGCGCGTCGCGCTATCGCAGCATGCGCCGCCGCGCGAATTGCAGCGGATTCGCGAGCGCTTGCAAGCGGCGCGCGTCGAAGCCGAGCTGCTCGGGAACGAGGTGCGTATCGGGCTTGGCAGCGAGGCCGCGCTGGCCGACGTCAACGCGACCATCGCAACCCTCGAGCTCGAGGATCGTGTTGTCGAAACCGCCTGGCAGACCCAGTCCGAGGCGGCGAAGGCGCTGGCGGCCGCGCGGGAGGCCGTGAGCGCGCGCGCCGCGGCAGGCGGACCTGAGGCCGACGCGCACGATAGCGCGGCGAGCGAGCTGCAGACGTTGCGCGAGCGGGAGCGCACGCTATCGAACCTGCAGGCGGCTACGCCATTCGTGTTTCCGGAAGTCGGCGAAGCGATCGTCGCCGACATCGTCTCTGACTGGACCGGTATTCCAGTCGGACGCATGATCACAGACGAGGTGAGCGCCGTGCAGATGCTGCCCGCCACGCTGGCGGCGCGCGTGGTCGGCCAGCACGACGCGTTGCAACAGATCGGCGAGCGCGTGCAGACGGCGCGCGCCGGGCTCGCGGACCCGCGCAAGCCACTCGGCGTCTTCCTTCTCGCGGGACCGTCCGGCGTCGGCAAGACGGAAACCGCGCTCGCGTTGGCGGAGGCGCTCTACGGCGGCGAACAGAATCTCATCACGATCAACATGAGCGAATACCAGGAGGCGCATACGGTCTCGGGACTCAAGGGCGCGCCGCCTGGCTACGTCGGCTACGGCGAGGGCGGTGTGATGACCGAAGCGGTGCGCCGACGTCCGTACTCGGTCGTGCTGCTCGACGAAATTGAAAAGGCGCACGGCGACGTGCATGAAATGTTCTACCAGGTGCTGGACAAGGGCTGCATGGAAGACGGCGATGGTCGCTATATCGATTTCCGCAATACGACCATCCTGATGACCAGCAATGTGGGCGCCGATCTGAGCTCGAGCCTATGCGCGGACGAAATGCTTGCACCGGATTTTGACGGTCTGCGTTCCGCGCTTGCGACGGAATTGCTGAAGGCGTTTCCGGCCGCCTTCCTCGGGCGTGTGACGCTGGTGCCATATCGTCCGCTGGGCTCGGATTCGCTCGCGCGGATCGTGCGTTTGCATCTCGATCGCGTCGTTCGGCGCATGGCGGATAACCACGGCATCGCGCTGAGCTATGCGTCGGAGGTGGTCGACTACATCGTCGGGCGCTGCCTCGTGCAGGAGACCGGGGCGCGTCTTTTGATCGGCTTTATCGAACAGCACGTGCTGCCGCGCCTCGCACGGCAGTGGCTCGATGCGTTTGCAGCGAAAAGCGCGCTCACGCATATGACAATCGAGGTGACCGATCCGGCTGCGGCACCTGCGGATGCACTCGTGGTCCGGGCTAGCTGCTGACGCATGCTCCGAATTTATTCAGGTTTGTTTACGAAAGTGAACGAAGGCTGCCATTCAATCGATGCATCTCGCAAGCACTCTTTTTGGCATTTTTTTTGCATAGGAATGGCGCTCGCATTTGACATCGTTTTCACATGATGCATGTCTAGTGCCAGCGGCATGATCGCCAGATCGTCAGAAATGGCCAATCGAAGGGAATCCTTAAAAATTGCTCGCGTTACTTGATCGGAATAGTCTATAAAGACAAAAAGTTCCGCATCATGCGCATGTCTTTCATACAGTATCAATGCACGTGCCCAATCGACATGCGGTCATGGTAGATTTTCAGCGCTGCCATGCTTAATCGTATGCGCCATCCATAGCAGGCAACCATAGGTCGAAATCCGTTACGCCTTTCAATTGCAACCGGAATGACTGGAGAACAACAATGCTCTTCTTCAATGATGGTTTCACATTCCCGAATTTTCTGGCCGACGTTTTTTCCATCTTCATCTTTATTCTGTGGTTCTGGCTGTTGATCACGGTGTCGAGTGACCTGTTCCGCCGCCATGACGTGTCGGGATGGGGCAAGGTTCTGTGGGTGATTTTCCTGATCATCCTGCCGTATATCGGCATCTTCGCGTATCTGCTCACGCAGCATCGCGGCATGGCGGAACGCGATCAGGCGCGGGCCAGGCAGATGCGCGAAGATTTGCGCAATGTGGTGGGCTTCAGTGTCGCCGATGAAATCGACAAGCTCGACAAGCTGAAGGCGTCCGGTTCCATTTCTGCGGACGAGCACTCGCGTCTGCGCGCGAAGCTCGTGCAGTAAGCGTCGGTTACCTCAGTGCAGCCATCGGCGAGCGGGCGCATTGCCGGTGTCGCCTTGGCTTTTGCGCGGTGAGGGTTTCCCGATCGACGCGCGATCGAACGTAACGGGAGGAACCCATGCTTGCCCGAGTCGCCCACGTTCGAAACGCTGTTGCGCGAACGGCACGGGCGCCGCTGGTCTTGCGCCGCGCCGCGCTCACGTGCGTGACGGCGTTGATGCTCGCGGCTTGCGCGCAACCGTGGCAGCAATTCCAGGCTGGCCAGGATCAAGCGGCGATCATCGCCCGCATGGGTCCGCCGCGCGAAACCTATGACCTGCCCGGAGGCGGCCGCAGGCTGATGTGGCCGACCCAGCCGATGGGTTCGACCACCGTCGCCGCCGACATCGACGCTTCAGGCAAGATCGTGAGCGTGCGTCAAGTGTTGCAGTTGAGCGAATTCAATCGCGCGGAAATCGGCAAATGGACGCGCGAGGATGTGCTGACCAATTTCGGCCGCCCCGTGCAGACGCAGTTTTTCCGGCTCTCGCAACGCGAAGTCTGGTCGTACCGTTACATCGAAAACAACATCAACCACATGCTGTTCAATTTTGCGTTCGACACCAACGGCGTGTTGCGCGCGACGCAGCGCTCGCCCGATCCATTGCGGGATCGCGATTTGCGACGGTTCTGAACCGCAAGCTATAGCAACGACTCAATTGGCATAATCGACAGCATCCATACACCGAGCCGCGCGTACCACGTCGCATTCGGTTCGGTACCGAGGCGGGTTTCGACGCCGTCGTTGGTTTCGATCCAGTACAGCTTGCCGTTTGCGTCGAGATGCACCGCGTACGCGACCGTCGGCAGCAAAGCGAGAAATTTTCGATCGACCCGCGTCGCGAGATCGGGGCTGTCGATCACGAGGCCAAGCTCGGTATTCAGATGCGCGGAGCGCGGATCGAAGTTGAACGAACCGACGAAAACCCGCTGGGAATCAGCGATGAAAGTTTTCGCATGCAAGCTCGAACCCGAGCTGCCGAACGGCCCCGGCGACTGTTCTTTCTTCTGGGTGACGCCCGCCACGCGCCGCAATTCGTACAGGTGCACGCCGTTTTGCAGCAACTCGACGCGCCGCCTGATATAGCCCGAGTGCACGGCGGCGACATCGGTCGCTTCGAGCGCGTTCGTCAACACGCGCACATCGACGCCCTGGGCGGCGAGGCCGCTCAGAAACTGCGTGCCCGTATTCGCCGGCACGAAATAGGGCGAGACGAGGTCGAGCGACTTCGTCGGCTGGCCCATCACTTCGCGTAGCTGGTGCGGAATCAGCGCTTCCGGCGGCGCGTCGTTCAAGCCTTTCGCGGGGTCGTCGCTGATCATCTTCGTTTTGGCCCAATCGAGCGGCAGCTTGTGGTCGAGCAGGTTCTGCACGACGCGCGGACCGCGCAGCGCTTCCTTGTACTCCGCGGCGGCGGGGGCCTGTTCGATCGCCTGCGCATCACGCTCGAGCGTGGCCAGTTCATCGACACTCTCGTGCGGCAGGATCTTGTCGACCGGATACGCCGACGCGCTGGCCCAGTAGCGGTCGAAATCGCGCGACACGTCGGCCGCGGCCGGTCCGATCGCGAGGACATCGAGGTCGGCGAAGACGACGCCGTCGGTGGCATCGAAGTACTCGTCGCCGATGTTGCGGCCGCCGAGGATCGTCGCGGTGGCGTCGGCGGTCAGTGACTTGTTGTGCATGCGCCGATTGGCGCGCGAGAAGTCGGTTACAAAGCCGAGGAATTTCGGGCTGCGCACGACGAACGGGTTGAACAGGCGTACCTCGATGTTCGGATGCGAGTTGAGCGCCGAGAGTGTCGGGTCGAGCGCGGACGCGATGCCGAGATCGTCGAGCAGCAGGCGCACCCGCACGCCCCGGTCCGCCGCTTCGTGGATCTGTTCGAGCAGCAGCGTGCCGGTCAGATCGTCGCGCCAGATGTAGTACTGGATGTCGAGCGTGCGTTGCGCGGAACGGATCAGGTCCATGCGCGCGGCAAACGCGACATGGGCATCCGCCAGCGGATAAATGCCCGCCAGCCCCGCGTGCGCGGCCAGCTCGGGCGCGACCGCGCGACCGAGATCCGTGGTGGCCGCCACCGCGGGCGACAACGCATGCGACTCCTTGCGGTCCTCGAGCGACGGTAACCGCGCGCAGCCGGCGAGCAGGCTTGCGCACAGCAGCGCGCACAGCGCGCCCTTCCATCGACGATGCGGGAACGACGGGTGGGGTATCTGCGCTTGCATGGAGTCCGGGTCTTCCTTTGGGTCGCGCGTTCTTGCACGCAGCTTGCATTGGTTGAGAAGAATACTATGAGCGCATGTCCATCGGTGCGCCGCCCGACGCTCTTGTTGCGCCAGGCGCTTTGTCCGATGATACGAGCAGGCTGCGCGAATTCGAACGGGGGCCAACCCGGCTGCGCATCGCCCGCACGGTTTCCGTGCGAGCGAACGTGATCCGCTTCGCGTCAGCGTAAAGGGTCGCCAGGAGGCGTAAAAGGTCCGGTTCACGGCGCCTTCGAGCGTTTCGCCCCACTGTGGAGTCGAGCAACGTGAAGATCTCCCGCTTGCTGCTGGCTAGCGTGCTGCTTTTCGTGGCGGGCACCGTGCTGCAGATGATATGGCCGCTCGCGCAGCCGGCCTCGTATCACCACTTCGCCGATCAGCGCTCGCTGGGGCCGCTGCACAATGCGGCGGACGTG
This sequence comes from Paraburkholderia sp. BR10954, assembly GCF_040965775.1. Taxonomy (NCBI): domain Bacteria; kingdom Pseudomonadati; phylum Pseudomonadota; class Betaproteobacteria; order Burkholderiales; family Burkholderiaceae; genus Paraburkholderia; species Paraburkholderia sp. BR10954. The sequence goes on from NZ_JBFRCK010000013.1 coordinate 92,629, forward strand.
CTCTCGAACGTCGTCATTCTGATCGCCGGCGTGCTCTGTCTGCGCTGGGTCACGCGGCATGCGTCGAACCAGCCGGCGCAATTCCCCGGCATGGTCGTCGCCGCGATCGGGCTGCTGTTCACCGCATTCGGTTCGGCTTACTACCACATGGCGCCGAACGACGCGACGCTCGTCTGGGATCGCCTGCCGATGACGATCGTGTTCGCCGGCATCCTCGCGATGCTATGGACGTCGTGGAGCGGACAGCGCGTCGGCTGGGCGCAGATGCTCATCATGGTGGTCGTGTCGCCCGCCACCGTCGGCTACTGGCTGGTGTTCAACAGCCTGTGGCCTTACGCGATTCTGCAGTTCGGCGGCCTCATGCTGATCGTCGGCATGACGCTCACGCGCAAGGTGGACGGCGTGATCGCATGGACGCTCGTGATCGTCTTCTACGGGGTCGCGAAGATTTTCGAAAGCCTCGATTGGCAGATATGGGAGCTCACGCATCACGTGATCGCCGGCCATGCGTTGAAGCATGTGTCGAGCGGTCTTGCCGGCGCGTCGATGATTCTGGTCGCGAACACGGCGCCGCGCTCCGTCGCGGGCATCATGCCGCGCCGGCCGGGCGGCATCGGGCATTCGGGTACGCCGCGTTGAAGCCGCGTCACGGCGAAGTGATGCAGCCTGCGGCGGATGTTACTGCGGCTCGTACCACGAATACGTCGCCAACGTGCTCACCGGCGGCGTGCCGATCTGCAGCGTGATGTCGCGCAACGATGTCAGTTCGATATTGCGCAAGTCGCCCATATAGCGGCGCGAATCGCCGTTGTCGTTGATATACGCGACCACGTCGCCCATGATGCCCGCGACGTTCGTGCTCGTCAGCGGCTCGCCCCAGATATCGAAGAAGTCGCCGAGCGTATAGGTCTTTTCGTTCGGCGCTTCGATATGGATGATGCCGGTGTTGTCGTGCGTGTGCATTTCATACGTGCATTGCGACAGGATGCCGACGTTCGCCGGCAACGCGAGCCATTGCCCGTCCTTGATGATCGCGAGGTGTGCGTGCACGTGGTACAGCACACTCATGTTCGGCGCGCAGGTCAGGCCGTCGACCGGCGAGCCGTTGCCGCCCGTCGACGTCGTGCCGTTCGGCCAGAACGACGAGCCGACCACGCCTCCGAAGACGAGCGTGATCGGGTTCGGGTCGAACGGCGGCGGATCGGTCCACGTATAGGTGGGCACTTGTGTGACAGGCGTGCCGACCATGATCGTGATTTCGTCGTGCGGCTTCAGCACGAGGCTCGCGGGGTCGCCCGTGTATTGCGTGAGCGTGCCGCCGTCGTTCACGTAGATCGCGATCGGCGAGGCGGTCAGACCCGCCACGTTCGACGCACTCAGCGGCTCGCCCCAGATCGAGAAGAACTGGCCGAGCGTATAAGTCGCGCCGGTCGTCGCGTCCATATGGATCTTGCCGCTCGAATCGACCGTGTGCACCGGATACGCGCAGCCAGTCGGCGCGGAGACGGTCGGCTCGACCATGCCGATGTTGGGCGGCAGCGTCAGGAGTTGCCCGTTCTGGTAGATCGAGACGTGTGCATAGGTGTACGCGGTGCTGCGCAACGCGCAGTTCAGTCCGCCGACGGGTTGACCGGTTCCCCCCGCTGAGGTGGCGCCCGCGGGCCAGATGGCGGCGCCGAGTGTCGTGCCGTCGATGATCGGCGTCGCGGCGGCGAGCTTGGGCGTCGTCGCGCTCGCGTCCGATGCGCCCGACGGGCTCGACGCCGGAGTTGGACTTGATGCCGGAGTTGGACTTGATGCCGGTGTCGAACTCGACGCGGGCGCGGGACTCGATGCGGGGGTGGTCGCTCCGGCCGCGCCGTTCGAGCCGGTGCCGCCCGGCTCCGCGCCGCTGCCGCCACCTCCGCCGCCACAAGCGGACAATGTCCAGATCAGACCCAATGCGACGAATCGCGACCCCAGCCGTTGCAGCATCTCGTTCTCCATGCCGTGAATTGAGAGGGATGCGTGCAGCGGACATCGCGCACAGACAAAGTGCGGACATCGCACCGCCACGCGCGGCGCGGGTTTCACTGCGTGGATTTGGCTGAACGCTGTCACCGCGTGGCGCAGGCGCTCGCGTCGAAACACCTCAGGTGATCGAAACCGATTAAAACAGCGTAACAGATGGTTTCACGAGCGAGACCGGCGCATCACAACGTTTCGCGACATACTGCTGGCGCATTTCGAGGTATCGGCCTGGAGTTTGCGGACGGAACGATCTGGCGCGCTTTATATGTGAGCTGTCATCGTTCTGTGCGAAGATCGGTTCTGTCCATCGCGCGGCCTGCTGTGTAAGGGGCTCGTACGGCGGGCGCGTGCGCGGCGATCGCCGTCGTCCTCGGGTCGAGCGCGGGCGCACCTGTTTGCGGATTCATGGAGCACTGACCAATGACCGACAGATTGCAAGCGTCCGTATACGTAGTGCTGCTGCTGCTGATTGTGGGCTGGTTGCTGTATATCGGGCGTGCGGTTTTCGTGCCGATCGTGTTCGGCGCGATCGCGGTGTACCTGGTGGTCGACCTCACGCGGCTGCTGCAACGCATTCCGCTGATCGGCCCGCGGCTGCCGGTGCAGTTGCGCTATGGGCTGTCGATGTTCCTGATCTGCGCCGCGATTTTCTTCGCGGTCGACATGCTGGTCGCCAACTATGACGCGCTCGTCGCGCTCGCGCCGCGCTACCAGGACTCGGTCTTGCTGATGATCCACAAGATCTCGACGCTGCTGCACCTCGAAAGCGAGCCGACCTGGGAGTCACTGCGGCGGAACATACTCACGCAACTCAACATTCAGGCGATGGTGACGGGCCTGCTGGCGTCGCTCTCGTCGATGATCATCGACCTGTTCGTGATCGTGCTGTATGCGAGTTTTCTGCTGTTCGAGCGCCGCACGTTCGGCGACAAGCTGGCGAACATGACCGCCAATTCGACCAACGCGGCGCGCATCCGGGGCGTGGTCATCGACATCAACCGGCGCATTGGCGCGTATCTCGCGCTGAAGACGTTTCTCGGCGTGCTGCTCGGCGGGCTCTGCTGGCTCGCGATGCGCAGCGTCGGCCTCGAGTTCGCCGGGCTGTGGGCGATACTGACCGCGCTGCTGAACTATGTGCCATATATCGGCTCGGTGCTCGCGGTTGCGTTCCCGGTGCTGATGTCGGTACTGCAGTTCGGCGACGTGAATTCGGTCCTGATCGTGCTCGTTTCGCTGTCCGCGATTCACTTCGTGATCGGCAATATTCTCGATCCGTATCTGACGGGCAATTCGCTGAACCTGAGCCCGTTCGCGATTGTCGCGAGCATGGCGGTGTGGTCGGCGTTGTGGGGCGTGCCGGGCGCCTTTCTCGCGGTGCCGATCACCGCCAGCATGACGATCATTTTCTCCGAGTTCGAAATGACGCGGCCGGTCGCGGTGCTGCTGTCGAAAAACGGCCGGCTCACTTACGGCAAGACCGAGCAGACCGCTTGAAGCGGTCGCCGCGGCGGCCCTTTCACCAGCGCATTCTTCGACGAGCCGTTCCAATGCGAACTCATGTCCCGCTCACACGACCCTGAACTCCAGCCCCTTCCCATCCCGGGCAGCGCCGAAGCGCTCGAAGACCCGGTGTTGTTGCGCCGCCTGCTGCGTGCGAAAGACCGCATCGATGCCGCGTCGCACGAAGCCTGGCCGGTGCGGCGCCTGGCTGAAGTCAGCGGCGTGTCGGAAGCGCACTTCGCGCGTTCGTTCAAGCGGGCCTTCGGCGTGCCGCCGCACCGCTATCTGTTGACGCGGCGTATCGAGCAAGCCACCACGCTGCTGCGTGACACCGACCTCGGCATCACGGACATCGCGTTCGCGACCGGCTGGCAAAGCCTCGGCACGTTCGGCCGCGTGTTTCGCGACATCACCGGCCTGAGCCCGAGCGAGATGCGCGTGCAGGCACGCGCCAATCAGACCGAACTCGAACGCGTGCCCGCCTGTGTGCTGAAGGCCGCGCAACGTCCGGACCTGACGACCGCGGTGCTGGAAAAGCGCCGCCGCGCGAACGGCGACGCTGCCGAGCCTCCTGCCAGCGAGAAAACATGAATCAGGCAGTGCTCGCGCCCGCCGCGCCTTGATGCCGGAATCCGCATATTCGATGCGGTTTCCAACCAAGACCCGCCCATTTCGACTTCCTATACTCGTTCGACCAAGCCCGGTGCCACGGCGCCGCCCTTTCTGGAAGGAAGCTATGTCGACGATTCCCGCGCGTATAGCGAGGCCTTGCATGGGCGTGCGCTATGGCCTGTCGGCCGAGAGCGCGGCCAAGATCGACATCGTGCGTGAAGCCGGTTCGAAGTCGCTGGAGATTTTCAAGCGCGCCGGGGTCAAGATGGGCTTCGGTTCCGATCTGCTCGGCCCGGGCCATCGGATGCAAAGCGACAAGTTTTCGATCCGCGCACAAGTGCTGACCCCCGCCGAGATCATCGGCAGGGGCGATCTGAGTTGTCTGACGGGCCAGGGCGAGCGTATCCCGCTGGTGATGAAGGGCCGGCGCGTCGAGTTCAACGAATTGGATTGAACCGGCGCGCGAGCCGAGCGCAGTTTTGGAGAAGCGCCGCTCGGTGCTCGGCGATACAGTCGAGCCCTCAACCACCGAGGGAGGAGTCATGAATCAGGGTATCGATGTGGTCGGTTTGTACGTCGACGATCAGGACGCGGCGCTTTCGTTCTACGTCGACAAGCTCGGCTTTCGCGTCCACACGGACGTGCGCAACGGCGCTTACCGCTGGCTCACGGTCCAGCACCCGGAGCAGCCGACTTTCCAGTTGGGCCTGTTCGCGCCGGGGCCGCCGATCCACGATGAGGCGACCGCGCAAACGCTGCGCGCGATGGTCGCGAAGGGAGCGATGCCGCCGCTGGTGCTCTGCGTTGCCGACTGTCGCGCGAGCTACGAGCAGTTGAAGGCGCGCGGCGTGGAATTCACGCAGGAGCCGGTGGATCGTTTCGGCAGCGTCGATGCGGGCTTTCGCGATCCGGCGGGCAATGGATGGAAGATGATCCAGGCGGCGGCGGAGAAGCGAGCGTAAGCGATCCGCGCGGCGCGTAGTCACAAACGGCCGGCGCCAAGTCGCACGATCGCGACGCGTTCGCCGGCCGTCCCACCTACGGGACCGATGGCCTAATCGGGTATCACTGCTGATGCTGCTGCAGATACTGCCGCACGTCGTTCAACGTCACACGACCCGAATGCGCGCTATCGATCTCGTCAAAATGCCTCGCGATATAGCCGAGCCCATTGCTTTGCGCCTGAGCCTTGGTGATCGACGAGCCGTTGCTGAGCACCGAATTCGCGCCCAGCCTGCTCTCCATGCGCTGCTGAGCCTGCTGCTGCAATGTCGAGCCGGTGGTCGGCGCGACCGCGCTAGCACGGTTATGAGGAAAGAACGGACCGTCGACGCCGTGTCCGCCGTGGGGTAGCGTCACGGGCGCGACCGGCTGAGGCGGCAGCGCGTGCGCACTACCGACGACCACACCGAGGACGATCAACGCCAGCGCACGTCGAAAGATATCGATTGAAGACATGATCATTCGCCATAAAAAGTAGTCGGAGGGTCTCGCGCGAAGCGAAACCACCATCGATCAGGGCGCGGCCGCGGCGACCGCCTCGCTCGTCGGTGTGGCGGCGGGCGCTTCGTCGGCCCACGGCTGCGGCAGCGTCGCGAGCGTGAGTGCGCCCGCTATCGGCGTGCCGCCATAGAAGGCCGCCAGATCCGCCTTCATCTGCGGGCGCGCCACGTCATCCAGATAAATCATATGCCCGCCCTGGAAGAAGTTGACCTGCAGATTCGGCTCGAGGCCCTGCACCGTCTTCAGTCGCGCGAGCTGCTTCTCGGTATTGAAGAACGGCGTGGCCAGATCGTGGTAGCCGTTTTCCGCCAGCACCTTCAGTTGCGGATTCAGCTTCAGTGCGCCGAGCAGATCGGGGATCGTGTCGGGCAGCGGCTGGCCGCCGTGCGAGAAATTCCACGCCTCGATGACCGCGTCGTTCAGCGGCATATACGCGGCGTTCGGTGCGGTGTAGCCGAGGTAATCCGGCATCTGCGTGGCCAACGCATTGGTGAACGGCAGCGAGATCAGGATGTCCGACGGGTCGCCGTCGCTTCGCAGGCGCGGGTCCGAGTTGGGCAACGACACGCGACCATCGTAGCGGCCGATCGTCGAGCCCGGCACCAGCGTGATGTTGAACGGATTGATGTTGAAGTAACCCTGCATCGCCTGCAACGTGAGGCCGGATTCGGCGTCCCAGAACTTCTCGAGCCACGTCGGCGGGAAGTTCGGCGGTCCCGCGTAAGTCGGCGCGCCGAGCTGGCTCAACGTCCAGTACAGCGAATAGTTCTTGAACAGGTTGTAGTTGGCGGTCACGAACGCCTCGCTGCGAAGCGCGTAAGTCGCCTGATTCACTGGCGCGGGCGACACCTGGTTGTAGTACGCCGCGACCTGGGCATAGCCCGGCATGTAGCCGCTCAACGTATCGGTTTCGAGCGCGAGCTGATTGGGCGAACCCGTGATCGCCACCGCCTCGATCGCATCCGCGAAGTAGTTCAGGATCGAGGACTGCAGCGTGATCCCTGTGAGGTGCACGCCGGCCGATTCGAGCGCGAGCGCGAGGATGTCGGTGCGAGGCGTGCCGTACGATTCACCGTACAGATAGATCGGCGAGCTGCTGCGCGAATTGACCGTCAGGTAGCGAATGATGAAGTCACGCATGATGTTCGCGTCCGCATCGGTGCTCCAATAGGTCTGGTTGGTGTTCGGCAGGATCGCTTCGGAGAGGCCCGTGCCCGGCGGATCGATGAACACGAGATCGGTCGTGTCGATCAGGCTTTCGGTGTTGTTCACGAGCGGGTAGTTCGGCCAGCTGGTGCCGTTCAGCAGCGGATCGGTGGTCGCGACGCGCGTCGGCGCGAACGATCCGAGCCGCAGCCAGATCGACGAAGAGCCCGGCCCGCCGTTATAGACGAACGTGACGGGCCGCGGTTTGCCATCCGTGCTCGGCGCCGTGTAGGCGACATAAGACATCGTCGCTTCGGGTGCGCCGCTCGTCAGATCCATTGCGGTCAGATGGCCGGTGGTCGTCGTGTAGTTGATGGTGGTGCTGCCGGACGTCCATTGGTAATGCATGATCGCCGCTTTCTCGGCGACCAGTGACGACGCAATGCCGGACGTCGCGCTCGTCGAATAGGAGGTGAGATCGGTGTAGGGCTGATTGGCGGACGGCGTCTGCGGCGCGGATGCGGCTTGCGCCATGCTGCCTGGGACCGCCGACGCCGACGAACCTCCATCGCTGCCGCCGCATCCGGCGACGATCACGATTCCGAGTGTCAGCACGCTTAGCGCGGCTAGCCGGCCATGACGACGGACGCGGCCATCGTCGGTACTCTTTCTGTCTGGTTTCATCTCGTTCCCTGGTGAGTGATACCGCTACACAAAGGCCGCTTTTCGCCGGTCGCGCGCGTTGGAGATCGAATAACCCGCACCGCACTCGAAGGCACGCAGCGCTTGCATGGACAGCTCTTCCGAATTCATTGATTCAACTTGCTTGCGTTGATATTTCTATTTGCTTTCCAGAGTTATCGATTGAATGGGCAAAGGAATTCCCTGTCGATTTATCTCGACATTTCAAGAGAAATCTAAAATTGAATCTTTCCGGTGCTTACAGCAAGAGTGAAAATAGAATGCGAAATGAGGTCTTGTCAAGGATGGAGCGGTGATTATGCTATTCGAGATAAAGAGCGTCTGTCAGCGAGCACCAGTGCGGTCTCGGCGGCTTGGCGGGGAGAAATGCTGTCCGGATTTATCCGCATTGCATTGGATTTTCGTGGGAAAGTCGTCGGAATTAATTGCGTTTAAAAAAATAGAATTAAATGGTAAATTTAACCGGTGCAAACGTATCCTCCATCGAATTAAAAATGCGATATTCGAGTCACGCCCGTGGCCGAATTCGATACCAGGTAAGAATCACCGCCAGCAAGAACGCCACATAGGCGACCACGAACACCCACGGTGGAAAGTCGTAGTACAGCCAGGCGCTTACCCACCGCTGTATGAAGCCTTGCGGACCAGCCGTGCCCGTGCGCAGATAGTCCTCCAGCACGGTCAACGGGCACGGCACATCGAGCACCGCGAGCGTTGCGACGATACCAATGGCGAGAACATGCAGCGTACGAAACGCGCGATTGCGCGCCCACGGGAGTCGCAAACCGTGGGCGATCCAGATCGCGAGTAGTCCGCCGACGATAAACACCACGATCAGCGCGTGCAGCACGAGAACAACATTGGCGAGCCAGATCATTCTGCTTCCACTCGGGATGTATCTGGAATCATAAGGCCAAGCTCAGTGCACTCGCCTGAACATGCCGCGGCGCCTCACTGCCCATTGCCATACAGATCGAGCAGCATCAACGTCACACCATTGGTCCACCCGAAGCCGTCCTGCAGCGGATACTCGCCACCCCCGCCGCCGCCTTCCCCCGCACCTTCGACGATGTACTTCTCGACGAGCTTCTGCTGCGTGTTGTAGACGTTCTGGACATCCGCGAGAAAGCGCGTGCCGATCGACTGAGCAAGATCGGTGCGTCCGTAGCGCTTGAGGCCCTGAATCGCGATCCAGTGCAACGGCGCCCAGCCGTTCGGTGCGTCCCATTGCTGCGTGGTGTTATAGATCGAGGTCGCGAGGCCGCCTTGCTTCAACAGCACGTTCTGCACGGTTTGCGCAGTCTTCCACGCGCGATCGGGCCACGCCACGCCGGCCATCAGCGGATACAGCATCGCCGGGGTCTGGTTGTCGCGTGACTTGCGCAGTTGCCAGTCGTAGTCGCCGTAGTAGCCGTTGCTATTCCACAGATAACGGTTGATGCCTTCCGCGCGACGTGCCGCGTAGCCGATGAACTGCACGACGCAATGGAAGTCGCGTGTCGCCGAGCAGCCGCGCGCGATCGTCGTCTCGAGATGGAATAGCAGGCTGTTCAGATCAACGGGGATGATCGATGTCGTGCGCACCGTGGCGAGCGTCTGGTTGTCGCCGAACCAGCGTGAGCTGAAATCCCAGCCGCTTTCGGCGGTCGCGCGCAGATCGCGGTAGACCTGGTTGGCCGGCCGGCCGCTCGCCTGCGCGGTCTGCACGTCCTCGAGATAGGACTCGTCGCGCGGCGTGTCCAGCTCGTCCCAGTAGCGGTTCAGCACGGTGCCATCGTTGAGCACGACGACATTGCGCGTGGCGCCGCCGCGCGGCGTGCTGGCCGAACCTTGCATCCAGTACGCGTATTCCTTGCGCAGCTCGGGCAGGTACTTCTGATAGACCTTATTGCCTTCCTTTTGCGCCGCGAGCTCGACCATATACGAGTAGAACGGCGGTTGCGAGCGGCTCAGATAGTACGTGCGATTGCCGTTCGGGATATGACCGAACGTGTCGATCATGTACGCGAAGTTGTCCAGCATATCGTCGACGAGATCTTCACGTCCGGACTCCTGCAGCCCCAGCATCGTGAAATAGGTATCCCAGTAGTAGCCCTCGCGAAAGCGGCCGCCCGGCACGACGTACGGTTTGGGCATCGGGATCAGCGAGCTGTAGTCGGGCGCGCTCGTCGTCGTGCGCGTGAGGCCGCTCCAGAGCCAGTCGATGTGCTCGCGCAGACTCTGATTGGGCGGCGGCGTGATGCTCTGATCGGGCGGGGGAGTGAAGTACTGGCTGACGAATTTCTGCAGCGAAAAGCCGGGTTGGTTCTTTTGCGCTTCGTATAACTGCACGATCGCGGCGGGACTGCCATTCGGCGTCGAGTCGACGAACGTCTTCTGGTCGTTGAAGATCTGCGCGGTTTGCACGGCGACGAACAGATCGCCGTACAGGATGTCGGGCGCGGGCGGCAGCGCGGCGCCCACCTGGGTATCGGCCAGACAGCTCGCGGATGCGAAGACGAGCGTGGCGATGCACGCGATGCCGTGCGTGATCGGCGAACGTCGCGGCACGAAGTGGTCATTTAAGCTGGGGAAGAGCTGCGTGTTGGATGCGGTGCTGCTGCGAGACAGTGATTGAGTGCTCATGATGCCTCCAAGGTTGTGGGCATGTCACTGGTCTCTTCGCACGCCATTCGACGTCGTCTCCCGACGACATGCGAGTCCGGCACGAGGTGGCCGGATCAATGGCCCCGAAAGCATCGCACGCTTTCGAAGCATCAGGCAACTGCAGCGCAGCACATCCTGTATGCACTCAGCATGAAGATCGAAACGTGATGAACGAAGGGGAAGATGCGCGCAATCGCGTATTTGCGCGTGCTTCGTGATTGGAAGCAATGGAAGCGATGAGCGCGAGCGATTCCGCGAGAAAAACCGCTCGCAGAGCAAGCGACGTACCCGCGTCGACCATTCTGCAGGCCGGCGCGGGTACGGGAGAACAACGAGAAATTTACTGCGCGAGAGGCTGCGTCACGTCCGTACCGAACCAGTGCATCGAGATCTTCTTGAGCGTGCCGTCCTGCTTCAATTGGGTCAGCGCATCGTCGAGTGCTTTTGCGAACTTCGGATTGTCCTTGCGGAACGGGATGCCCATTTCCTGGTCGGCGCCTTTCAGCACCGCGCCCGTACGCAGCGGCAATTGCGAGTTCTTGATGATGTAAGGCAGCATCAGCCTGTCGTCGATGGTCGCGTCGATACGCTTGGCCGCGAGATCGCGCAGCTTCTCGGGTGCGCCCGGATAAGTCTGCACGTTGATGCCGGGTACTGCGCGCGCCATCTGGTCGTAGTTGGTGCCGAGCGTCACGCCGATCTTCTTGTCGCCCTTGAATTCGTCGAGCGATTTGAACTCACGCTTGTCGTCCGCGCGTTGAATCAGCTGCGCGGCCGAGTACGTGTATGGCTGGCTGAAATCAAGAACCTGTTTGCGTTGCGGGGTAATGGTGACCTGGTTGATGATCACGTCGAATTTGCCACTCTGCAGCGCCGCGATAATGCCGCTCCACTCGGTCGGAATGAACTCCGGTTTTACCCCGAGCTTCGCCGCCACGGCTTTTGCGACATCGACGTCGAAGCCTTCCAATTGACCGTCCTTGTTGCGCGAGTCGAACGGCGGATAGGTGCCTTCGAGACCGATCTTCAGGACTCCAGCCTGTTTGACCGAGTCGAGCAGATCTTCGGCATGAGCCGCGATTGCGGTAAAGCTGAAGGCGGAGATGGCCAGCGCGTTAATCAGCAGCTTCGAAAGTTTCATTGAGTGTCTCCTCTGTACTTGAGTATCAGGCTGCACAACGCAACGATTTCATCATCGTGTTCACACTCTCGACTGTCTCGTTTCGTGGATCATGTCGGGGTGCGGCGTCATCCTAGCACTCCAAAAGTCGTCTGTTTTATCTTTGTTCGGAGGCGGTGGAGCGACGCTTCGAGCCCACGATGATGCGAATCAGTCAATTCGTGAAGACACCCTACGCCCTCACCACGGTCACCCCGGCCGCTTCAATCGGCTTCGTCAATTCCGCGCTGGTCTTCTTCTCGACCACGATGGTCTGCGCGAGCGTGATATCACCGATCACGCAGCGCGACGCGGCGTTCAGTTTCGACGACGACGCGAGCACGACCGTCTCCGCCGCGCGCGCGGCGAGCGCGCGCTTGATCGCGGCTTCCTCGAAGTCGCCGGTGGTGAGCCCTGCGCTCGGATGCACGCCGGTCACGCCCATGAAGTACAGGTCGGCATGGATGCGCGAAATGCCTTCCATTGCCGCGGCGCCGACGGCCACGATCGAATGCTTGTAGAGCCGCCCGCCAATCAGGATCACTTCGACGCAAGGATGCGCGGCCAGCGCCGTCGCGACGCTCGGGCTATGCGTGACGATGGTCGCGTGCAGATCGGCCGGCAGTTCCCGGACCAGTAGCGCCGACGTGGTGCCGCCGTCGACGATCACGGTTTGCCCCGGCGCGATCAGCTCGACCGCTCGCCGCGCGATGCGCCGCTTGGCGAGCGTCTCGATGTCCTGACGCTGCTCGAATGACGCGAGTGCGGCAGACGCCGGCAACGCGCCGCCGTGGACCCGCTGCAAGCGCCCCTCCGCGGCCAGTTCGCGCAGATCGCGGCGGATCGTATCTTCCGACACGCCAAACGCCACGCTCAGCTCGCCTGCGAGCACCTGCCCGTTGCGCGCGAGCTCGTCGAGGATCGCTTTCTTGCGTTGGGTGGTCAACATTGGATTGCACGAAATCACTTGAAATTGCGCGAAGTTGCACGATACCATGAATCATTGTCGAGATCGACAGGAGGACAACATGACTGCAACGAAAGACCGGGTTCGCATCGTCGCCACGACCTTGCTGTCGGACGACTGGTACACCCTGAAAAAGGTGACGTTCGACTTCCTGCGCCGCGACGGCACATGGCAGCGCCAGAACCGCGAGACCTACGATCGCGGCAACGGCGCGACGATCCTGCTGCACAGCCCGCGCACCGGCAACGTGATGCTCACGCGACAATTCCGCATGCCCGCGTTCGTGAACGGTCACGACGGCATGATGATCGAAGCGCCGGGCGGATTGCTCGACGACGCTTCGCCGGAAGAGCGCATCCGGCTCGAAGTCGAGGAGGAAACGGGGTATCGCGTCGGCGCGGTCCACAAGATTTTCGAGGCCTACATGAGCCCGGGGTCCGTGACCGAAAAGCTCCACTTCTATGTCGGCGAGTACGAGGCGTCGATGCGCGTCCACGATGGCGGCGGCGTCGAAGATGAAGGGGAAGATGTCGAGGTGATCGAAATGCCGTTGCAAGCCGCGTTGCGAGCGGTCGAGGCAGGGGAAATCGTCGACGGCAAGACGATCATGCTATTGCAGTACGTCGCTTTACGTGGGTTTGCGTCAGCGCGGGCAGCCTAGTTGCGTCGCGAGTTCGTGCAGATCGCCGACGACGAAGTCCCATGCCTCGTTCGCCTTCAGATCGCTCGTCTGCTGAGGGCCATGCTCGGTGGGCCGCAGCACGAACGCGGTGCTCAGACCGACGCGCCGGGCGGCGGCGAGATCGTTGTTATGCGCGGCAACGAGGCATAGCTCGCGCGGTGCGATGCCGAGGATTTCCGCCGTTTCGCTATACACCCGCGGCGAGGGCTTATAAGCGCGGACGACTTCGGCGCCGAGAATGGCATCCCAGGGCAGACCGGCACGCTTTGCGATGTCCACCATCAGGCGAATGTTGCCATTCGATAGCGGCGCGATGATGAAGCGCCCCTTCAGGCGCTGCAATGCATCGACGGCATCGGGCCACGGGTCCAGCCGATGCCAGGCGAGGTTCAACTCATCGATCTCGGGCTCGGTAACGTCGACGATGCCGAAACGCGTCAGCACTTTGACGAGGTTTTCCCGGTGCAGCACGTCGAGTCTTACATACGGTCTGCGTCCGCTATGCACTTCTTCCATCGCAGGCGAATACTCGCGTCGCCACGCGTCCGCGAAATCGGATGCGTCGAGATTCGGTGCGTACCGCTGCAGAAACGGTTGCGCTTCACGCGCGACGCCGCTTCGCCAGTCAACCACGGTTCCGAAGACATCGAACACGAATGCTTTGATGGTGGTTTGGCTGGTAGAGTCGATGCCCATGATCGTCCTTTGCGGGTATGGCGAGAACAATCCATCTTAGGCGAAGAGAAAGCACGCGTTGCTAGCATCGCGGCCGAGTGTACAAGGCTCGTAATGAACGAGGAGCCGCGCAGGTGCTGAGAGCCGTCCAGGGTTTTGCCTGGTCTCGCGCGTGTCGATTCCCGCAGCGGCGGCCCGTCGTGACAGTATGTTCAACCCCTCCCGTGAAAGGCACACTCATCATGGCTACCGGCACCGTCAAATTTCACCGTGTTTTGCGCACGACGCCCGAGCGTATCTATCGAGCGTTCCTCGAACCCGCCGCGATGGCGAAATGGCTGCCGCCGTATGGTTTCACCTGCGACGTGCATCAGATGGAAGCGCGCGTCGGCGGCACCTACAGGATGTCGTTTCATAACTTCGGCTCGGGCAAGGGTCACTCGTTCGGCGGCGAATACCTCGAATTGGTGCCGTTCGAAAAGATCCGCTACTCGGACTATTTCGACGATCCGAATCTGCCCGGTCAGATGCATACGACCGTTTCGTTGCGGCAGGTGTCGTGCGGAACTGAACTGAACATCGTGCAGGAGGGCATCCCCGAGATGATTCCGGTCGAGATGTGTTACCTCGGCTGGCAGGAGTCGCTCGCGCAGCTTGCGAAGCTGGTCGAGCCGGAGATTCCGGACTGACATTCAATATCAGTCGCGTGCTGCGTCATCCAGCAAATGTGCGAGCCCGGCGCGGTCCGAAACCGCGCCGCTCGCACTCAATCAGGGAAGGTTCGGCACTTTGACGGGCGCGCCGGCTACATCGTCGGAATCACACTCGGCGACTCCAGATGGCTCTCCACCCGCTTGATGCCGGGCACGTTTTCCGCGGCGATGCGGATCGCGCGCTTCTCCTCTTCGGATTCGATGATGCCCCACAGATGCGCGACGCCGTCCTTGACGAACACACCTTGTTTCGCGAGCCCCCAGCGCTGTCCGTGCATCTCGCGCACGATTGCGTCGCGCAGGCTCGCATCGTCGTGCGAGCCCGTGTCGATTATCGGCTCGGCGCAAGCGAGCGCGCGGATCAGGTTAGAGCGGCTGACGATGCCGACGAGCTGCCCATCCTTCAGCACTGGCACGCGTTTCAGATGCCGGCGTTCCATCAGGTCGGCGATCTGGTGCAGCGGCATGTCTTCGGGAATCGAAATGACGTTCTCGCACATCACGTCGCCGACCACATGCCCATGCTCCTTGATATACCTCGCGGCCTGCTCGCGCGCCGACGACGACAGCAGTTCGAGCCACCATCGACGTTTGCCGTGCCCGGTGCCGGTTTCCACACGATGGAGCAGATCGCCCTGGCTGACGATGCCTATCACCTGCCCATTGGCGCCGAGCACCGGCATGCCGCTGATGTGGTGATCGACGAATAGCTTCGCTGCGTCGTGGATAGTCATATCCGGTGTGGCGGTAATGACCGAAGAAGTCATGATGTCGAGCGCGCGCATGTTCTTCTCCTGTGCGGGCCGCGACGGGTCCTCATCGGTTGCACGCGTCGCGCGAGGTCGGCAGACGCACCGGGGGACAAGGCCGCGGTGCTGAGGCGCCTTGAGTGTAGGTTAACTTTACCGGCTGGTATGCAACACAAGGCAGATCTTCCCGCTGCTAATGGATCACGACAAGGTCGGCGCCGAACCATATTCAATACCTGATTAACGACAAGGTCGGCTTCAACCGGGGATGTCGCTTAGTGCGATGCAGCAATATTCGAGGTCGGAGTGTAGGCGGCGAGCTGTGCGCGGAATCACCCACGCGATTTCGGCATTCGTCGTCGCAGCGAGCGCTTCTGAAGCGCTGTCCCCGGCGTGACTTCCTACGGCTGGCATTGTTTAAGCTTGAATTAAGCAACGAGACCTACGCTTCGAACCGTAGCAGGAGAGGAAAAAACGGCGCGACGGAGTGCCCCTTTCCGCCGAGCTACGCACGTAACAACTCGGGGCATCCCCGGCAGAAAGAGGTTGAGATGATGTACTTGATTACCGACCTGAAAATGGTCGAAAGCTACGGTCGCATCAAGGCTGACAGCGGCAATGACGCGCTGCATGAGTTTGCGCTCAGCGAGGGCTTCGTCGACCTGATGGAGCTTGCCTCCGCCCGGCCCGCGTTCGCCAACGACTTGCTCGCTGTTCAACTGCAATAAGGAGACCGACGTGGCCATAACTTTGGGGCAGGCGCTGGTGCACGCCGAGCAGTTGGAAGTCCACGGCGTGATTTCCAAGACGTCGCAGGCGCTCATCCGGCTGATGCAGGAGTACCGAGCCGTAGTCGGCGTGGAACAATACGAGCAGGTTATCGAGGAAGCGGGCCTCGCTCATCCGGAGCCGCAGTGACCCGCTTTGCGCATCCTGAACCAAGAACAAAGCACTACTGATGCGTGCGGTGCCGGCGGGAATTTGTGCGCATTCTCGCCGACACTGAAACCGCCAAACCTCCAAAAGCCGCACTTAGCCGCTAAAAAATAAAACCGGTGTTCACGAACTTCGAGTGATGATTCGAGACCATCGTGTCGAGCAGCGTCTTGTTCAAGTCGGTCTCCTTGGCTGCGACCATGGACCGGATCGAGAACGCGCGCAATGCATCGGTGACCGATAGCGTGCCTTCCGCCGAATCCTTGCGGCCCGCAAACGGAAAGACGTCTGGGCCTCGCTGGCACTGGCTGTTGAGATTGACACGGCACACCTGGTTGACGAGCGGGTCGACCAGCGCGCCAATCTGGGCGGCGTCGGTGCCGAAAATGCTGACCTGCTGACCGTGGTCCGAAGTGATGACATATTCGAGCGGTGTATCGATGTCATCGAACGGCACGACCGGGATGATTGGTCCGAACTGCTCTTCACGATAGAGCATCATCCCTTCCTTGACGGGGTACACCACGGCCGGATAGAAAAGCGTTTTGCAGAACACGCCACCACCTTCATTCACGACCGCCGCGCCTTTCGCTTTCGCATCGTCAATCGCCTGAGTCATGTAGGCTGTACGATGCATGCCAGGCAGCGGTGTAATGGACACACCCTTTTCCCACGGCATACCAACCTTGAGATTCTTGAGCGCTGCGTTGAAGCGCTCAAGAAACGTATCGACGATCGAGCGGTGCACCATCAGGATCTTGAGCGCTGTGCACCGTTGACCATTGAACGACAACGTACCGAGCAGACATTCTTTCACGGCGAGGTCTATGTCGGCATCAGCCAGCACGATCGCGGCGTTTTTGGCGTCAAGGCCGAGAACGGCGCGGAGCCGATGCGACTTCGGGTGCTGCTTTTTCAGATGGTCTGCAACCTTGCTCGAGCCGATCAGGGCAAGCACGTCGATCTTTCCCGAGGCGAGCATGTGTGGCACGACCACCGCGCCCGGTGCATAAATCGTGTTGATGACGCCCTTCGGAAAAGCGGAACGGAATGCCTCGAGCAGCGGGAAGAACAGCAGCGTGCCATATTGGGGCGGCTTGAATACGACGGTGTTGCCCATCAGCAATGCGGGAATGAGCGTCGCGAACGTTTCGTTCAGCGGATAGTTGTAAGGCCCCATGCACAGTACGACGCCAAGCGGTGTGCGGCGAATCTGGCCGATGGTGCCCTCGGCGATGACAAAGCGCGAGTTGCTATTGTCCAGCTCCTTTAGCGCCGAGATCGTGTCTTGCATATAGCTGATGGTGCGGTCGAACTCCTTCTGTGAATCGGCAAGGCTCTTGCCGATTTCCCACATGATCAGATTCACAATCTCATCGCGCCTGGCCGCCATCAGACGAATGAAGTCCTGCATGCAACCGATGCGCTGCGCGACCGTCATCGTCGGCCACTCACCGCGGCCGTGGTCGTAGGCTCGCACGGCGGCGTCGAGCGCGGCATCGCTCTCGACTTCGCCCATGACGGGATAACTGCCGATTACGACCTGTTCAGCGTCGCCGGAGGCTTGTCGCACGCAGACCGGAGATAGCACGGTCTTGGAGTTTCCATCCCATGCCTTCAGTTCTCCATCGACGAGCGAGACGCGCTGATGAATGGGCTCCGCCAGGCGGGCGGTCTCTGGAATATCGTCGGTGACTGGAAACAACTGCCGGAGGTTTTCGAAGTCGATACTTGCCACGTTTCGCTCCCATGTTCGTGTAGTACGCGGTAGGCGCAAGACACAGACAGAAGCATAGCCAATGGCGGCAGAGTTGGAGCCGAACCGTGTCCAACATCAATCGGGAGCGGCGGAAGCGTCCTCGAAACCGGATTCGATGAGATTCATCATCGTGGTCTGCAATTCGACCAGCGGCGTAGCAGTCACTGCAGTCGCTACCCCGTCTGATTTCGGCAGCAGTCCAACGAATGCCGCAATGCCGGTTCCGCATGCCGCTATGAGTAGGGCGGCAGCCAGTACGGCTACACTGCCGCGCACCGCTTGCCTGGGAACGAAGTCCGCAAAACATCGCATGATGGCTATCTCCGATTGACGCAGCTTCTGCAAGCAAAGACTGTGCCGACGCAGCCGGCTGCCAGGCAAGCGTGCCGCTGGAAGGCTGCATACGCGTCGGCTGCTCGCGCGACAGCGGCAACGTGGATTGGATGGTGGGATTCACCAGACAGTTTGAGTGGGCCGAGGCGGTCCGAAACCAACACGTTCCCGCGGAGAATCGGGCGCTTCGACGTTGACGGCGACGCATGCAACATCCTGTGACAGGGAAGGACGGCAGCGAGTAAGCCTCGCGATAGTTCATTTATTGCGAAGTCCGACGCGACGCCTCTGCGGCATGCGCACACGATTTACTGTTTCCTCCTACCGAACAGCTGTACTAACATCGAGTAACGGTTCGAGCACTGACGACCGGGCGGGGCCGGGAGGCAAATTGCCTCCTTCCTGGAGGACCAAGATGAAACAAAACTCGTCTCGGGATATCGTCGAACTGCTGACCAAAGTAGCCGGGCGGGCCGCCATGCATGTGCCCAGGGGGCAGACCCGCAGGAGTGCGTCGATAGCGATCGACCAGCTCGAAGAGATCAAGCGCAACGCGGCATTTGCTCGCCAATATGAATCAGCACCGGAACCGCTACGCGAACTGGTGATGAGGCGGGCCGTAGAAGTCCATGACCTGGCGACCGCACAAGACTACGCGAGCGCCCTCAATGCCCTCAAAGCGGTAGTCGATTTCCTTTATCAACATCTGGTAGACGACTCCGGCTCAGCAACGCCACCGAGCAAACTGGCAAGCATCGATTTGAATGCCGTTCATAGGGCTCTTCAATTCGGAGGTCTTCCGGGACAGTCGCAGCAAGACCCCGATGACGACAACCCGCCGCCAGTGCGTCGCTGAACTTGCCAAGGATAACCGCCGATGCTCTCGGGCCTATCGAAACTACTGGACAAAGCATTTATCCTCGGCTTCTTTTTGCCAGCCCTGCTTGGCTTTACAGGTTTTCTCGCAGCTAATGCGGACATCCCGCTATTCGGCGATTTGCTGAACAAAGCGACCTCGGACAGCGAAAAGGTCGGCGGCTTGTTTACTTTCCTCATAATCGTATGGGTTCTATCGCTGCTCTTGATGGTGCTGAACAACTGGTTTTATCAGGTCCTCGAAGGATACAAATGGCCATTCAATCGAGAGGCCTGGAAGCGCGATGAGCGCGACCGCCGCAATCGTCAGCTGGGCCTTATAGAACGCCTCCGTACCGAACTCGATACTGAGAACAGTACGATCGAGCGGCTCAAAGCCTCAAAGGAATCGTCGGAATACAGAAAAGCCGAATTGAACAGAGCCACCGTAAGGGCGAGGCTGTATCGCACTCAGGAGCGCAACGCGCGTGATTTCCCTCGCTATGAAAACCTCGTTCTTTCTACGGCCTTTGGGAACACGTTGCGTGCATTCGAGGGTTACTCGAGCGAAGTCTACAAGGTCGACAGCATATTCGTCTGGCCGCGTCTTCTTGCGGTGATCCCAAAGGACTATCAGGCAATCATTGCGGACGCGAGAGCTCCAGTTGACTTTCTGGTCGGACTCGTCGTTCTGGGTTCATTGACGTCCATCTTTACGTTCGTGCGAGCGCTCGACATCTGGCTTGCGGACGGGCTGGGCGGAAATTACGTGTTAGCCGATCTTTTACAGAATGCCGCGATTGCGGCCGCTATTGCGGTAATCGCGTATCGGCTGGCGATTCTTGAGGCAAGAAGCTGGGGCGACGTTGTCAAATCGGCGTTTGACCTTTATCTGCCGGCACTCGCCGAGCAGTTAGGTTTTGTTCTTCCGACGTCCCAGGCCGCGCAGCAGGAGTTTTGGGCCGCATGGAGCACGCAGTTCCGCTTTCATGCACCGGCAAATACCGCGTGGTGGACACGTGTCCAGCCGGCGACGCCACCAGCAACGACCCAGGCGGATTGGGAGGCGACAGACTCCGCAGGCGAAAGCGACGAGATGCGCGGAGGTTGAGAGGCAACTGCGCTGCCTTTTATTCAGCCTGGAGTTGCGTGCACCATGACACCACAGTTCGATACCGATTTGAGGACCAGACTGGTGAGAGTCTACGGTCGTGTGCAGGGGGTAGGTTACCGGCAGGCTTGCATCGAGGAGGCCACGGCTCGAGGGATCACGGGTTGGGTGCGCAACCGGATGGATGGTTCGGTCGAAGCTGTGTTGCAAGGGCGCGCTGAAGACCTCGAGCGAATTTGCGACTGGCTGGTTGACGGTGCGCATGGAGCGCTGGTGGACCGCCTGGAAATCAAGGAACTGTCGCCACCGGTAGCCAGGTTCGATGAATTCAAGCTGGCCGCGACGGTCTAGTTCTGGTCACGCTACAGAGTCCAAGCCGCCAGACATGAACGCTGATTCTTCGAGCGCTCTAAGGCTTGACCGCGGAGGCCAGAACGCAGCTCATCGGAAGCCGCAGGTCCCCGTTATCGCTGCGATACGCCTCGGCGTCGCGTGCGACGGCCCGTTCGATAGACGCCAGCGCGGCCGGCGTTTGCGCGTGTAGCAACGCGGAAAACCGCACGCCGCCGCGCAGGAGTGCATGAAAAGGGGTATTGGGAGCATGAAGCACGAGCGTGAGGTCCAACTCCCGCATTTCGGGTTGGACGAACCCGGCATCGAGCAACGTGCGCTTCGATTCCTGCCAATCGCTGAACCGGAAGAGGGCTGGTCCCGGCGGCAGGGGCACATCGGTCGTCCCGTGCTGCTCGATTGCCTTCAACACCATGTCGAAGCCCACCGCCTTGTTCGGTGTCGCCCATTCCGTGAAGGCAATTCTGCCATCGGGTCGCAGTACACGAAGCGCCTCCGCGAGTGCGCGCTCGGGGTGCGCGAAGTGCAACATTCCGAAGCTGATCCCCACAGCCGAGAAGCTTTCGTCGGGAAATGGCAAATCCTCCGCGTCGCCGACGCGGAACTCAAGTGCCGGAAAGACGCGTCTCGCCTTGTCGACCATCGCAACCGAGAAATCCACGCCAGCGACATCCGCGCCGCACAGTGCGGCGGCCGCCGCGAGGTAGCCGGGGCCGCATGCGACGTCGAGAAAACGCGCACCCCGACGAATGCAAAGGGTCTCGAGAATGGCCTGGTTCGACTGCGCGGTCAAATCACCGAAATACTCATGATAGGCCTGCGCGACCCGCTCCCAACCTTCATGTTCGAAGGTGCTGAAGTCGAGTTGTCCCATGCTTACCCCCACCGGTTTTACACGTGTGCAACTTGTAGCGCACGACTATGTTCCTCGGAATCCGTAGGTCTGGCTATCGGGGAAACAATTCAGGCGGGCGACAGCGAAAATAGACGGATTTGTGGTGCGGCGCACAACTAGCGTCGTCTAAAGCCGCCAGACTCGCGCGCGCGTCGGCGCTTCTTGCATTTCAGCGCCCCGGGTCGCGAACCGCCTCACTTGCGCTAGACTGGCTCGAGCAACCGCAAGGAGACCCAGGATGATACGCAAGACGCTTAATGCCTCGCAGCTTCAGCAGGAGGTCAATCGGAGAATTCATCGACTGCAGGAAATCGTCGATGATGGCGTGAAGATTCGCGTGCCGCGGCCGCAGCTGCAAGAGGCTGACAAGACTGGCTGCAACTGGAACATGACCCACTTCGGCAATGCGATTGGCTTCGAGCGCGACATCGAGGGTGTACTGAAGGCCATGCGTGCGGAATACAACCTCAGTACCGAAGTCAAGGACACCGGCAATCCGTTCGGTGACTAGCCGCGACACACACCGATTCCTTGTTCGTTATTGATCGCATGCGCATGTTGGAAACGGGAATGGCAACGCACGCCCGCAACGCGTCGTTACAACCAGCGCGGGTCGCGCGTAAACGCGACGGTCAACCAGCGGTCCGGGCCCGACTCACCGATCGCGCGCGAGATTCTGTCGCGGATATGATCGAGCTGGCGCACGCCGGCGTGCTCCATCGCCTCGGGCAACACGATATGCACCTCGACGAACAGGCCTCGGCCGACGCGTGTCGCGTAGTGCGAGTGCTTGACGAAGCCATAGTCGGCGGTCAGTTGTTGCATCAGGTCGCGCAACTCGTGCTCCAGATCCGGCGGCGTGATCAGCAACACTTCCTTGACCGCGCCGATCACGGTTCCGATCGGCATCGGGATCAGCACGAGAGTTAGCAGGGCCAGCACGCCGGGGTCGATGTACGGCGTCAGGTGGCCTTGCCCGATGCGTTCGAGCAGCCATGCAATCGAAAACGCCAGCAGCAGCGCCGAGCTGATGCACGCCGACATCAACCAGCTCTTGATGTCGAGGCCGATCAGTTCGGAGTCGATCACGCGATTCACGCGCCGTTCGCGCCAGAACATGAAGAAGCAAAACGCGGCGACCACCACGGCGTAGAAGACCCCCCAGCCGAATTCGAGTTCGCGGCCGCCGTCGAGCAGGCCTTTGACCGCGTTGATGAAAGCGTAAAAGCACAGCACCGCCAGCAGACTGCCGTTGAACACGAGCACGAGCGGCTCGATGTGCCAGAAGCCGTGCTGGAAGCGTCGACTGCTCTCCTGTTGAAGCAGGCGGGTGACGAGCAACGACAGGCTGCACATCGCGGCGTCGAGCGCGGAGAACATGCCGTCGAAGATGATCGCCAGCGAGCCGCTCAGAATCCCGACCACGATGCCGAGTCCGGCGATCATCACGGTGCAAAGCAGCGACTGCTTGAGGATGCGTTGTTCGAGGTCCGTTGCTTTCATGATCCGAGTGACCGCCCGTGGCTGAAAGACGTTCAGAGGTGACTGGAGTATATCGGGCGCGTATGCCCGGAATGTCGCGGCCACGCGCGAGCGCGCCGCAATGGCTTGCCCGCGCGCCCCCCCGCCCGCGGCACATCCGCGCGTCTACCCGGGCTTGTCCTGGGGTGCCTCCAAGCGCATCCAATTCACCTCATCCGCATGCCCCCAAGCCTTGCCCACGCTCGCCGCCGCGCTATTCCTCGCGATTATTTGCGATTCACGAATACCGCATTCGCCGCTTGTCCCGTACCTGAGCCGCCGCACTTGGGCCAATCTTGGCCGCGTCGCTGCCGCATCGACGAAGCGCGGCACGACACCCGTTGCTGAATTCGACGAACCCGGCGGCGCGCCGCGGCGCCAGCGAATGCCGTGCGCGCGCCAGGCGGCCGGACTACGGAGACATGGAGACACAGATGAAATCGAACGACTGGGATGTGGGCTACGAATGGAAGGCCGTCGTGCTGCTGGCCCTCGGCTTCGGCCTCGTGGGACTCGACCGCTGGCTGATCGCGCCGCTCTTTCCGGCCATCATGAAGGACCTGCATCTGACCGCGCAGGACGTCGGCAACTGCATCGGCATCCTCGGCTTGTCTTGGGGCATTTTCGCGGCGCTGATGGGCGGCATCTCCGACAAGATCGGGCGCCGCAAGGTGCTGATCCCGGCGATTCTGGCATTTTCGCTGCTGTCCGGTTTCTCCGGACTTGCCGGCGGCCTGATGAGCCTGCTCGCGGTGCGCGCATTGATGGGCGTCGCCGAAGGCTCGTTCTGCCCGACCAGCTTCGCCGCGACCGCCGATGCGTCGCATCCGAAGCGCCGCGGTTTCAATCTGGGCCTGCAGCAAAGCGGCTTCGCGCTGTTCGGCCTCGCGCTGTCGCCGATCATCGCGACGCAGCTGCTCAGCGTGGTCACGTGGCGCTGGGTGTTCGCGCTGGTGTCGGTGCCGGGACTGATTCTCGGCGTGCTGATGTTCTTCGTGATTCGCGAACCGAAAGCCGCGCCGCAAGCTACGCCAAAGCGGCCCGCCTGCCCGGCCGAACGCGGCAATTGGCGCGACGTGCTGAAGAGCCGCAACATCCCGATCGCGATGGCCGCGCTTTTCTGTGCGATGACCGGCGTGTTCGTGCTCGGCGCGATGCTGCCGCTGTACCTGACCGAGTACCTGTCGCTCGACACGCAGCGCATGGGCGTCGTCGTCTCGGCGATCGGCTTTGGCGGCTTTATCGGACAGTTCGGTTTGCCGGGGCTGTCGGATCTGACCGGGCGGCGCGTGGCAAGCATCGTCGGCTTCGCCGGCACGGCGGTGATGCTGTACCTGTTCCGCGGACTCGGTGCGCAGCCGGTGCAGCTGTTCGCGGTGCTGTTCGTCGCGTCGTTCTTCACGCTCGGACTCGTATCGCTGCTATCCGGTCCGGTTGCGACCGAAGCTGCGCCGATCGGCATGATCTCGACGTCGATCGGCATCGTCGTCGGCGCGGGCGAGATATTTGGCGGCGGCATCGCGCCGGCATTGGCGGGCTTCGTCGCGACGCACTTCGGCATTCAGAACATCCTGTGGCTGCCGATCTGCGCGGTGCTGCTAGGTATCGGCGTGAGCCTGCTGCTCGAGGAAACCGCGCCGGCCCGAGTGCGTCGTCAGCGGCTTGCGCCGTCGCTCGACCTGCCGGCCAGCGAGCAACCGGAATGATGCGCTGCAACCGGTCGGCGCAGCGCTCGACAACTAGGCCGTTGTCGCCGACGGGGCGGCGCGTTCACGCGCCCCAGCCCGGATACACTGACAGGCTGGACGAGTGGACAAGGACCCAGCATGGATCGTTTTCTGAGCATCGAGGCCTTCGTACGCGTGGCCGAGACGAGCAGCTTCGCCGAAGCGGCGCGGCAGTTGGGCGTGACGAGTTCGGTGATCACGACGCGCATCCAGCAGCTGGAGAAGTTCGTCAACGCGCCGCTCTTTCATCGCAGCACCCGGGTCGTCCGCCTGTCCGAAGTGGGCGAGGCGTTCTATCGCGAATGCGCAGAGGTGGTCGGGCGTGTCAACGAACTGACCGACCAGATGCGCGAGTTGCGCGCGACACCGACCGGCCGCTTGCGCATCCAGATGCTGCCGGGTTTCGCGCTCGGCCACTTCGGCGCGCCGCTTGCGGAATTCAACCGACGCTATCCCGGCATCCAGCTCGATGTGATCGTCAACGACCGGGTGGTCGATCCGATCGAAGAGGGCTTCGACGTCGCTTTCCAGATCTTTCCGCCGATCGCCGAATCGCTGATCGAGCGACGGCTGTTCAAAGTGCGGCGTCTGTTCTGCGCTACGCCCGCGTATGTGACGGAGCATGGCGCGCCGCAGCATCCGCGCGAGTTGCTGCAACACACCACCGCGCTTTATTCGGGTTACCCGTCGCGCAATCGCTGGACCATGACGCACGGTGACGAGGTAGTCGAGATGGAGCTGCCGGGCATGATCCGTTCGAACTCGGTGCATTTGCTGCGCGACTATGCGCTGACTGGCGGCGGCGTCGTCTGTCTGCCGACGCTGGTCGCGAGCGCCTCGCTGCTCGATGGTTCGCTGGTGCCGATTCTGACCGGCTACACGCTGTCGCCGCTGAACTTCGCGGCCGTGTATCCGGCGACCCAACGACAGGCGCTCAAGGTGAAAGCGCTGGTCGAGTTTCTGGCCGAGTACCTGGGTCCCGAGCCCGCGTGGGACCGGCCGCTGATCGAGCGTGGCTGGGTGACGTAAGGCTATTCACGCGGCGATTATTTGCAAAGTCCGAATGCTGTAATCGCCCGATCGCCGGTTGTTGCCATCCTGTTGCGCTTCTAAAGTTGAATCAAACGACACCCGCTTCCAACTAGGAGACAGCAATGACCGAGTCGTCATTCCACACCGTCTTTGGCTCGCTCGACGGCTACCGCAAAGGCGAAATCGAAATCACGAGCGGCGAAGCGCGCCACTACGTGTTTTCCAATATCTTCGAGGTCGCTGCCGGGTCGGCGCCCTATGAGAAGGTTGTAGTCGGCAAGAACCTCGACTACGTGATCGAGGCGCTGCGCACCGAAGGCCAATCGCAATGGTTCGCCTGCGCGCACGACGAGTTCGCGGTCCTGATGGACGGCGCAGTACGCATCGATTTCATCAAGCTCGACAATCCGCCGAAGAGCGGCACGGGCACCGTCGCAGCGGGCGCGCAACCCGCCGGCCGCGCGATGGGTTACGTGGTGCTGCGTCGCGGTCATCAGGCATTGCTGCCGGCCGGCTGCGCATATCGCTTCACCGCGCAGAAACCCGGCGTCGCGCTCGTGCAAACGATGCTCGGCGAACTGTCGGTGGAGAAGTGGGCCGACATCTGCCTGCACTGATACGCAGATCATGCACCCACCCCGCAACTACGTTGCATGGGACCAGAGTAAGCGCTAAAGCGTCAACTCTGGTCGACATAGGAGACAAAACATGGCATCCCTCGAAACCCTCGATCACCCGGCCGGCTTCGCCGCCGACACCGTGCGCGCCAGCGAACCCGACGCGGTCACCGGCTATCGCCGCTTTACGCTCGGCGCGTTCGAATTCCTGCGCGACGAGTACTTCGTCAAGATCAACTGGCCCGCGAAAGGCCAGACGCGCACCCACGCGGTGCCCGCCGATGCGTTCCTGCGCGCGATGATGCGCGACGTCGCATGGGGCTTCTTCTACGGCTGGGTTAATTTCGACCAGGTGTTCGGCACGCGCAATCACTACGGCAAGGTCGACGTGTATGCGGGTTCGTTCAACGGCATCATGAAGGACGCGGGTGTCGATTACATGGAGACCTTCGAGACGCCGACGATCATGGCGACCTTCAAGGCGATCCTGCACGACTGGACCAACGAAGGCTTCGACCCGTTCGCGGCACCCGAGGAAACCGGCACCGCGTTCGGCCGCAAGCATGGCGACAACGATGCCGCGATCGAGCGCACGCGCATCGCGACGCGTCGCATGCCGGGCCTCGAAGGCGACTCGCCGCTGCGCGACGATCTGCCGGTGAACCGCGCGTTCGCCGACGTCACGCAGGACGATCCGGAGGTGCATGTCGAGCCCGGCTTCGAGGGCCAGCTGCACGCGTTCAACCTGTTCAAGTATCTGTCGCGCTCGGACGTTACCTGGAATCCGTCGGTCACGTCGGTGTGCGGCCAGAGCCTGTTCTGCCCGACCACCGAGGAATACATCCTGCCGGTGTTTCACGGCAACGATCGCGTCGAGTGGTTCCTGCAATTGTCCGATGAGATCGTCTGGGACATCGGCGACAAGAACACCGGCGCGCCGCGCGCGCGGATCACGATGCGTGCGGGCGACATCTGCGCGATGCCGGCCGATATCCGCCATCAGGGTTATTCGACCAAGCGCTCGATGCTGCTCGTGTGGGAGAACGCGACGCCGAATTTGCCGAAGCGTTACGAAAGCGGCGAACTGAAGCCGTACCCCGTCGATTTCTGAACGCTCGATTGAAGAGCCCCGCGCCCGCATTCACCGAGGACCATTCATGCAAACCCAACTGTTCATCGACGGCCGCTTCACGGACGCCGTCGAAGGCGGCACGATCGACGTGCTCAATCCGCACGACGGCTCGCTGATCACACAGATCGCCGCGGCCACCGCC
The DNA here is from genome assembly GCF_040965775.1 of Paraburkholderia sp. BR10954. NCBI lineage: Bacteria > Pseudomonadati > Pseudomonadota > Betaproteobacteria > Burkholderiales > Burkholderiaceae > Paraburkholderia > Paraburkholderia sp. BR10954. Next base: position 120,104 of record NZ_JBFRCK010000013.1, read on the forward strand.
GCCGATGTCGATCTGGCTGTCGATGCCGCCGCGCGCGCGTTCCCGAAATGGGCCGCGCTGCCCGCCGCCGAACGCGGTCGGCTGCTGCTTAAGCTCGCCGACGCGATCGAGGCCAACGCGGAAGAACTCGCGCAACTCGAATCGCTCGACACCGGCCACCCGATCCGCGATTCGCGCTCCCTCGACGTGCCGCGCACGGCGGCATGCTTTCGCTACTTCGGCGGCATGGCCGACAAGCTGCAAGGCTCGGTGATTCCGGTCGAAGCTGGCTTTCTGAACTACGTGCAGCGCGCGCCGATCGGCGTGGTCGGACAGATCGTGCCGTGGAATTTCCCGCTGATGTTCACGAGCTGGAAGATGGGTCCGGCGCTCGCGGCCGGCAACACGGTCGTGCTGAAGCCGTCGGAGATCACGCCGCTGTCCACGCTGCGCATCGTCGAACTGATGGCCGAGGTCGGTTTTCCCGAGGGCGTCGTCAACATCGTCGCGGGCTATGGTCATACGGCGGGGCAGCGGCTCGCTGAGCATCCGGGTGTCGGCAAGATCGCGTTCACCGGATCGACCGCGACCGGGCGGCGCATCGTCGAGGCCTCGCAGGGCAACCTGAAGCGTGTGCAGCTCGAACTCGGCGGCAAGGGCGCGAACATCGTGTTCGACGACGCGAACCTCGACGCCGCGATCAACGGCGCCGCGTGGGCGATCTTCCACAACCAGGGCCAGGCGTGCATCGCGGGCTCGCGGCTGATCCTGCACGAGCGCATCGCCGATCAGTTCCTCGAACGCTTCGTGTCGCTGGCGTCGTCGATCCGGCTCGGCGATCCGCTCGATGCCGACACCGAGATGGGGCCGCTCACGTCGAAGCAGCATCAGGAACGGGTGCTGGCGTTCGTCGACATCGCGCGTCAGCAGGGCGGTCGCGTGCTGACCGGTGGCAGCGCGCCGAGCGATGCGTCACTTGCGAACGGCTACTACGTGCGCCCGACCGTCGTCGAAGCTGCGAGTCAGAACGATCGCGTCGCGCAGGACGAAGTGTTCGGCCCGTTCGTCACGGTGCTGCGTTTCCGTACCGACGACGAAGCGCTCGCGATCGCCAACGGCACCGACTACGGACTCGGCAGCGGGCTGTGGACGCGCGATCTGTCGCGCGCGCATTCGATGGCCGCGAGAATCCATGCGGGCATGTGCTGGGTCAACTGCTATAAACGCGTCAATCCGGGCAGCCCGTTCGGCGGCGTCGGACAGTCTGGCTATGGCCGCGAGATGGGCTTCGAGGCGATGCACGACTATACGGAAGCGCGCTCGGTGTGGGTCAACGTCGACGGCAACGTGCCGCCGCATTTCAAACGCTGAGGGCCGCATGGAGCGCTTCGTCTATCAGGGCACGCCGTCGCGTGTGGTGTTCGAATGGGGCGGGCTCACGACGCTGCCCGCGGAGGTCGAGCGGCTAGGAGCCAGGCGCGCGCTGATCCTGGCGACACCCGAGCAGCACGCGCTGGCCGAGCGGGTCGCGGAGGTGCTCGGCAAGCGCGCGGCGGGTGTGCATGCGCAAGCCGTGATGCACGTGCCGATCGAGGTCGCTCGCGAGGCGCGCGATGCGGCCGCCGCGCTCGATGCCGACTGCTGCGTCGCGGTGGGCGGTGGTTCGACGGTCGGCCTCGGCAAGGCGATCGCGCTAGAATCGTCGCTGCCGATCATCGCCGTGCCCACCACGTATGCGGGCTCCGAGATGACGCCGATCTACGGGCTCACCGAAGGGCGTCTGAAGCGCACGGGCCGCGATATGCGCGTGCTGCCGCGCACGGTGATCTACGATCCGTCGCTGACGTTGTCGTTGCCGGCGGGCATTTCGGCCGCGTCGGGCATCAACGCGATGGCGCACGCGGTCGAAGCGCTGTATGCCGAGGACGCGAATCCGGTGATCAGCCTGATGGCAGAGGAAGCGATCCGCGCGCTCGGCGAAGCGCTGCCCGCGATCGTGCGCGCACCGGACGATGCCGCCGCGCGCAGCAGCGCGCTGTACGGCGCGTGGCTCGCGGGCACCTGTCTGGGCGCGGTCGGCATGGCCCTGCATCACAAGCTTTGTCATACGCTGGGTGGCACGTTCAACCTGCCGCATGCGCAAACCCATGCGGCGATGCTGCCGCATACGGCACACTACAACCACGGCGCCGCGCCCGATGCGCTCGCGCGCGTCGCGCGCGCGCTCGGCGGCAAGCGCGAGGCCGACGCGGGTCCGCTGCTGTTCGAACTGAATCGCGCGCTCGGCGTTCCGCTGGCGCTCGCGCAGATCGGCATGCCCGAGCAGGGACTCGACGAAGCGGCCGATCTCGCGTGCAAGAATCCGTATGCGAACCCGCGTCCCGTGGAACGCGATGCGATCCGCGCGCTGCTGCAACGGGCGTGGCAGGGTGCCGAACCCGTCTGAGCGCCGGGCAACGCGGTGCCGCCAGATCAATCGATGGAGGAAGACATGTCGACAGACAGCAAAGAGGCCGAGCAGGCCCTGACCGAGCAGGTGGTAGCAAGCTTCGCCGGTACACCCGACGATCGGCTGCGCACGCTGATGCAAAGCCTCGTGCGGCACATGCATGCGTTCGTGCGCGAAGTCGAGCCGACCGAGGCCGAATGGATGTCGGCTATTCGCTTTCTGACCGACACCGGCAAGATGTGCGACGACCTCGTGCGCCAGGAATTCATCCTGCTGTCGGATACGCTCGGCGTATCGATGCTGGTCGACGCGATCAACCATCGTCTGGCGACGGGCGCCACCGACACCACTGTTTTCGGCCCGTTCTACATTCGCGGCATGCCCGAGCGCGCGTATGGCGAGAACATCGCGTTCACGCCCGGCACACCCGCGCTCGTGCATGGGTGCGTGCTGTCGACGGACGGCGAGCCGCTTGCGAACGCGGTGCTCGACGTCTGGCAGACCGCCGGGAACGGCATGTACTCGGGGCAGGACACCGAGCAGCCGCACGGCAATCTGCGTGGACGTTTTCGTACCGACGCCGAAGGCCGCTACGCGATTTCGACGATCGTCCCGGTCAGCTATCCGATTCCGACCGACGGCCCGGTCGGCCGCATGCTCGAAGCGACCGGACGGCATCCGTGGCGACCCGCGCATCTGCACTTCATGATCGACGCGCCGGGGCATCGTACGCTCGTCACGCATGTGTTCGATCGCGAAGACCCGTATCTGGGTTCGGACGCGGTGTTCGGCGTGAAGCCGTCGCTGATGGTCGACTATCGCGAGTGCCCCGCGGATCACGAACTCGCGCGCCGCTTCGGTTTCGATGGACCGTTCCGCGAAGCGCGCTACGACTTCATCCTCGATCGGAGCTGATGGCGATGGCACGTTTTTTCGCGGTATTCGCGACCGACAAACCCGGCATGCGCGAAGTGCGCGAACGGGTGCGTCCGGTGCATCGCACGTGGCTGCGCGGCGGTACGCATCGCGGCGTGCTCGTGCGCCTTGGTGGTCCGACGCTCGCGCCGCAATGCGATGCGATGAATGGCACGTTGCTGGTCGTCGAAGCGGAGCGTATCGACGACGTGATGGAGTTCGTCAGCAACGATCCGTACATGCAGGCGGGACTGTTCGATTGCGTCGAGATTCGCCCGTGGGACTGGAGCCTCGGCAATCCTGAACGGAGAGTCTGAGCGATGAACGAAACGCCGCTATGTCCGCTCGCCGACGTGCCCGATGGCGGCGCGCGGGTCGTCGATGCGACGGCCGCCGGCGTGCCCGTCGTGGTGGTGCGGCGGGGCGAGCAGGTGTGGGCTTACGCGAACCGCTGTCCGCATTTTTCTGTGCCGCTCGATTTCGAACCCGGCGACGTGCTGTGCTATCGCTCGCAGGTGTTGATGTGCGCGCATCACAGCGCGTTGTTTCGCTTCGAAGATGGACGCTGCATCGAAGGGCCGTGTGCGGGGGCGAGCCTCGATGCGGTGAAGATTGTGGTCGATGGAGACGCGTGGGTGGTGTTGAATCCGTAGTCGGTGCGACTTCGCTCGATAATGAGAAGTGACGTTCCACCGATAAGCCTGGCGTGCTCATCTGTTCCTGGCGCACCAGGATTTTCCGGCTCGGTGGCATGTACTACAACTCTATCCATTGCACTTTGCACCCGGTCGCGAAGAACAACACAAGTCTTCACCGTTTGTGTTGCATCGTCATAAAAAGTGATAACTGCACGGTCTTTCGTTCCCACGTAAGAATAGGCGCTATTAGGCGAACGGCTTAGGGAAACGGGAACTGATCCGGCTTTACGCGCAAACGTTGTTTCACTTCGGCGTGATATATCGAGAGGATGCCGAGTGCTGTCGCTCCGAGTCGGCTTGCGATGTTCTCTGTCAATTCCTCGCCGGGAATGTCTTCGAGGCGCCACGGTGCGACAACATTTTTGCTCCTTAGCGGGGCAAGGTCCTCATCCTTCACCGAGAATACTTCGAATTGCTGCAATTCCGGGTTATAGGAAACAACAAACGATTTTGGGGCGACCATGCTTAGTAAGCCTTGCGGGGACGCTGCGCGTGGACAGGCTTTTCACTAGCCTCGGTCACCGGGGGCGAGCCTCGATGCGGTGAAGATTGCGGTCGATGGGGACGCGTGGGTGGTGTTGAATCCGTAGCCGACGCGACTTCGCTCGATAACATCGCGCCGTCACGACAACGACCAGGGATCGACCTTGCCACCCTCGATCACGAAGTGCTTCTCATCGACGCTGGGCGCGAAAAGGCGCCAGTCCTCGTCATCTTCGATTCCGTCTGGAATCACCACAAGGCGATACCCTCGCGAGAACAAAACGACGATGCCGCCCGCGTCGTCTGCCGATGCGTCCGCGCACTTGAAAGGCTCTTGCGTTACGAGCATTTCGTGCAAGCGCCTGGCCGTGTCGTGCGCTTTTTCATCAGAGCCGCGCAGATCTTCCCGTGTTGCTACGGTTAATCCATTTCGCTTGATCTGCCAGGCACATTGCACGTGGAGCGCCCACGCTCCATCCTCGTGCTCTTCGCCCCCGAGCGTATACCGCCTTTGGGGACCAAACTGCATGGTGAGCATGTCTCCCGCATGACTGACCCAACTCACCTCGAGCCCAACAAGCACGGCAAGCCGCTTCGTAATTTCTGCCTTAATATCAGTCATCACCATCTCCGAACATTTCCCGCCCGCGCTCTAGCATCTCGTGATAGCCAAAGCCCTGTCTACTGGTTTCTCGATGAAGTCGCTAGGCTTGATCTTTATTCAGATCCAACGCTCTTACAACGGCCTTGAACTGCCTGTTTTGCGCCTGATTGTTGCGCGGCGTACCTTCGCTACCCGCGACCTGCACCCCGTCACCATCCGGCATATCGGGCTGATAGTCGAACGGCTGTGCATTGCCGAGGTTCTGCGGCACGCGCGGTCCGTTGCCATAGAGCGACCTTGGTATGTCCGCGCGGTCCGGTTGCTGCGCGCGCGCGGAGTCCGATTGTGAGGCCTTTTCCCGCTGCTCTCGTATCGCCTGCACGCACTTGCGTATCTCGTCCCGCTCAGGGACGAAGATCAGACTACCGTCCTTCACTTCGTTGTACAGGGCTTTGGCAACCTCATGGTCTCTCATCCTGTACATATGAAAGCGGTTGCCACTCCGGCCGAGCATATCGCGCAACTCGTACGACTGGAGTGACAGCAGCATGGATGGGCTATATCGCAGCCATGCTGCGCGCGCTTCCTCCATGCCCTGCACAATGTCGTCGTGTGCTTCGCGGGGCACGCTCGCCGGCAATGCAAAATGGAACCACCGGTCGACGTCGAACAGCCACGGAGACTCGATGTGAAGGTTGAACGATCTGTAAAGACTGATCGAGAAGAAATGTCCGTGCCGCCTTTCACGGACCTCATGGAAAGAACCGAGGGAAAGTGAAGTCATCGTACCTGACAGCCAATGAAGGAGGCCCGATTGTGCAACAAGAAGCCATCCTAAAAAACCCCGGATAAAGTCTTGCGGGAGGGGCGCTGCGCCTGGACAGGCTTATCACCAAGCCTCGGTCACCCGCCCATTGCGGACAACAAGTTACGTCGGTGCGCCCCTGATCATCAGTCATACCAACGTATTGTCGCGCGCTGGCTGTGACGCGGTAACAGGCGCTTCCGATATCGGTAACTCCTTTTCGAGTATGCGGGTGTTCGTTGGCGCGCACCGGTCTCCGCATGCGAATTGGCAACATGCGGAGGAAAGGGGCGAGTGTATCGGGCGTCACCGCAAAGCTGACAACCCGTTGAAGCCCCGGCGTGTTACACAGCTTCCCGCATCCAGAAGACGGACACTTGCGAACGAATCTGGCACCAATCCGCCATTTATCGTCAGGACCGACCAATCCCCCGCGCAGCCCGAGTCTCGACAGCAGCTCTCCAGTGATATTCGGGAATTAGCCAGAGCGGCACGGCTTTCTGAGCCTGCCGTGGTACGTGCGGCCGAATACGCTGCTCGCGATCGGGACCGAGAACCAGCGGCCCGATTACGACTATGCGTTGCGCAGCGAACTGCACCTGTTCGAGCTGGATTCCGGCAAATCGGCGAGCGTGACGTTGCGCGGCCCGGACGGTGCGGCGGTGACGAGCGTGAGCGTGACGCGCGGCGACCATACCCTGCGGATTCGTAGTCATGGCGTCAAAGCGAGATTGCCGCTGCTCTTACGGCAGTGGCCGGCGTTGCGCGACGCCGGCGGCCTCGAGGTGCGGTCACGCGAGTCAGGCGTGATCCTCGTCTTGCCGGAGGGGGACGGCGAACACACGGTGCACCTGTGAACGGAGCGGAGACCAGCTGCGGGCCTGACTGCCCGCATTGAAATGGTAGAAAAAATGGAGCGACAGATTTCAAAAGCGCTGTTCAAGGCAAAGGCTTGCGAATTGTTCCGGCAAGTGGAAACACTAGGGGGCAGTGTGGTTGTCACCGACCACGGCAAACCTACCATCGAGATTCGACGCTACACCGCTGGCCACACGAATCCGCTCGACGTGCTTCGATCCGGGATCGCCTCGTTCGATCCCGAACCGGCACCTGATTGCACTGCGCGATCGGCGAGGGCTCGATGATTGTGCTCGATACCGCTGCGCTGATCATGTGGCTGAGCGCTCACGACAAGCTGAGCGTCACGGCTCGCAAGGCGATCGACCGCGAAATGAATGCGGGCGAAATCGCCATTTCGATGATTAGCGTCCTCGAGGTAGCGGAATACGTCGAGGATGGCCGGCTCAAACTGTGTGTCGATACACGGCGCTGGTTGTCGACCTTGGCGTCGGTCGAGGGCCTGCGCGTGGTGCCGGTCGATATGGCGATCGCCGTCCAGGCCGCGGCGCTACCCACCACGCTCACGTCGCATCAGCGGCTGATCGCATCCACGGCGATGGCGCTTGGCGGCACCCTGATCACGCCCGACGCGCGATTGCGCGAGTTCTCCTACGCGGGGGCAATCTGGTGAGTGGCGCAGTCGTTCCGCGGATGATTCGGGCTAAGGCACGAGACTGAACCACGCGCCATACCCTGCCGCCGCTACTTCAACCGCCCCGCCAGAAACTGCTGCAACCGCTCGCTACGCGGATTCGTCAGCACCTGATGCGGATGCCCTTGCTCCTCGATCTTGCCCTTGTGCAGGAACACGACATGATTCGACACGTTGCGCGCAAAGCCCATTTCGTGCGTGACGACGATCATCGTGCGGCCTTCTTCGGCGAGCGCCTGCATCACCCGCAGCACTTCGCCGACGAGCTCGGGATCGAGCGCCGAAGTCGGTTCGTCGAACAGCATCACTTCCGGCTCCATCGCGAGCGCGCGAGCAATCGCGACGCGCTGCTGCTGACCGCCCGACAGATGCGACGGATATTTTTTCTCCGTGCTGGCCGGCAAACCGACCTTGGTCAGATACTTGCGAGCGCGTTCCTCGGCTTCGGCGCGGCTCAATCCCAGCACGCTGATCGGCGCCTCGATGATGTTCTCGAGAACCGTCATATGCGCCCACAAGTTGAAATGCTGGAACACCATCGACAAACGCGTGCGCATCGTTTGCAACTGCTTCGGATGGGTCACGCGTAGCGAGCCGTTGCGATCCCTGCTCGTGTTGATCTCCTCGCCGTTCAGCGTGATGCGCCCGGAACACGGCGATTCGAGAAAGTTGATGCACCGCAGGAAGGTGCTTTTCCCGGAGCCGCTCGACCCGATGAGGCTAATCACGTCGCCCGCCTTCGCATTCAGCGAGACGCCCTTCAATACCTCGTTGTCGCCGAACTTCTTGTGCAGGTCGTCGACTGTCAGCTTGTACATGCTCGTATGCTCCATCATGGCGCGAATGCGCTTCAATGCCCTTGCGGTTTCAGATAAGCCAGCAAACGGATTTCCATCTTGCGGAAGCCCCAGATCAGCGTGAACACGATCGCCGCATACAGGATCGCCGCGATGCTGTACGCCTGGAACGTCGCGTAGGTCGCGGAGTTTACGTCGCGCGCCACTTTCAGAATGTCGGGGACGGTCGCCGTGAACGCGAGCGTGGTCGCGTGCAGCATCAGAATCACCTCGTTGCTGTACGAGGGCAGGGCCCGGCGCAGCGCCGACGGCAGGATGATGCGCGTATACAGCTTGAACTTCGACATGCCGTAAGCCTGGGCCGCCTCGATCTCACCGTGCGAGGTCTCGCGGATCGCGCCCGCGAAGATCTCGGTGGCGTACGCGCATTCATTCAGCGCGAACGCGAGCAGCGTGCAGTTCATCGCATTGCGAAAGAAGCTGTCGAGCATCGCGTGCGAATGGACGAAATGCAGACTGTAGAGCCCCGTGTAGATCAGCAGCAGTTGAACGTACAACGGCGTGCCGCGAAACACGTAGGTGAAAAGCCAGACGGGCCCGCAGATGTAACGGTTGCGCGACGCGCGGGCGATCGCGAGCGGAACGGCCAGCACGAAACCGAGCACGATCGACGCAACCAGCAACCACAGCGTGATGACGAGGCCGGTGTAGTTGAAGCCATCCGTGAAAATGTAGTTCTGCCAGTATTGACGGATCAGTTCGATCACAGCGCGGCCCTCCGTACGCCGATCGAGTAGCGCTTCTCGAGGCGGATCAATACCAGGTTCGAAATGGTGGTGATGGCGAGGTAGATGGCTCCGGTCGCCAGCGTGAAGAAGAAGAACGACTGGGTGCTCTTGCCGGCGTCCTGCGATGCCTTCACGACGTCCGCGAGACCGATGATCGACACGAGCGCGGTGGCCTTCACGAGCACCTGCCAGTTGTTGCCGATGCCGGGCAGCGCGAAGCGCATCATCTGCGGGAACAGAATGCGGGTGAACACTCGGCGCGCGCTCATGCCGTACGCGAAGCCCGCTTCGATCTGCCCGCGCGGCACCGACAGAAACGCGCCGCGGAAGGTTTCGGTGAAGTACGCGCCGTAAATGAAGCCCAGCGTGATCACGCCGGCGAGAAACGGATCGATGTCGATCTGCTCCATGCTGAACATGTCGGTCAGCTCATTGAGCCAGATCTGGATGCTGTAGAACAGCAACAGCATCAGCACGAGGTCGGGCACGGCGCGGATCAGCGTCGTGTACATCGTGCCGATGCGCGAAAGCACGCGGTTGGTCGACAGCTTCGCGGCGGCGCCGAGAAGTCCCAGCGCGAACGACGCCGCGAGCGACAGCACCGCGAGCTTGATGGTTACCCACGTGCCCGCGAGGAGCAGCGGACCGAAGCCTTGAAACAGCATGGGAGTGTCCTTGTTGAAGGAGCGACCCGCGCGCATACGCGCGGGGCCTGGCGATCGGGTGGAGCGGGCCCGTGGTGTTGCGCGCGGGCTTAGCCGCCGTACACGTCGAAGTCGAAGTACTTCTGCTCGATCTTCTTGTACGTGCCGTCCTTGATCATGTCGGCGATCGCCTTGTCGACCTTGATCTTCAGGTCTTCGTCTTCCTTGCGCATGCCGATGCCCGCGCCGTTGCCGAGGATCTTCGGATCGTCGATGTTCTGCCCGACGAAGGCGAAGTCCGCGCCGCGCGGCGTCTTCAGGAAGCCCTGGTCAGCCTGTACCGCGTCTTGCAACGCCGCGTCCAGACGGCCCGACTGCAGGTCGGTGTAGACCGCGTCCTGGTTCTGATACGGCACGACCTTTACGCCCTTCGCCTCCCAATAGGTCTTCGCGTAGGTTTCCTGGATCGTGCCCTGTTCGACGCCCACCGTCTTGCCCTTCAGCGATTCAGCGGTCGGCACGATACCCGAGCCCTTCTTTGCGACGAGTCGTGTCGGCGTGTTGAACAGCTTCGACGAGAAAGCGATCTGTTCAGCACGTTTCGGCGTCATCGACATCGACGACAGCACGCCGTCGAACTTCTTCGCCTTCAGTGCCGGAATCATGCTGTCGAAGTCCTGCTCGACCCACACGCACTTCGCATTCAGACGACGGCAGATTTCGGTGCCGAGATCGACGTCGAAGCCGACCAGCTTGCCATCGGTCGCTTTCGATTCGAACGGCGCATAGCTCGCATCCACACCGAAGCGGACTGTGGACCAATCTTTGGCGAAAGCGCCGGTGGCAGCGAGCGCGAGGGCGAGGGACAAGGCAAGTTTCTTCATCAAAGTCTCCGGGAGGGATGCAACGAGTGCGATGTTGTATAGACAAATTATCCCGTACGGCCGATGAGCGGCAATCAGGGTTAGTGCTTACGCGCACCCAGGAGGGGAGACGGAGAATAGGAGCAAATGCCTTTGCAGACAAGCTTTTCAGGCCGATTGAAAGGCTGCGGGCTCAGCCGTAATTTTCGCGTATACCCGCGGTCTATACCGTGGCCACGAGCTTGTCCATACAACTTCGTTACGGCGACGCCCGCATGGACGTCTAGCCGCGAACCGCGCGATCCGCGCTACTGATGCGAAGGCGGTAGATAGGTCATGTGCTGTTCGTTGTACAGCGCGTAGATCAGTTCCTGCATGCGCTGAATGTCGGCCGATTCGTCGAGCATGCGCATGCTCATGATGATCGGCGACACGAGGTTCTCATCGTCGAGGTCCTTATAGGCGATGTCGCCGCGCTGCAAGCCGTACACGCTCGCCGGCACGATCGAGATGCCTTCGCCCGCGGCGACGAGGCCGAGCGCGATCTGCAACTCGCGCGTCTCGTAGAGCCGCTGCGGCTTCAGCCCGCGATCGTGAAACGCGGCCAGCACCTGGTCCGCGTAACTGGGCCGAGGCGCCTTCGGAAAGATGATCAGCGTTTCGCTGGTCAGGTCGTGCATTGACAGCACCGGCTTCGCGTCGATCAGCGGATGGCCGAGCGGCAGCGCGACGATCATCCGTTCTTCGCGCAGCACGACGCGCCGGATGCTCGGGTCTTCGTGACGAATGCGGCCGAAGCCGACGTCGATGCGGCCTTCCTTGAGCGCCTTGATCTGATCCATCGTCGACATCTCGTGCAGGCTCAGCTCGACCGTGCTGTTCTCGGTACGAAAGCGCCGGATGATTTTCGGCAGCATGCCGTACAGCGTCGAGCCGACGAAGCCCACGGACAAACTCCGCTCGATCTTGCCGACGCGCCGCGTCATCGCCTCGATTTCCGTCGTTTGCGCGAGCAGCTGCACCGCGTGCGAATAGAAAAAGCGGCCCGCCTCGGTCAGCTTCAGCGGCCGCGAGTTGCGCTCGAACAGCTGCACGCCGAGCGTGTCTTCGAGCTGCTGGATCTGCCGGCTCAAAGGCGGCTGCGCAATATGCAGACGTTTGGCGGCCTTGGTGAAGTTGCATTCCTCGGCAACGGCCACGAAGTAGCGCAGGTGGCGCAATTCCATAAAAATACCTTCTAAGTATCGTCGCGATACTAAATCAGTGTTGGACGATGCAAATGGCGCGCAACTATCCTTCAGTTACCGTAGACGCCCCGCAAAATTATACCTCCCGAGCATTGACAACTCGGCCCGGTCTGAAGCGTCGGTCGGCCCCACGGAGACGGCGCAGGCGAATCCTCGCGCATGGGATCCAAGACTTAGAAAGAGTTCAGGAGCAGCAGTGAAACACGCTGAAATCGAAACCCTGCCGAAAGGGTTGTCCACCGATATCCCGCCTCTCGTGCCGAAGGTCGAGCCCTTGCGCGCCGCGACCTGACGCAGCCCCCGGAGGCGCACCGCCTCCACTCCCCGACGTGAAAGACCAATCGGCCAGCCGGCCTCGCGGCAGGCAGGCCGCTCCCTACACGCGTGCTTCGCACGCATACCGACAGTCCGTACCAGGAGACACGCATGATTCCGATCTACCCGGATCACACTCCACAATTGAAGAATATCGACGACTTTCTCGTCGAAGACCGCGAGCGCGGCGATTACCGCCTGCATCGCAGCGCGTTTACCGACGAGCGTTTGTTCGAACTCGAAATGCAGCACATTTTCGAGGGCAACTGGATTTATCTCGCGCACGAAAGCCAGATTCCGAACAACAACGACTATTTCACGACCTACATGGGCCGGCAGCCGGTCGTGATCGCGCGCAACCGTCAGGGCGAGCTGAACGCGTTCATCAATTCGTGCACGCACCGCGGCGCGATGCTGTGCCGCCACAAGCGCGGCAACAAGGCCACCTATACGTGCCCGTTTCACGGCTGGACCTTCAACAACAGCGGCAAGCTGCTGAAGGTCAAAGACCCGTCGGAAGCGGGCTATCCCGACTGCTTCAACAAGGAAGGCTCGCACGATCTGAAGAAGCTCGCGCGCTTCGGCAACTATCGCGGCTTCCTGTTCGGCAGCCTGAGCGATGACGTGCCGCCGCTCGAGACGTTCCTCGGCGAGGCGGCGCTCATCATCGACATGATCGTCGACCAGTCGGAAGACGGACTCGAAGTGCTGCGCGGCTCGTCGACCTACACGTATGAAGGCAACTGGAAGCTGACCGCGGAAAACGGCGCGGACGGTTATCACGTGTCGGCCGTGCACTGGAACTACGCGGCGACGACCAATCATCGCAAGGAAGAAAACGCGCGCGAAGACAAGATCCGCGCGATGGATGCGGGCAGCTGGGGCCGTCAGGGCGGCGGCTTCTACGCGTTCGAGCACGGCCACATGCTGCTGTGGACGCGCTGGGCGAATCCCGAAGACCGTCCGAACTTCAGCCGCCGCGAGGAATTCGCCGCGCGCTGCGGCGCCGAGCGCGCTGACTGGATGATCCAGAACTCGCGCAACCTGTGCCTCTACCCGAACGTGTATCTGATGGACCAGTTCGGCTCCCAGATTCGCGTGCTGCGGCCGCTGTCGGTCAACAAGACCGAGGTGACGATCTACTGCATCGCGCCGAAGGGCGAGTCCGACGAAGCGCGCTCGCGCCGCATCCGTCAATACGAAGACTTCTTCAACGTGAGCGGCATGGCCACGCCCGATGACCTGGAGGAATTCCGCGCCTGCCAGTTGGGCTACGCGGCCCGCGCGGTCGAATGGAACGACATGTGCCGCGGTTCGAAGCACTGGATCGACGGCGCCGACGAAGCCGCGCAAAAGATCGGCCTGAACCCCGTGATGAGCGGCGTGAAAACCGAAGACGAAGGCCTCTACACGGTGCAGCACCGCTACTGGATCGACACGATGAAAAAGGCGCTGAACGCGCCGGGGAGCCGCGCATGAGCAACATCGCCATCACCGATATTCAGGCTTTCCTGTTCCGCGAAAGCCGCCTGCTCGACGACGAGCAATGGGACGAATGGCTCGCCTGCTATCACCCGGACGCGTCGTTCTGGATGCCGTCGTGGGACGACGAGGACAAGCTCGTCACCGATCCGCAGCGCGAGATTTCGCTGATCTATTACCCGAACCGCCAAGGCCTCGAAGACCGCGTGTTTCGCATCAAGACCGAGCGTTCCAGCGCGACGATGCCCGATACGCGCACGAGCCACAACGTCGCGAACGTCGAAGTGGAGAGCGCGGAGAGCGGCGTGTACACGGTGCGCTTCAACTGGCACACGCTGAGCCATCGCTACAAGACCAACTACAGCTACTTCGGCATGTCGCGCTACGTGATCGACTTCAACGGCGCCGAGCCGCAAATCCTGAGCAAGTACGTCGTGCTGAAGAACGACTACATCAATCAGGTCATCGACATCTACCACATCTAGCCGGTGCGGTTGCAGGAGACAGGTCATGGAACACACTATTGCACTTCAATTCGAAGACGGCGTCACGCGCTTCATCAGCTGCCGTGAGAACGAAACGCTGTCGGATGCCGCGTACCGGCAGAAGATCAACATTCCGCTCGACTGCCGCGAAGGCGCGTGCGGCACCTGCCGCGGACTGTGCGAATCGGGCGCGTACGACATGCCCGAGGAGAGCTACGTCGAAGATGCGTTGACCCCCGAAGAAGCGGGCAAGGGCTATATCCTCGCGTGCCAGACGCGGCCGCGCTCGGATCTGGTGATTCGCGTGCAGGCGTCGTCGGCGGCGTGCAAGACCGGGGTGTCGCGTTTCGAAGGCACGCTCGCGGCGGTCGAACGGCTGTCGGATTCGACGATCCATTTCTCGATCGATATCGACGGCGCGAGCGCGCCGAGCTTTCTCGCGGGGCAATACGTGAACGTCGAGATTCCGGGCGCGAGCGGCGAGAGCCGGTCGTATTCGTTCAGCTCGGCGCCGGGCGCGACGCGCGCGGCGTTCGTCGTGCGCAACGTGCCGGATGGCAAGATGAGCGGCTTCCTGAGCCGCGATGCGCAGCCGGGTCAGTGGATCGGCTTCACGGGTCCGTATGGCAGCTTCTATCTGCGCGATCCGCAGCGCCCGGTGCTGTTCCTCGCGGGCGGCACCGGCATCGCGCCGTTCCTGTCGATGCTCGACGTGCTAAAGGCGGGCGGCAACACGCAGCCGGTGCGCCTCGTGTACGGCGTGACCCACGACATCGACCTGGTCGCGCTCGAACAGCTCGAACAAGCGCAGCGCACGCTGCCGAATTTCAGCTACCGCACCTGTGTCGTCGATGCCGCGAGCAGCCACGAGCGCAAAGGCTACGTGACCGCGCACGTCGACAGCGAATGGCTCAATAGCGGCGACGTCGACGTCTACCTGTGCGGCCCGGTCGCGATGGTCGAAGCGGTGCAGGGCTGGCTGCGCGACAGCAGCGTCGAGCCCGCGAACTTCTACTACGAAAAATTCTCGGCGAGCAACGTAGCATGACCTCGACCTTTACCGATCGCTTCAAGGACAAGGTGCTCGTCGTGACCGGCGCGGGCCAAGGCATCGGCCGCGGCGTCGCGCTGCGCGCGGCGCGCGAGGGCGCGGCGGTGGTGCTGGTGGACCGTTCGCCGATCGTGCACGAGGTGGCCGAAGAGATTGCGCGCGCCGGCGGCGACGCGCGCGCGTTCATCGCCGACCTCGAAACCTATGCGGGCGCGACTGCGATGACGGCCTTCGCGATCGATACGTTCGGCCGCATCGACGCGCTCGTCAACAATGTCGGCGGCACGATCTGGGCGAAGCCGTACGAGGAGTATGAAGCGGAGCAGATCGAGGCCGAGGTGCGGCGTTCGCTGTTCCCGACGCTGTGGTGCTGCCACGCGGTGTTGCCCGCGATGCTCGAGCGCGCGAGCGGCGCGATCGTCAACGTGTCGTCGATTGCGACGCGCAGTATTTATCGCGTGCCGTACGCGGCGTCGAAAGGCGGCGTCAATGCGCTGACTGCGAGCCTCGCATTGGAGCATGCCGAACACGGCATCCGCATCAACGCGGTCGCGACCGGCGGCACCGAAGCGCCGCCGCGCCGCGTGCCGCGCAATACCGCACCGCAAAGCGAGCAGGAAGCGACGTGGTATCAGGGCATCGTCAATCAGACGATCGCGTCGAGCCTGATGCATCGCTACGGCACGATCGACGAACAGGTCGGCGCGATCCTGTTCCTCGCTTCCGACGAAGCGTCGTATATCACCGGCACCGTGCTGCCGGTCGGCGGCGGCGATCAGGGCTAGCAAGCGGCGGGCCGAACGACGCCGATAGGCCGCGCGGCGATTGTCCTTCATACTATCGGCCCGCAATGACTCCGCTGCCGGATGGTGACATGCGGTGATTCGCGGTCACTCGCGGTGACATGCGCCGCCCGGCGCGTGTCACCAACAGCGGGCCGCCACGACCCACATCGACGATGAATCCCACCCCTAGCCAGGCGCCTACCACGCGCGCCATTGCGGCCGACTGGTCCGTGTCCGCCATCGTGGCCGGCTTTCTGGCCGTGCTGATCTCGTACGCGGGCCCGCTCGTGATCTTCTTCCAGGCCGCGCAAGCGGCCCACATGCCCAACGAGATGGTCGCGTCGTGGGTATGGGGCATCTCGATCGGCCCGGCCGTCTCCGGCATCTTCGCGAGCTGGAAGCTGAAGGTGCCGGTCGTGACCGCGTGGTCCGCGCCCGGCACCGCGCTGCTGGTCGGACTGTTCCCCGCGTTGACGCTGCATCAGGCGGTGGGCGCGTATCTGAGCGCGGCCGTGATCATTCTGCTGATCGGCATATCGGGTTATTTCGATCGCATGGTGCGCAGCATTCCGAAGGGCATCGCCTGCGGGATGATGGCCGGCATTCTGCTGCAGTTCGGCACTCATGCGTTCAAGGCGGCCGCGTCGATGCCGGCGCTGGCGTTCGGCATGATCGGTGCGTACATCGTCTTCAGGCGCGTGCTGCCGCGCTATTGCATCGTGTTGGTGTTGCTGACGGGCACGGTGCTCGCCATCGCGCTCGGCGCCGCGCACCTCGGCGCGCTGCCGCTGCAAGTCACGCGGCCGATCTTCATCCAACCCGAATGGACGCTGAGCTCGACGCTGAGTCTTGCGCTGCCGCTCGTCGTCGTCAGTCTGACCGGCCAGTTCCTGCCGGGCATGGCGATTCTGCGCGTGTCCGGCTATCACACGCCGGCCCGGCCGATCATCACAGCGACTAGCATCGCGTCGATCGGCGTGGCGTTTTTCGGCGGCATCACGATCGTGATCGCCGCGATCACGGCGGCGCTGTGCACCGGCAAGGACGCGCACGACGACCCGGACAAGCGCTATATCGCCGGCATCGCCAACGGCGTGTTCTATCTGATCGGTGGGACCTTCGCCGGTGCGATCGTCGCGCTGTTCACGATGCTGCCGAAGGAATTCGTCGCGATTCTGGCGGGCCTCGCGTTGATCGGTGCGATCACGTCGAACGTGATGGGCGCGATCCAGGACGAAGACCATCGCGAGGCCTCGGTCATCACGTTTCTCGCGACCGCATCCGGTATGACCTTCCTCGGGCTCGGCTCCGCGTTCTGGGGCATCGTGATCGGCTCGTTCGCCTACCTCGTGCTGAACAAGGTGCGGCGCGAGACGTCGGCAAACCAATGACGAAGCGGTAACTCAAGGCCGCGCCCCGAGCGCCTCAAACAGCGCGGCGGTATCGGCATAACGCTGCGCGGCGGCTTTGGTGCGATCGAGTCCGGTCTGCAATTGCTGGCGCTGCGTATCGAGCAGCGTCAATTGGCTGATGCCGCCCGCCGCATAACGCTGACTCGCAATACCGGCGCTGTGCTGCGCGCTGCGCTGCGCGGCATCGAGCGCCTGCAACGCAATCGCATCCTGATCGAGCGCGCGCAGCGCGTCGGCGACCTGTTGCAGTCCCTCCAGCACGGTTTGCTTGTACACGGCGAGCGCCGCCTGGTAGGCCGCCTCGGACGAATGCTTGCGCGCCAGCAGTTCACCGCCATGAAACAGCGGCTGCGTGAGACCCGCGCCGAAATTCCACACGTTGAAACCCGTCAGCAGATCGGACACGTTGACGCGTTCGGTCGCCGCGCTGCCTGACAGCGTTATACGCGGATACAGGTTCGCGGTCGCGACGCCGAGGTTCGCGCTCGCCTGATGCAACAACGCCTCGGACGCGCGAATGTCGGGCCGCTGCTGCGCGAGCGTCGACGGCAAGGTCAGCGGCAGGTCGGCGGGCAGCACGAGCGTATCGAGGTCGAGCGCGGCAAGGTCGTGCGTGGTGGCCAATTCCGCTGGCGCGCGTCCCAGATAGATCGCGAGCTGATGATCGGTCTGTGCAAGCTGCGTGCGCAACGGCGGTAACGTCGCGCGGGTCTGCTGCACGAGCGTGCGCTGACTCAGCAGATCGACCTCGGAGATGCCGCCCGCGTGATAGCGGTGTTCGGCGATATCGAGTTGCTGCATCTGATTCGCGAGCAGCGCTTCTGTGAGTGCGATCTGTCGCGCGAGCGACGCGCGCCGGATCGCCGCCGTCACCACATTGCCCGCGACCGTCAAACGCGCGGCTTCCAGCTCGTATTGCTGATAGTCGACCTGCGCGGCCACCGCTTCGAGCGCGCGGCGATCCGCGCCGAACAGATCGAGCGTGTACGACACGGTGACTTGCGCGCTGTACAGCGTGAACGGCGCAAACGCGCGGCCTTGCGTCAGCTGGCCGAAGCCCAGCGCTTCGGGATCGATCCTCTCGCGCGTAGTCGACAGGTTCGCATCGACCTGCGGCCACAGCGTGCCGCCCGCCTGCGCGCGGTAGTCCTGCTGCGCTTCGTCGAGTTTCGCGCGGGCTTGCGCGAGGGTCAGGCTGTCGTCGAGCGCCTGCTGCACCAGCGCGTTCAGCGCCGGCGAGCCGAACGCGCGCCACCAGCCGTCGCCGGGCACCTCGGTCGGCACGAAGTGTTGCGCGGCGCCGCCGGGACCATCGGCGGCGACCGTGCTTGCCGCAAGCGGCGCGGCGGTATAGCTCGACACGCCGGTCACATCGGGCCGATGGAAATCGGGGCCGACGGTGCACGCGCACAATGCCGCGCTTGCGCCGCAGGCGGCGAGCCGACGCGTGACGGATAAACAAGCCGCGCGATGAAAAACCACGTCACGAAAGCGAGGGGCGGAACGCATTGCAGGCCTTCCTCAATCGAGCGTGCGTCGATAGAACTTCACGGCAACGCCCATCACGACGAACAGAAAGATCAGCAGCGGCCACACATGCGGCCACATGTCGGCCCACCCGACGCCTTTTAGCAGGATGCCGCGCACGAGCCGGTTGAAGTAGGTGAGCGGCAACAGGTTGCCGATGTACTGCGCCCACTTCGGCA
This sequence comes from Paraburkholderia sp. BR10954, assembly GCF_040965775.1. Taxonomy (NCBI): domain Bacteria; kingdom Pseudomonadati; phylum Pseudomonadota; class Betaproteobacteria; order Burkholderiales; family Burkholderiaceae; genus Paraburkholderia; species Paraburkholderia sp. BR10954. The sequence continues at coordinate 139,164 of NZ_JBFRCK010000013.1, forward strand.
TGCCCGCGAACGGGAACATGAACCCCGACAGCAGGATGTTGGGCAGAAAATAGAACATCGTCAGCTGCATGGCCTGCAACTGATTCTGCGCGAGTGACGACAACGTAATGCCGATCGTCAGATTGGCCGCGACGAACAATAGCGCGGACAGATACAGCGCGATCAGACCACCTTCGAACGGCACGTTGAACACGAAGCGAGCGGCCGCGAGAATGATGCTGACCTGCACCAGACCGATCGCCACATAAGGCACGATCTTGCCGGTCATCACTTCGAGCGGCAGGACGGGCGTAGCCAGCAGATTTTCCATCGTGCCGCGCTCGCGTTCGCGCGTGATCGCGAGGCCCGTCATCATCACCATCGTCATCGTCAGGATCACGCCCATCAGGCCCGGCACCACGTTGTACTGGGTGATGCTTTCGGGGTTGTAGAGCCGGTGCAATTGGACATCGAAAGCGGTGGGGCCGACCGCGAGCGGCGACAGCGGACCCGTGAGGTCCTTCTGCAGTACCGACTGCGTGATCGACGGCAATGCGCCGAGCGCGGTGCCCACCGCCATCGGGTCCGTCGCGTCGGCTTCGACGAGCAGCGAGGGCCGCGCGCCTTTGGCCAGCTCGCGGGTGAACCCGACCGGAATATTCAGCACGAACAGCACCTTGCCTTGCGCGAGCGCGCGGCGGCCGGACTCTTCATCGGGCAGCGTCGAGACGATGTCGAAGTAATCGGAGTTGCGCATCGCCATCAGGAAGCTGCGCGTGAACTCGCTGTGATCGGCGGCGATGACGGCGGTCGGCAGATGCTTCGGGTCGGTATTGATCGCGAAGCCGAACAGCGCCATCTGCATGATCGGCAGCACGATCATCATCGCAAACGTGATGCGGTCGCGCTTCAGCTGCAAAAACTCCTTGCGCACGATGCTCCACCAACGCATCAGCGAAAAGCGCGGAAGTCGGCGCGCGGAATTCACGATGCTTTGCCCGCGGAAGGCGTTGCATAGTTGTCGGTCGAGCGGTTCATCATGAAGATGAACACGTCCTCGAGGCCGGTTTCCTGTCTTTCGATTCGTAGCGTGGAGTTCGAGCGTTCCAACTGGTCGATGCTCGCGTGGAGTTCGGGCGTGTCGGGCCCGCTCACGTGCAGCGACGAACCGAAAGCGACCGTCTGCTCGACGCCGGGCGAGCTGCGCAGCCGGTCGCCGAGCTCGACGAGATTCTGGCCGTACACGGCCCACGTCACGAGCCCTTGCGAGTCGATCACCTGTTTGGACGTACCCTGCGCGAGCAGCTTGCCGTACGCGATATAGGCGAGCTTGTGGCAGCGTTCCGCTTCGTCCATATAGTGCGTGCTGACGAGTACCGAGATGCCGCGCGCCGCGAGGCGGTGCAGCTCTTCCCAGAAGTCGCGGCGCGCGCTCGGATCGACACCGGCGGTCGGCTCGTCGAGCAGCAGCAGTTCCGGTTCATGGAGCATGCACGCGGCCAGCGCGAGACGCTGCTTCCATCCGCCCGATAGTGCGCCGGCCAACTGCTTCTCACGGCTTTGCAGGCCAAGCTGTTCGAGCGCGCGATCCACCGCCTCGCGGCGGTTCTTCATCTCGTAGATGCGCGCGACGAAGTCGAGGTTTTCGCGGATCGACAGATCTTCCCAATAGGAGAAGCGCTGCGTCATGTAGCCGGTGCGGCGTTTGATCTGCGCGCTGTCCCGCACGATGTCGTAGCCGAGACAGGTGCCGCTGCCGGAGTCCGGCGTCAGCAGTCCGCACATCATGCGGATGCAGGTAGTCTTGCCGCTGCCGTTCGGGCCGAGAAAGCCGAAGATCTCGCCGCGCTGCACCTGCATCGTCACGTCATTGACCACGTGCTTGGTGCCGAAATGCTTGTTCAGCCCGTGCACATCGATCGCGTACACGGGGTCGCTGGCGTTGGCGGGGGGCGGCGCGGGCGCACTCATTGCAGCGTGACCGTGACGGGCTGGCCGGGCCGCAGCTTCGGCGCATCGGCGGTTTGCGGTCTGGCTTCGACCATGAACACGAGCTTCGCGCGGCTTTCGTTGCTGAAAATCACTGGCGGCGTGTACTCCGCCTGGTCCGAGATGAAGCTGAGCACGGCCGGCACATCGGCGGCGCACCCGTCGCAATGAATCGATACGCGACGGCCCGGCGCGAGCGAACCGACCACTCCCTGCGGCACGAAGAAGCGCACCTTGACGTTTTCCGGCGGCAACATGCGCACGACGGGGCTGCCCGCCGGCACCCATTCGCCGCTGCGAAACATCGTGTCGAACACGAGGCCCGCGTGCGGCGCGTGCACGCTTTTCTGATCGAGCTTCCATTGGGCCTGGCCGAGTTGGGCCTGCGCGGCGTCGACTTGCGCCTGCTGTGCGCGGATCTGCTCGATCCGTCCCGGCAGACGCGCGACGGCGAGCTGACTTTGCAACTCGCGCACGTGCGCGGCGCTCGACAGCGCGCTCGCGCGCGAGTCGTCGAGCTGGCTTTGCGCGATGCCGCCGGCGTCGAATTGCTGTTGGTCGCGGCGGAACTGGGTCGCGGCGCGCGCCGCATCGGCTTCGGCCTGCACGAGTTGCGCGCGCGTCACGTTGACTTCCGGCGGACGCTTGCCGGTTCCGAGGTCGGCGAGCTGGGCGCGGGCCGAGCGCAATTGCTCGTTGGCCTGCGCCACGGCGTCGGTTTCGTTCTGCGCTTCGAGCGCGAACAGCGGCGTGTTCTGCGCGACGGTCTGCCCGCGCGAGACCGCGAGCTCGGTCAACTGGCCCGCCTGCGAAGACGCGAGGTACAGGAACTCGCCTTCCACATAGCCTTGCCATGTGTTCGCCGGTTGTTGCGAACAGCTCCCGCACGCGATGCACAGCGCAAGCAACGCGACACGTGTGGATGAGCGGGCGGACGGAATCATGACGGCTTTCCTATCGCTCGGCGTGCGGTGGACGTCGCCCGGCTCCTTGCCCTGGCGCTGGTCTTGACCGCCGTGGTTGCGCTCATGCCCTGCGTGAGCAGTGCGACGACGTGGCGTTCGAGCGTCGCGCGATCGAACGAGCTGCGCGGATTCAGGCGCTGCCAGATCCTGGCGGTTGCCTGCGGCAGCATCACGAGCGCGAGCACCGAGTTGAACAGCAGCAACGGTTCGAGCTGCGCATTCAACTGACCCGACGCGCAACCGCGTGCGATGTTCTGACCGAACGCGGCGACCTTTTGCACGGGGATATGCGCAAACGCGCGCTCGCGCAGCAGGCCGCCTTCGTTGATGATTTCGCGCAGCCATAGCGAAGGCAGCCACGGCATGGCCTCGGTGACGTCGAACATGCGTTTGACGATGCCTTGCGTCAGCGCGAGCGGATCGTCGCGTTCGGCATCGACCGGGTCCCAGATGGCGCCGAACGCGGCGACCAGCTTTTCCTCGAACAACGCGTCGAGTAGCTTTTCGCGGGTCTGGAACCAGTAGTGCACCATCGCGGACGTCACGCCGCTCGCCGCCGCGATTTGCGCCACCGTCGTGTTGGCGATCCCGCGCTCGGCGAACAGCGCCACCGCGACATCGAGCAGATGTTCGCGTGCGTCGAAGTCCTGCGGATGAGGACGACGACCCATTCTGGAACGGGCGACTTGCGGCATGGACACCGGACTAACTGATGAGTTAGTTAGTTTTAACTGCTTGATAGTAGGACAAGTTTTGATGTGCTGAAGGAGGGGAAACCCTGGCTGAGGGTGGCCGCCGTTGTGTCGTCGATGCGGGTCAGGAAACCGCGGCCACGCAACCCAGGTACCGTCGATACCGCAATAGATATCTCCGATCAATTTTTCATCCGCAGCTTTCGCGGCGTAATAGCACTTCTAATCCCCCCGGCCTGTAAGACGCAGTAAAAGAACGGTTACTTGCTTGGTGCGCTCTCACACACAGTCGTCGAAAATGACTTCATAAAATTCCCGACGAATTAACCACCATCATGCATGTACTCGGTGTCGTGAGATGTGCACCAACAGCGGGCCTGAACATGAAGCGCTGCAGGGTATTGGTAATAAACGATTATGCGTCGATGGGCGGAGCGGAAGTTGTTTATCAGCAATCTGCGTGCGGCGTTGACCCGTCGGTCGACGACGAAAGGTCTTCTGCACGACTTGATGACGAAGTGTTACTGGCACGCAGTACGCGAGGCATTCCCTGCCACGCGGATCTTCGAGACGATCGTTTGTCCAAGCGCCTTCATGGAAGAAGCGCTGCATCGCAGTGGCATCACGAATACGAGAGTCGTTTTTTAATCCCTCTTCAGTACCGGTCGCGTTTCAGCCTTCGCGTGTTGCTGGCAAGCAGAGATTCAGGCTTGCCTTTGTCGGCAGGATTTCACAGGAAAAGGGACTCGCGGAATTTATCGAACTCGCAGAGAGCGTGAACTTTCATCGTATTGACGTATTAGGAGTCTACGGGGACGGTCCGGATCGTCGTGCGATGGAGCAGCGCTTCGCGTCGCTGATCGAGCGCGGCAAACTGGTTTTTTTCGGCAGACTGCCGCAAGAGGAATTGTTTGCGCGGATGCGGCGATTTGCCGACGCGGTCGTCGTGCCATCGTTGGGAGCCGAGAATGCGCCGCTCGTCATTATCGAGGCAGCCATGCTCGGCTTGCCTGCCCTCGTCCACGACGGCGGCAGCATGGCGACGACCGCTGACGCGGTGGGCAACAAGATCAAATTTCGGTCGGAGCCTCAGAGCCTCGAACTGGCACTGGATCGACTCGCGATACATCTGGCGGACAAGGGCAGAAGCTATTCACTCGCGGAGTATTTGCCGGAGCACTACCAGCAGCGGCTCGTGGAAATCATGGAACTCGGAGAGCACGCCGGCACGGCACCTTCGAGGCGGACGGACGAGGCGGTCTGCTGACACTTGCGCCGTTCTACCTGACGTTGAGCTGACAGTGGACGGAGCGACGGCGTCGGCCAGATGCGTGACTGCTGCGCAAAGCGCATTTTCGCCGGAAATTTCTATACTTCTCTAGCGCACTGGCACGATCCAGTGCGCACGACCAAGACGAATTCACGTCAACGAAACGAAAGAATCGAAGCGAACCCGCGGCTCGGCCATCACGGCTCACGCGCGATTCGTAGGAGGAGGGAGACATGGCACATTCCGCAACCGCCGCGTCGGGGAAGGAAGGCCACGGCGACGCCTCACCGGCTCTTCCAGCGCTCGCGCTGGCCGCGCTCGGCGTGGTCTATGGCGACATCGGCACGAGCCCGCTCTATACGCTCGCCACCGTGTTCGATCCCGCCAACGGTCTCACGCTCAATGCTTTCAATATCGTCGGCATCGTTTCGCTGATTTTCTGGTCGCTGATGATCGTCGTTTCGCTGAAGTACGTCGTCCTGATCCTGCGGGCGAATAATCACGGCGAAGGCGGGATCATGGCGTTGCTCGCGCTCGCGGCGTCGTCGGTCGCGTCGCGGCCGCGCTTGCGTCGCGGGCTCCTCGTGGTGGGGGTGATGGGCGCGGCGCTGTTCTTCGGCGATAGCGTGATCACGCCGGCCATATCCGTGCTGAGCGCCGTGGAAGGGCTCGAAGTCGTCGAGCCCGGGCTCAAGACCTATGTGGTTCCGGTGACACTCGCCGCGCTGATCGTCCTGTTCGTCACGCAAAAGCACGGCACGGGCGGCATCGGCGCCGTGTTCGGGCCAGTGATGGTGCTCTGGTTCGTCGTGATCGGCGCGGCGGGCGTCGCGAACATCATAGCCACGCCGGTCGTGCTGTACGCGCTCAATCCGCTGGAAGGTTTCCGCCTGGTCATGCATCACCGCTGGCTGGCGTTCGTCGCGCTCGGCGCGGTGGTGCTGTCGCTGACGGGCGCCGAGGCGCTCTACGCCGACATGGGCCATTTCGGTAAGCGGCCCATCCGTGTTACGTGGTTCGGCGTCGTTTTTCCCGCGCTCGCGCTGAACTATCTGGGCCAGGGCGCGCTGCTGCTGGCGAACCCGGGCGCGGTGCAAAACCCGTTCTACCGACTGTTCCCGCAGTGGGCCATCGTGCCGATGATCGTGCTGGCGACGATCGCCACCGTGATCGCGTCGCAAGCCGTTATTTCGGGTACCTATTCGATGACGATGCAGGCCATGCAGCTTTCCTTCCTGCCGCGCATGAACATCGTACATACGTCGGAGCGCGAGATCGGGCAAATCTACGTGCCCGGCATCAACTGGATTCTGCTGATCGCCGTGGTCGCGGCGGTGTTGGGCTTCCGCTCGTCCACGGCGCTCGGGGCCGCGTATGGCATCGCCGTGACCGGTACGATGCTGATCACCACGTTCCTGACGTTCTTCGTCGTGCGTTACGCGTGGCGCTACAACTGGCTGCTGTGCGTGCTCTCCACCTCGTTCTTCTTCGTGATCGACGCACTGTTCTTCTCGGCGAATCTGCTCAAGATCGTCGATGGCGGCTGGTTCCCGCTCGTGGTCGGCGCGATCATGTTCACGATCATGGCGACGTGGGGACGCGGCTGGGAGATGATGCTGGCCGAAGCGCGCGCGCGGGCGGGAAAGACGCCGCTCAAACAGTACCTCACCGCGCTGCTCGAAAGTTCGCCGACGCGTGTGGGCGGCACGGCGATCTTCCTGACGCCGGACGCCGAAGCGGTGCCGCACGCGCTCGTCAACAACCTGCGGCACAACCGTGTGCTGCATGAGCGCACGGTCTTCCTGAGCGTAATCACGAAAAGCGTGCCGAGGGTGGCCGACAGCGAGCGCGTGCAGATCAGGCCGCTGTGCGCGGGTTGCTGGCACGCAACGGTGAATTACGGCTTCAAGGACGAAGTGGACTTGCCGCGCACGCTGGCCGCCTACAAGTCGCCGGAACTCACGTTCAACCTGGACGACACATCCTGGTTCCTGAGCCGCGCGGCTGTCGTGCCCAAACGCGTCCACGGCATGGCGCTATGGCGCGAGCGGCTGTTCGCGGTGATGCTGCACAACGTGGGCAATATCGCGGCTTTCTTCAAATTGCCGGCCAATCGGGTGATCGAAGTCGGCGCGCGCGTGGAGATCTAGGCGGACAAGGCCTCATCTGCCTTTGAAGTCATTCGTTGGACATCGCCACTTCGCAACGGCCCGCCAATCCCTCGGGTTCGAAACTTGCTGCCAACGGCCAACCGCCGCTCCAATCGGCGCGCGCGTGTTGCTTCGCGGCAGGCAGGCATGGACGAATGCCCGCGCCGCAGCCAATCAGGAGGCGTGTGATGGGCGACGAGACTCACAAGACTCATGCACACGACCGCCGCCGCTTTCTTGCTGGCGTAGCCGCGGTGGCCGGCAGCGTTGCGCTATCGGGTTGCGGTGGCGGATCGGGCGGAGACGACTTAACGCGCGGAGGAGGCGGCGACCCCGCGCCCTCGATTACCGACATTCCGGCGCCCAACGCGGCCGACCGCTATAGCCTGCCGCGCCCGGCGTTGCCCGCGCCGGCCAGCTCGGGCATCGACTTCATCGTGCTGGTCACGATGGAAAATCGTTCGTTCGACCATTTCCTCGGCTGGGTGCCGGGCGCCGAGGGCATGCCCGCGAACCGGCAATTCAAGGACGCGTTCGGCGCGACGCAAACGCCGTTTTCGCTCGCGGCGAATGCCGCGTACGGCTATCAGGCGTGCGCCTTCCTGGACCCCAATCACAGCTTTTCGGGGGCACGCACGCAACTGGCATCGGGTGCGATGAATGGCTGGCTGCTCACGCCGGGCACGAGCCTGAGCCGGGGCGACCTGCTGCCTATCGGCTTCTACACGCAGGCCGACCTGCAATTTTTCAACGCCGTGGCCAGCAGTTACACGATCGGCGACTTTTACTTCAGCGGCATCCTCACCAGCACGTTTCCCAATCGCCTCTATCTGCACAGCGGCGCAACGGACCGGCTCGACGACAGCGCCGACACGTCGTCGCTCGCGACGATCTGGGACAAGCTGAGCGACGCCGATGTCGACGCTCGCTACTACTACCACGACGTGCCGATCACGGCGCTTTATGGCACACGGTATGTCGGCATTTCGCGCCCGTTTGCGGATTTCCTCGTGAATGCCGCGGCGGGGACGCTGCCGCCATTCTGCATGGTCGATCCGTCATTTACGGGCGAGCCGGAAGGCGTTTCCTCCGACGATCATCCACATGCCGACATCCGCGACGGCGAGGCGTTTCTCGCGCAGGTCTACGAGGCGCTGCGCACGAGCCCGACGTGGAGCCGCACGCTGATGATCGTCGTCTACGACGAATGGGGCGGGTTTCTCGAGCACGTGGTGCCGCCCACCAGGCCGATCAGCAACAACGAGCTCACGCTCGGCAACGACGGCAAGCTCGGCTTTCGCGTGCCGCTCGCGCTGCTGGGCCCCCGCGTGCGCGCGGGTTCGATCACGCGCTATCCGTTCGACCCCAGCTCGATTCACGCGCTATTGCAATGGCGCTTCGGCTTGCAGCCGCTCGGCGTGCGCGGCGGCGATCGGGCGACCTTCAATCTCGCTTACGCGCTCGATTTCAACGGCGCGCCCCGCACCGACGCTCCCGCGTTCACGGTCGTCCAGGGGCCGTTCGGCGGAACCTGCCTGGGGGCGGTCGTGCCTTCGCCGTCGAGTTCCCTATCGGCGGTCGATCAGTCGCAAAAGCGGGCGATCAACCCGACGGCGGACCGCTTCGCGAATCTTCGCGCGAAGGCGGCGTCATTAGGATTCGCGACCGGAGGCTAACGGCGGTTTCCGCCTAGAATGAGCGGGCCGCAAGCCGGCGCCGGACCGCGCGGCCCGATGAAGGCTCATGCTTCGAGCGCAGTTCGGTAAGGACCTGGTTAGCACTCGGTAAAGAGCGCTTGCGCGCGACATCGTTTTGCGAAGCGGGCCCCGCATTTGCTAGCGAGACCCTCTCGAAGCCCCGCGGTAGCGTGCAGCATAGGATCGGCACGCGCGGCGGGCCGCCTACGTCGACGTCACCGCGTCGTCCTCAACGGGTCCGCCGATGCCATTTCGTTCCGATCTTCCCGTTTGGTCTTCCCGCGAGCGGCCGTACCGCTGCGTTCTAGCCTCCGTGGCCACCGCGCTGGCGCTCGCCGCAAGCAGCAGCGTCACCGCGCAATCCGCGCCGACGGTCGCGCCGACCCAGCCGGCCGTGCCGGTCCTTACGCTGCCCGCATCGGCTGGCGCTGCGAATGCCGGGAGCAGCGCCGCGGCCGGGCGCGTTGGCAACACGGATCACGCGCAGCCGTCGCCGGTCGTGCCGACGCCGCCATCCGAGCTGTATGGCGAGCTGTATCGCGACGTCGAACTAGCGCATCTGTACCCGGACAGCAAGACGTTCGCCGACATGTCGCCAAACGAGCCGCCTCCGCAAGTCATCGCCGACTACGACAGCCAGCGCGCTCAGCCGCGCTTCGACCTGAAGCAATTCGTCGAACAGCGCTTCACGCTGCCTGCTCGCGAGCCGAAGCGCTATGTGTCCGATCCGAACGAAAGCGTCACCGCGCACATCGATACGCTGTGGAGCGTGCTGCGCCGCGAACCGGATGCGAGCGCCAGCCCGTACGCTTCGCTGTTGCCGCTACCGTCGTCGTACATCGTGCCGGGCGACCGCTTCGACGAGATCTACTACTGGGACTCGTACTTCATTCTGCTGGGGCTCGACGCGAGCGGCCAGCGCGCGCTCGTCGACGACGAGCTGAACAACTTCTCGACGTTGATCGACCGCTATGGCCATATCCCCAACGGCAATCGCACGTATTACCTGAGCCGTTCGCAGCCGCCGTTCTTCGCGCAGATGGTGCAGCTCGTCGCGCGCAAAGAGGGCGATCAGGTCTACGCCCGCTATCTGCCCGAGCTGCGCCGTGAATACGCGTACTGGATGGCGGGCAGCGATCATCTGTCGCCCGGCAACGCGGCGCGCCATCTGGTGCGCCTCGCCGACGGCACGCTGCTCAATCGCTACTGGGACGAGCGCGCGGCGCCGCGCGACGAGTCGTACCGCGAGGATGTGATGACGGCGCAGCAGATACCGCAACGCGACGCGCAGGATTTGTGGCGCAACCTGCGCGCGGGCGGCGAAACCGGCTGGGATTTCAGTTCGCGCTGGTTCGCCGACGGCAGGACGCTCGCGACCATCGACGTGACCTCGCTCGTGCCAGTGGACCTGAACTGCCTGATGGTGGAGCTCGAACGCGCGCTCGCGAAAGCCTACCGGGTGACCGGCGACGCAGGCCACGCGGAGAATCTCGAACTACGCGCCCGCGTGCGAGCCGATGCGATCCGCCGGATGCTGTGGGACCCGCAACTGCACGCTTTCGCCGACTACGACTTCGTGCACCGCACGCTCACGCACCGGCTGACTGCCGCGACCGTGTACCCGCTTTACACCGGCGTCGCGACACGCAACGACGCGCGCGAAGTGGCGCAGACGATCCGGCGGGATCTGCTGCGCCCGGGCGGTCTCGCGACGACGCGGACCGATACCGGACAGCAGTGGGACGAACCGAACGGCTGGGCGCCGCTGCAGTACCTCGCGGTGATCGGGCTGCGCCGCTACAGCGAGCCGGAGCTAGCGCGTGATATCGCGACCCGCTGGATTCGCACCAACGTCGCGTACTACCAGCGCACCGGCAAGCTGGTCGAGAAGTACGACGTCGACGCGAGCGACAAGTCGGCGGGCGGCGGCGAGTATCCGCTACAGGACGGCTTTGGCTGGACCAATGGTGTGCTGCGCGTGCTGATGCAGCTCTATCCGGATGCGGTGAGTTCGACGAAGCCGGCCGATCTGCCGGGCGGCGCGGCGGGGGTGTCGGATGCGGCGGCATCGGCGGCGGCCGCGCCGCAGACGTCGCACAGCGCGTCGCCCGCGGGCCACTAGTCGGAAGAGGTAGTAGCGATACCAGGATGATGGGTTGACTGCCTGACGGCGACGCAGCCCGTTAGCATGCTTCGGATAGCTCGAACGGCCCCCTAGTCACCTGGAAAGTCTCGAAGATGAATCGCAAGCTCGACGTACCAACGGCCGAACCGGTGCCGCCGCAGGCGCAGGCGACGGCGGCGGCCAAGGCCGCCCCGCCGGCCGCCGATGAAGCCGCCGCGCATTGGCAGCGCAACCTGTGCGTGTGCGTGTTCGGCTCGTTCACGACCATCGTCGCGATGACGGTGCTGCTGCCGTTCCTGCCGCTTTACGTCGAGCAACTCGGCGTGCAGGATCATGCGGCGATCGTGCAGTGGTCCGGCGCCGCGTTCGGCGCGACGTTTTTCAGCGCCGCGCTCGTCGCGCCGCTGTGGGGCAAGCTCGCGGACCTCTACGGCCGCAAGCTGATGCTGATCCGCTCGAGCCTCGGCATGGCGGTCGCGATGTCGCTGATCGGCATGGCGCACTCGGCCTGGCAACTGGTCGCGTTGCGGCTGCTCGCCGGGCTGCTCGGCGGCTATGCGTCGGGCTCGATGATCCTCGTCGCGACGCAGACGCCGAAGGCGCGTTCGGGCTGGGCGCTCGGGGTGCTGTCGTCGGGGATCATGGCGGGCAATCTGGTCGGCCCGCTGCTCGGCGGCTTCCTGCCGCCGCTGATCGGCATCCGCGCGACCTTCTGGGCCTCGGGCGCGGCGATCTTCGTCGCCTTTCTCGCGACCGCGTTTCTGATTCGCGAGCAGCCGGTCCGCAAGCGCGCGGACAGCGCGTCGAAGAAGGGCGCGTGGGCCTGGGTCGACGACAAGCGGGCGGCCATCGCGATGCTTGCCACCGGCCTGCTGCTGATGGTCGCGAACATGTCGATCGAACCGATCATCACCGTCTACGTCGCCCATCTCACGAAGCCTCAAAGCGTGACGATGGTCGCGGGCTTCGTCATGTCGGGCGCGGCGCTCGGCAGCGTGATCTCGTCGTCGCGTCTCGGCAGGTTCGCGGATCGCGTCGGGCATTGGAACGTGATCGTCGGCTGCCTCGCGGTCTCGGCGGTGTTGCTCGTGCCGCAGGCGTTCGTCACCGCGAGCTGGCAGTTGATCGTGCTGCGTTTCCTGATGGGCATTGCACTCGGCGGCCTGTTGCCGTGCATCGCGAGCGTGATCCGGCACAACGTGCCGGCGAGCGTGACGGGCGCGATTCTCGGCTACTCGGTGTCGTCGCAGTACGCGGGGCAGGTGGCCGGTCCGCTGCTGGGCGGTTTCGTCGGCGGCCACGTCGGCATGCGCGCGGTGTTTCTCGGCACCAGCGTGCTGATGGCGCTCGGCGCGCTCGCGAACTGGCGCGTGAAATCGCGCAGCGTACGGTCCGAGGCGGCGCGCTGATACGAGCCGCGTCGACGCTCGGCACGTTTGCGATTGCGGCGCAAACAAGCGGATTGAGTAGATGGGAAAACCAATCGTTGACGACGAACCGTTCATGAGGCGTTTCTCAGACTCGGTTGTTCCTTGATCTGCTGGAACACGCTCAAGCGTGCCCAGAAGTCTTTATGAAACCGTTTCTAAGTCGTCCGCTGTCCCCCCGTGATCACCCGCTCCAACGACAGCTTCAAGTGGCGCTGCATCGCCGCCTGCGCCTGCAGCGGATCGTGCGCTTCCAGCGCTTCCAGAATCACCAGATGTTCTTCGGGCACGGCGCCCCACGTCGTTTCGTTTTCGAAGTGGCCACGCAGCTTTTCCGACAGCGGACTATGTCGCGCATCGAATAGCGAGCTGACGGTGCGCACCAGCACTTCGTTGCCGGACATCTGCGCGATCGCCAGATGGAACGCGCGATCGGCGGCGACCGGAATTCTGCCCGCCTTCACTTCGCGCTCCATCTCGTTGTAGATCGCGCGCAGCATCTTCAGGTCTTTCGGTTTGCAGAACGGTGCGACGCTCGCAATGATCGAGCCTTCGATCAGGCAGCGCGCGCCGAGGATGTCGAGCAGGCTATCGCCGAGTTCGGCCTGCGACAGCGACGCATCACTTGGCGCGGACGGCGTCGCGCACAGATAGACGCCCGAGCCCATGCGAATCTCGACGAGGCCTTCCAGTTCCAGCGCGACCAGCGCCTCGCGCACCGACGGCCGCGATACGCCGAGCGTTTCCGCCAGCGCGCGCTCGGGCGGCAGGCGGCCGTTCGGCGCGAACTCCGGCTGAGCGATCAGATCGCGCAATTTTTCCGCGATCTGAAGGTACAGACGGCGCGTGTCGGCAGGTTTGGTGTTCACGAAACGTTTCCCGGCAATGGAGCTTGTGCAATCCCGATAAGGCGAGCGCCGATTGTAGATCGAAGCGCCCGGCGCGCAAATCGCGCGCGCTCGGCTGCGCGCTGACAGCGTTCGGGGTTTCCCCCAACATCGTGCAAATTGGCTTGACCAGTATCGCATGTGCCGTTACTTTTGCAAATTGGTAAGGCCAGATCGACGCCAAGTAGACGCCAGGCGAGCAGCCCTGCGGGCCGCTCCGCTCCCGATACCCGATCAATTCCTCCATGACGATGAAGACAGTCATTTGCGAACAACCCGGCCAGCTCGCGCTCACCGAACGCGCGATGCCGAACGCCGGCCCTGACGATGTGCTGATCCGCATCCGCCGAGTCGGCATCTGCGGCACCGACTTCCATATCTTCACCGGCAATCAGCCGTATCTGTCGTATCCGCGCGTGATGGGGCACGAGCTTGCCGGCATCGTCGAAGCGGCGCCGGCCGGCGCGCGCGTCGCGGCCGGCGACCAGGTGTACGTGATGCCGTATCTGTCGTGCGGGCGCTGCGTGGCCTGCCGCGCGGGCAAGGGCAACTGCTGCGTGAACATCCGCGTGCTCGGCGTCCATACCGACGGCGGCATGACCGAGTACCTCGCGGTGCCGCAGGCGTTCGTCTTCAAGGCCGACGGCGTGACGCTCGACCAAGCCGCGATGCTCGAGTTCCTGGCTATCGGCGCACACGCGGTCGCGCGCGCCGACGTGCAAGCCGGGCAGCGTGCGCTGGTAGTCGGGGCTGGGCCGATCGGCATGGCCGTGACGATCTTCGCGAAACTGCGCGGCGCCGAGGTCAGCGTGCTCGACGGCCGCGCGGACCGCCTGTCCGTTTGTGCCGGCGCATTGCAGGCCGATCACACGGTGCTGCTCGACACCACCGACGCCGCGACCGATGCCGCCCAACTCGCCGCGCTGACCGATAACGAGTTCTTCGACGTGGTATTCGACGCGACCGGCAACGTGAAGGCGATGGAGCGCGGGCTGCAGTTCGTCGCGCACGGCGGCAAGTACGTGCTGGTGTCGATCGTCAGCCAGCGCATTTCGTTTGCCGATCCCGAGTTCCACAAGCGCGAGACGACCTTGCTCGCGAGCCGCAACGCGACCGTCGCCGACTTCGAAACGGTGCTCGAAGCGATGCGCGCCGGCAAGATTCCGACGGCCGCGCTCAATACCCACGTGGTCGAGCTCGCCAATCTGCCGGGCGAATTCCCCAAGCTGCTGAAACCGGATGCCGGCGTCATCAAGGCGCTGGTGGCCTGTTGAGCGAGCGGGGAAAACGGACGATGCGCAACCCGATTCTTCAATTCGGCACGAGTCGCTTTCTGCAGGCGCACGCGGATCTGTTCGTATCGGCGGCGCTCGACTCGGGCCGCGCGCTGGGGCACGTGAGCGTCGTGCAGACGACGGCCAATCCCGAGAGCCTCGCGCGCATCGACGCGTTGCGCGCGCACCGGCTGTACGAGGTGCGCATTCGCGGTCTGCGTCGCGAAGCGGTGATCGATACGACCACGCAATGTCATGCGATCAGCGAGGCATTGAACGCGAATACCGATTGGCCAACAGTGGTGGAGCGCTTCGCGCACGACGCGCGCGTGGTGATCTCGAACACCGGCGACCGAGGCTACGAGTGTTTCGCCGACGACACCGCCGAGCTATTGCGCGACGACAAGAGCGTGCCGCGCGGATTCGCGGCGAAGCTCGTAGTGCTGCTGCACGCGCGCTTCAAAGCCGGCGCCGCGCCGCTGACGCTGCTGCCATGCGAACTCGTATCGGGCAACGGCGACACGCTGCGTGGCCTCGTCGCCGATATCGCGCGCGACTGGGGCGGCGGGACCGAGTTCCTGCGCTACATCGAGCACACCTGCATCTGGGTCAATTCGCTGGTGGACCGCATCGTGTCGGAGCCGATCCGGCCGGTTGGCGCGGTTGCCGAACCCTACGCGTTGTGGGCGATCGAGCGGCGTGCCGGCATGGTGCTGCCGTGCGAGCACGAAGCGATGATCGTCACCGACGATCTGTTGCACTACGAACGCCTGAAGCTGCTGCTGCTGAATCTCGGGCATACGTGGCTCGCCGAGCGCTGGCAGGCCGACGCGCGCGATCCCGACGAGAACGTGCTGCACGCGATGCGCGATCCGCTGTTGCGCGCCGATCTCGAATCGCTGTGGCGCGACGAGGTACTGCCGGTCTTCGATGCGCTCGGTCAGGGCAGCGACGCGCGCGCCTATCTCGACGACGTGCGCGAGCGGTTCGAAAACCCGTTCCTCGATCATCGCCTCGCCGACATCGCGCGCAATCATGAGCAAAAGAAACAGCGGCGCTTCAAGCCGGTGATCGAACTCGCCCGCGAGCTCGGCGTGCGTGTCGAGCAACCGCGTCTGAACGCGGCGCTTGCCGCGTGCGTGCAACGCGGCTAAAGGCGCGGGCCGCAAATCCGCAGTAAATCGGGTCGTCGACCCTGCAGTACACCAGCGGCTCACGAGGTCGCAAGGTTCATCCAAACATAGGCTTAGCCTGGGCCAGGAGGAGACGGTTTCATGAAGAAGATGCGTTGGGTAGTAATTTTTCTGTGCTTTCTCGCGATCGCAGTGAACTACATCGATCGTGCGAATCTCGCGGTCGCCGCGCCGCAAATCGAAAAGGCGCTCGGCATCGGCCCCGCCGAGATGGGCTTCATCCTGAGCGGCTTCTTCTGGACCTACGCGTTCATGCAGATGCCGTTCGGCTGGTTCGTCGATCGCGTCGGCGCGCGCATCGCGCTGCCGCTCGCGGTCGGCTGGTGGTCGGTGTTTACCGCGGCCACCGCGGTCACGACCAGCGTCGCGGGCATGTTCGGCTGCCGCCTGTTGCTCGGCGTCGGCGAGGCGGGCGCGTATCCGTCCTGCACGAAGCTCGTGAGCCAATGGTTCCAGCCCAAGGAACGTGCGCTCGCGACGAGCATCTTCGATAGCGGCTCGCGGGTCGGCTCCGCGCTGTCGATTCCCGTGGTTGCGCTGATCATCAGCACGCTCGGCTGGAAGGCGGCTTTTGTCCTCACCGGCTTGCTCGGCGCGGTCTGGATCGTCGGCTGGTTCGTGATCTATCGCAATCCTGTGCAAGACGAGATGGCCGTCGCACTCGAGGCTACTCCCGCGGCTCAGGTAAGCGCGGAGAAGGTGACATGGGCGTCGCTGTTTCGCCACCGCACGCTGTGGGGCATGATGCTCGGCTTCTTCTGCCTGAACTTCGTGATCTATTTCTTCATTACGTGGTTTCCGAGCTACCTCGTGGAGACCCGTGGCTTCTCGCTCAAATCGCTCGGCACGCTCGGCATGATTCCGGCGTTGATCGCGATTCCGGGCGGCTGGTTCGGCGGCTTCGTGTCCGACGCGCTGTTCCGGCGAGGTTGGAGCCTGACGGCCGCGCGCAAGACCTGCATGGTCGGCGGCATGCTGTTGTCGTCGGTGATCACGCTGTCGGCGTTCACGGAGAACACGTATCTGATGCTCGCGTTCTTCGGCATCGCCTATGGCAGCCTCGCGTTCGCCGCGGCGAGCATCTGGTCGCTGCCAGGCGACGTCGCGCCGACGCCGGGTCATGTCGCGTCGATCGGCGGGATTCAGAACTTCGCATCGAATCTGGCGGGGATCGTGATCACGACGTTCACCGGCGTGATGGTGGCGATGTCGAAAGGCTCGTTCACGATTCCGCTCGTCGTCGCGGGCGGCTTCTGCTTTCTTGGCGCGTTCAGCTATCTTTTCATCGTGGGACGCATCGAGCCGCTGTCGCTGGAATCGGACAGCCGCGATCTGCCCAAGGGCGTGGGCTCCACGATCTGACGTATTCTGTTCGAACGCTTACGGATAACCCTGTCTTCGAGGCTTTTCATGTCGACTCAAGCTAGCGGCGCGTGCCCGATCATTCGCCTGCATCCCGCCGACGACGTCATCATCGCGACCCGGCAGTTGTTGCCGGGCACGCGCATCGACGCGGAACAACTGGTCGTCGCCGGGCTGATTCCACCGGGACACAAGATCGCGACGCGCGACATCGCGCAGGGCGAGCCGGTCAAGCGCTACAACCAGATCATCGGCGTAGCGCGTGAAGCGATCGCGCGCGGCCAGCATGTTCATACGCACAATCTCGGCATGTCCGAGTTCGCGCGCGAGCACGCGTTCGGCGCCGATGCGCAGCCGACCGTCTACGTCGCTGAACCCGCGCATTTCATGGGGATTCGTCGCGACGACGGCCGCATCGCGACGCGCAATTACATCGGCATTCTGACCAGTGTGAACTGCTCGGCGACGGTTGCGCGCGCGATTGCCGATCATTTCCGGCGCGACGTGCGTCCCGACGCGCTCGCCGACTATCCGAACGTCGACGGTGTAATCGCCTTGACGCACGGGCTCGGCTGCGGCATCGACATGCAAGGCGAGGGCATTGCGATCCTGCGTCGTACGCTCGCCGGTTATGCGGTGCATCCGAACTTCGCGTCGGTGCTGTTCGTCGGGTTGGGCTGCGAGACGAATCAGATCGACGGTGTGCTCGCGGCGGGCGGCCTCGACGCCAGTTCGACGAAGCTGCGCAGCTTCACGATCCAGGACAGCGGCGGCACGCGCAAGACGATCGAACGCGGTATCGCGATGGTGCGCGAGATGCTCGCCGACGCGAACCGCGTGCAGCGCGTGCCGGTACCGGCTGCGCATCTATGCGTCGGTCTGCAATGCGGCGGCTCGGACGGCTACTCGGGCATCTCCGCGAATCCGGCGCTCGGCGCCGCGGTCGATCGGCTCGTGCGGCATGGCGGCACCGCGATTCTGTCGGAAACGCCGGAAATCTATGGCGCCGAGCATCTGCTGACGCGCCGCGCGGTGAGCGCCGCGGTCGGCGACAAACTGCTCGCGCGCATCGCATGGTGGCAGGACTATTGCGCGCGCAATGGCGGCGCGATGGACAACAATCCATCGGCGGGCAACAAGGTGGGCGGTCTGACGACGATCCTCGAAAAATCGCTCGGCGCGGTCGCGAAGGGCGGCACGACGAATCTGGTCGACGTCTACGAATACGCGCAGCCGATCGCCGCGAAGGGCTTCGTGTTCATGGATTCGCCCGGCTACGACCCGGTGTCCGCGACCGGACAGGTCGCCTCGGGCGCGAACCTGATCTGCTTCACGACCGGGCGCGGCTCCGCTTACGGCTGTGCGCCGTCGCCGTCGTTGAAGCTGGCGACCAACACCGCGTTGTGGGAGCGCCAGCAGGACGACATCGATATCAATTGCGGCGGAGTGATCGACGGCAGCGCGAGCATCGACGAACTCGGCGAAGCGATCTTCCGCATGATGCTCGACTGCGCTTCCGGTACGCGCACCAAGAGCGAGCTGCACGGCTACGGGCAGAGCGAGTTCGTGCCGTGGCAGGTCGGCGTGGTGACCTGAACGGCTGCGCAGCGACACAACCAACAATCAAATAGACGAGTCAATCACGCACTGGAGGATGCAATTGGAACGCCGCCTTTATTCAGGCCGCGACGTGAAGCGCGCGCACAGCATCGATGATCTGCGCGCGATGGCCCGCAAGCGTCTGCCGAATTTCTGTTTCGAGTATGTGGAGGGCGGCGCCGAAGACGAAGCGACACTGCGGCGCAACCGCGACGTGTTCCGCGAAATCGCTTTTCTGCCGCGCACGCTGGTGAACGTCGAAAAGCGCAATCAGAGCGTGACGCTGTTCGGCGAGCGCAGCGCGTCACCGTTCATGATCGGCCCGACCGGCTATAGCGGCCTGATGTTTCGCGAAGGCGACGTCAAGCTGGCCAGCGCGGCGGCAGCGGCCGGCATTCCGTTCGTGCTGAGCAACGTGTCGACGGTCTCGCTGGAGGACGTCGTGCGGCGCGCGGGCGGTCGCGTGTGGATGCAGGTCTATATGTACCGCACGCGCGAATCTCTGGCGAAACTGGCGCAGCGCGCGAAGGCCGCGGGCATCGAGGCGCTGGTCGTCACGACCGACAGCGCGGTGTTCGGCAAACGCGAATGGGACCTGCGCAACTACATCGAGCCGCTGAAGCTCGACTGGCGCAACAAGTTCGACGTGCTGCGCCATCCGGGCTGGATGGCCAACGTGCTGTGGCCGAACGGCATGCCGCGCTTCGCCAATCTCGGCGACCTGCTGCCGCCGGGGCAGGACAGCGTGAAGGGCGCGACGATCACACTGGGCCGGGAACTCGACCCGTCGTTGTCGTGGGACGATATCCGCTGGCTGCGCGATCTGTGGCCGCGTCGGCTGATCGTCAAAGGCGTGCTGGGTGCGCCGGATGCGCTGAAGGCGCTGGAGGCCGGCGTCGACGGCATCGTGCTGTCGAACCACGGTGGGCGGCAGCTCGACAGCGCGGTATCGGCGATGGACGTGCTGCCCGAAGTCGTCGAGCAGGTTGGGGGTAAGCTGTGCGTGATGCTCGACGGCGGATTTCGCCGCGGCTCCGAGATCCTGAAGGCGGTCGCGCTGGGCGCCGATGCGGTATTGCTCGGACGCGCGACCACCTATGGTCTGAGCGCGGGCGGTCAGCCGGGCGCCGAGCGGGCTATTGAGATTCTGCAGACCGAGATCGACCGGGCGCTCGGCTTGCTCGGTTGCTGCGATATCGCCGGGCTCGACCGTAGTTATCTGCGTTGGCCAGGGCAGCAGGCGCCGCTGTCGCGCGTGCACTCGCAAACGCAGACCCAAACGGTGCAGGCGCGCGCAGCGGCTCTGTCCGCCTGACGAACTGGAGATATCTGATGCAGCAAGAACCGAACGCCGCGACCCGCGGTAACGAAGCTGTCGCCGCGCTGCGCGAAACGCTCGGCGCGGACATCGTGAGTCTGCCGGCCGAATTTGGCGGGCGGCAGTTCGCCGACTGGAGCGGCACGCCATCGACCGATCCGATAGCGTTGATCCGACCGCGCACGACCGAACAGGTCGCCACCGCGCTCAGGATCTGTCATCAATTCCGCCAGCCGGTCGTCACGCAAGGCGGCATGACCGGGCACGCGGGCGGCGCCTGCGTGCTCGGCGGCGAGGTTGCGCTGAGCGTCGAGCGGATGAACGGCGTCATCGACATCGATCCGGTCAGCGCGACCATCACCGTGTTCGCGGGCACGCCGCTGCAGGCGGTGCAGGAAGCGGCCGATCACGCCGGCTTCATGTTCGCGCTCGACCTTGGCGCGCGCGGCAGTTGCACGATTGGCGGCAACATCGCAACGAATGCGGGCGGCAACCGCGTGATCCGCTACGGGATGATGCGCGACCAGGTGCTCGACGTCGAAGCGGTGCTCGCCGACGGCAGCGTGATCGGCGGCGAGCGCAAGATGATCAAGAACAATACCGGCTACGACCTGCGCAACCTGATGACCGGCAGCGAAGGCACGCTCGGCGTCATCACGCGCGCGGTGCTGCGCCTGCGCGCCAAACCGCGCGCAATCTCGACCGCATGGTGCGGCATGCCGGATTACGAGGCGGTGACCACGCTGCTCGGCCGCGCGCAGGAGCGGCTGCCGGCCGGCGTGTCCGCGTTCGAGGTCATGTGGCCCAGCTATTGCGACTTCGTGCGGGAACGCCTGCCCGAACTGCGCGTGCCGCTCGGCAGCGATCACGCTTACTACGTTTTGCTCGAGACTTGCGGCGCGGACCCGGAGCGGCAGGCGGCGGCGTTCGAGGACTTTCTCGCCGACATGCTCGACGCCGGCGTGATCTCCGACGCCGCGATCGCGCAATCGGACGCCGACGCCGCGGCGTTCTGGGCGATTCGCGACGCGCCGGCCGAATATCCGCGCCTGATCCCCGGACGCATCTCGTTCGACATCAGTTTCGCGGTCGCGCAGGCGGGCGATGCGGCGCAGCGTTGCGACGAGCGGCTGCGCGCGCGCTGGCCGCAAGCGACGATCCTCGTCTACGGGCATCTCGGCGACGGCAATCTGCACGTGGTGGCGCAGGAACCGGGCTGGACCGACGAGGACATCGATGAGGTCAAGCGCGTCGTCTATGAACTCACTGGGGAAATGGGCGGCTCGGTATCGGCCGAGCATGGGATCGGCGAGGAAAAGCTGAGCGTGCTCGGCATGTCGCGCTCGCCGGCCGAACTCGCCGCGATGAAGGCGATCAAGCTTGCGCTCGATCCGCACAATATCCTGAACCCCGGCAAAGTGATCGCGATGTAGTGTGCGGTAGTTTCTGGCGTCACGCGTCAATGTGGCGCGCGCATTCCGGGCGCGTTGCTGGTCGATCCGGAACGCGCTTCTCCGACGTGACATCCAATCCCATATCCGCAATGGAATATGGGGAGATGTCATATGAAACTCATCATCCACACAGTGCTGGCGGCGACCCTCGCGTTAGCGAGCATAGCGTCTGGTGCGCAAGGCACCGGGCCGAGCGATCCGCAGATTGCCGCGATCGTCGTGACTGCAAATCAGGTCGATATCGACGCGGGCAAGCTCGCGGAAACCAGAACGGAATCGAAGGACGTGAAGGCGTTCGCGCAGCGGATGGTCACCGATCACACCGGCGTCAACAAGGCCGCGACGGATCTCGTGAAGAAGCTCAACGTGACCCCCGAGGACAATCCGACGAGTCAGAACATCAAGCAGGGCGGCGACCAGAACATCGCCAAGCTGAAGACACTTTCGGGCGCCAGCTTCGATAAGGCCTATATCGATCACGAGGTCACCTATCATGAAAACGTGATCGACGCGCTCGACAAGACGCTCATTCCAAGCGCGAAGAACGAGCAACTGAAGGCGCTGCTCGTGAAGGTGCGGCCGGCGTTCGTCGCGCATCTCTGCGTCGAGGAGACCGCGCAGTGTCTGAGCATTCCTGAAGCGACGGTGCGGAGCCGGCATTTCCGCGCGCGCAGCATGTTGCGCGAGTCGCTTGCTCAGGCGCTCGATCTCGCCGAGCGCGATGCGTTCGAATTCGGCGGGGCGCAGTGCGATCGCATCGTTGCGAGCGTTCTCGCGAAAATATCCGGCGGCGCGTCATAGCATTGGCGACGCGTGCGGGGGCACCGTGAACTGAACGGCCGCGCCGCGCGGCGTGGATTCACCCACCCACAAGCGGCCACCATGGGCGTCGATAATCGAACGACAGATGGAAAGTCCCATGCCCAGACTCGTCGCCTTCGTCGCATAGAACGCGTTGAACGCGTGTTCCGGACCGTTCGGGCCGAAGCCCGGCCCGGAGTCGCGCACGGTGACGACCACGCCGGCACCGTCCGCCTCGCTTGTGCTGACCCGCACGTGTCGAGCCCCCTCCAGACTGCCCATCGCCTCCAATGCATTCCGGAGGCACGTGTGGCGCTGCCATTGACTACAGCCTGACGCGGCGGCTGGTCTCAGAGAACCTTCCGCTGTGCTTCTAGCCGATTCGCGCGTGGCGACGGTACGTCCAACGGACGCTCCGTCCGCTCGCGGCCGACTCGCAGATGCCCCCTGTACATGGGGTGTTTCGCCTTCGCGCGACATCTAGCATGAATACGACCGTGCTAGTCGCCGCAATCGATCTGGACTTGCATCGAGTCACAGCACAGCAAACAGCGAAGGAGAAAGAAGTGCCAGAATTGCGTCGGCAGATTTCGCTGTTCGGCGGCACGGCGCTGGCTGTCGGGATGGTCGTGGGCTCCGGCGTGTTTGGTCTTCCGGGCCTTGCGCTGCAGCTGGGCTCACCGCAAATCGCGGCATTCGGATGGTTGGCCTGCGCGATCGCCTGCCTTCCGCTGCTTTGGGTGTTTGCAATCCTTGGCACGCGCTACGCCTCCGCCGCTGGCATTTCGCGTTACGCCGAAGCCGCGCTCGGGCGGCGCGCCGAATCTGCCGTCACGGCCGTTCTCTGCGGCACGTTCCCGCTTACCGTGCCGGCCCAATCGATGATCGGGGCAAGCTATGCGCTAGTTGCCTTTGGCCTCGGCAAGAGTGCTCATGTCCCGATCTGCATCTCGATCTTGCTGGTTGCCGTTACGTTCAACCTCGTCGGCATTCGCAAGGCTGCGCTCGTCAATAAGCTCTCGCTCGCATTGATCGTCGCTGCCGTGCTCGCCCTTTGCGTGACGAGGCACGCCGACCTGCGCACCGGTATGCTGTTGTGGACGCGTCCCGACTGGACAGGCGTCAAGCCATCGCAAGTCTGGAGAGTGAGTGCTCTGCTTTTCTGGGCATTTATAGGCTGGGAGAACGTCTCGTTCGGTCTCGAGGAGTTCCAGCAGCCGCAGCGAACGATCAAGCTCGTTTATCTGGCTAGCTTTCTCGTCGTAGTGGTGTTGTATTCTCTGCTGGCAGGCACCGTAAACGGTGCGTCAAGTAACCAGTCGTCGGTGAACGCGGCAGAAGGCATTGCTCAGCTCGTTCCCTTGCGCTGGCAGTCTGCATTCGCGCTCGTGACAGTCGTGATTATCCAGGCGACAGCCAATGCGTGGGTCTTCGCTGCCAGTCGTCTTTTCTATGCCGCCAGCAGGAACCGCCTGCTGCCCGGAGTCTTTGCGCGCCTGGACGCGCAAGGAACGCCTCGCAACGCAGTATTGTTGGTGGCGGCAAGCTTCGCGGCCGTACTGGCAGGGGTGACGGCATTTCACATCCAGATCTCGGATCTATTGATCGTTGCTAACCAGAATTTTCTGGTGCTCTACCTGGTATGTATCTTCGCTTGCTGGAAGATCGAACGCGGAGCACAGCGATGGCTTCTGACACCGCTCGCATTTCTGTCCTGTGGTTTCCTGATGGCGGATTCGAACTACAAGATCCTCTATCCGATAGCACTACTCGTGCTCGGCATGCTGAGTCAGCGCGTGCGTGAAAAACGCCCGCTTGCCGGTCTGGCGGAGACGGCCTTGCCGCCGCGACTTTAGCGGCCATCGGCAGATTCGAAAGCTTGCAGACTACTGCGCAGGATCAACGCGACGAGCTCGGCCTGCCTATGTGTGCAGGTCTTGCCCAATATCTGTTTCAGGTATCCCCGCGCTGTGCCTAAGCCGATCGTGAGCTTCGTCGCCGCCTCTTCGAGGCAGTAGCCGTTGGCCAGTAACACCGCAAGTTGCGCCTCGCGGCGGGTGAGTTGGAACGTTTCTACGAGTACGTCCGCATCGACGTTCGGCGCACGATCGGCTTCCGTCAGGAACAGAGCGCCACGTATGGTGTTGGATTCGCCCGCATCTCCATACGCGCCAGACCGCTGGTGCAGGTCGAATGGCATGATTCTGACGACGAGTGGCAGGCGCGGCGGATCGCGCGAAAGATAGCAGCGCGTGGGTGCGGCTCGTTGTATCGCACTCTCGCGGCCGCTGCGTTTTATGTCATGCAAGCCAACCGAGCTGGCCATCGCCTTCTGCAACAACAGTGTTTCCGCGTGCCTCGTCGCCGCCACCGTGCGTTTCGACAGCACCAATCCGTCGCCACTCGATGCAAGCGCCTCGGCGCATCTATTCACGAACACAGGGCACAGCGCGGCGTCGAACAGAATGACGCCGACGCTCGCGCGATCGAGCAAATCAAATACCGACTTGACGTTCGCGTCCGCGCGCACGAGCCGCTTGCCCACTTCAAGCGAGTTGATAAGGTGGGGCACAACGACATTCAAGGCGTCTACATCTTCGTTATCGAAATCCGCTGCGCCTAATTCGCGCCCGGTCGAAAGATAGACCTGACGCACAGGCGTGCGCACGAGTGGCGTGACGATCCCGTAGAACCCGCCAGCCGGACGAACCGCCTCGTTATACAGATCCGAGCGTCTGAAATCCGCATCCGAAATCGCTGACGATTGACGCAATGACGTTCCTGCCGGAATGGCGCTGATCCAGTACGGCATTCGTGACGCGAACTCGCGGTGCAGCCGTGACGCGGAATAGAGGTCGATGCCGGTCGACGCGACGACACCAGCGGCATCTCCGGTCACTTCGTTGAGCACCGCTTTATGTGCACCAATAGCGTTCACGACCGAATCGAGCGCCGTATGCCATTCCCCGGGATCGAGCGCCGCCTGATAGACGAGCCGCACCGCCGCATGAATGTCATCGACTCGTCCCATCTTTACATCTCCGCTGGACCGATACCCTCGCAAATGGGAGTAACAGTCGTGCCTAACGTCTGACAGTATAGGAAGCAACCACAGGCATAGCGGATTTCTACGATCCCCGGAGACAGAAATGTCTTCAAAACACGCTGCTTTGTCAGGTCACGTCCGGCGGCTGTGCTCGCTTGGATCTGATCCGCACATCGTCATTCCGCACGTCGTCGAAACGCTTCGTACGCTGGTCGGCGCGGACTGGGGCATGTTCTTCTACGCGGACGCGCAGTATGCGCTTAGCGACATGTACAGCCAGAACGAGGCCATCTACGCAATGATGCCGCTCTACATGTCCGAAGTGCACAATACGGAAATGCAGGTTGATGCGATGGGGGTTAGCTTTTCGACTGCGATGCGGCGAGGACGAGGATACGAAAACTCGGCACGCCACGATGGGGCGTTGCTCAACAGCACGATGTATAACGAGCTCTACCGCCCTATGTACATCCGGCACAGCCTGGAACTGACGGCCTTCGATGGGAAGCGCGGGTGGGGCAGCGTGACGCTCAAGAGAATGCCCGGCGGCCGGCCGTTTTCCGAACGGGACCTCGCCGACATTCGACCTTTGTCGGCACATATCGGGCATGCGCTCACGTCGCCCAAAGGCCGGCATCCCGATCACACGGAAGACGGCCGTTCGTCGGTTATCGTGGCCGACGACACCGGTAAGATCATGTTGCAGAACGACGACGGCATGCGGATGCTTGCGCTCGCAGGCGGAGAGTCGGTCAGCCACGCGCAACACACGCGGCTCCCGGGTTGGCTGGCGCCGCTACTTGCCAATTTCAACGGAATCTGGCGAGGCTGCGCCGCAGCGCCACCTGTCCTGGAACGGTTCAACGCCGCCGGTCGATTTACGTTCAGAGCGTATCGCTTCGACCACGCAGCAGTGAGCGCGGACCACGCATGTATCGCTATCTACACCGAGCATTTCCCTCCGCTCGCGTTCGAAATCGAGACGCGGGGATTTCAGCTTGGCTTGAGCGAACGGCAGCGGCAACTCTGCATTTACCTGTTGCTCCGACGCTCGCATGGGGACATTGCGCAACTGATGGGTATTCGCGAAAGCACTGTAATCGACCACGTGCGAAAAATCTACGCGAAACTCGATGTTCACAACCTGACGCAGCTCCAGGCCTCTTTTCGTAACGTCCAAGGCGGTACGGAGCGGTGGTGCCGCTGATCTCGAGCGCGTGCGGCAAGCGCAAGCGACGGCAGTCGTGGCGATCGCCGCCTCCGCGGTTACGACGCGCCCAATCACGCGTTTTCGTCGGTTGCGAATACGCTGGTTTCCGGTTCCGTCTGTTCGACGTCGATGCATTGCACGCGCCAGTGACCGCTGATCAGGCTGCGGCCGCCCTCCGCGCACCACTGCACGCGGCCGATCTCGCCTTCGAACGGCCCGTCGAGCTGGTTGAGATCGAGCCCCTCGAGCGCGCAGACCGGCGTCGTGCCATGCGGCGCGCACACGAGCGTATTGCCGCAACCCACATGCAACGCGCCCCAGTCGGGCAAGTCGAGCCCGAAATGACCTTCGCGCGACCATTGCCGCGTGTCCTTGTCGAGCCAGAGAATGGCGAAGGCCATCGGGTTGACACGATCGAACGTGTCGAGATGAACGGTCAAACGCATGGCAAGTCTCCGCAATATAAATGACTGGTTCGTATTGGCCAGGTACCCGTTGCCCGAACGTGTGCGCGTCCTGCGCCTATCAGGAATAAGATCAGTGTACGGGCGGCGAAACGGCCCTTATTGACCCCGATCAAACGGTTCAGGGCAGCAGCCGATCGCGCGACACAATGGCGCGCCTATGCTGATCTGATGAAAGCGGCGCGCAGCTCGCGATCTGCATCACGTCAGCGTGCCGCCGCCGAAGCGTCCGAAGGAGAAACCCGATGCGAGCGATGGTGTTCGACGGCAGCTCGGCGACGCTGACCGAGCGGGCAGTGCCGGATCCGCGGCCCGGCGCCGGCGAGATTCTGATCGACGTTCATGCCTGCGGCGTGTGCCGCACGGACCTGCATCTGGTCGATCGCGAACTCGCGCATCCGAAGCGGCCGGTGATTCCAGGTCACGAAATCGTCGGCGTGGTGGCCGAATTGGGCGCGGGCGTCAGCGGTTTCAAGGTGGGCGAACGGGTCGGCGTGCCGTGGGTCGGCCATACCTGTGGCCACTGCCGCTACTGCCTGTCCGCCCGCGAAAATCTCTGCGACGACGCTGGCTTCACCGGCTACACGATCGACGGCGGCTATGCCGAGCGCACGGTCGCCGATAGCCGCTACTGCTTCCATCTGCCGCCGCACTACAGCGATGTCGAGGCCGCGCCGCTGCTGTGCGCGGGTCTGATCGGCTATCGCACGTTGAGCATGGCGGGCGACGCCGAACGGATCGGCATCTACGGTTTCGGCGCGGCCGCGCATCTCGTCGCGCAGGTCGCGCGTCACCGGCAGCGCACCGTCTATGCGTTCACGCGTCCCGGCGATCACGCGGCCCAGCAACTCGCGCTGCGCCTCGGCGCGACATGGGCGGGCGGCAGCGACGAGGCGCCGCCCAGCGAACTCGACGCCGCGCTGCTGTTCGCGCCGGTCGGCGCACTGGTGCCGCTGGCGCTGCAGGCGGTCGCGAAGGGCGGCGTGGTGGTGTGCGGCGGGATTCATATGAGCGACATTCCGTCGTTCCCGTACGCGTTTCTGTGGGGCGAGCGGCGCGTCGTATCGGTCGCCAATCTGACCCGCGACGATGGGCTTGCGTTCATGCGCAGCGCCGCGGAGACCCGGCTCGCGATCGAGACGACCACCTACCCGTTGCGCGACGCGAACCGCGCGCTCGACGATCTGCGCCACGGCAAGCTGACCGGCGCGGCCGTGCTCGCGGTCCGCTCATGATCTGTTCGCGAGCCATGGTCGCTTGATGCAGATCAAGCCGCCCGCCGCGCCGGCGTTCATTATGTAAGCGCGCACCGTTGGGCGCCCCGTCACGGGCCGAGGCGCGGCGACGATCCGAGGAAAGCCGATGAACACTGCTGCCGAGCGCAACACCTTCCACCGCGTGATGATCGCGTCCGCGGGCGGCACCGGACTGGCGCTCGCCACGCATGTCGCCCGGCAGTTCGTCGCCGCGAATGCGCGCTTTCGTCTCGTCGACCGCGACCAGCACGCGGCTCACCGTCGCGGCATACGCGCGGCACGCCGCATCCGGCCAGTGCGGGCGGGCCCCTTTATCTGTAGCAGGGGCGCGCCACGCGCGTTGACAAATCCAACCTCAGTGGAGAATCGGCATGTATCAACATATCCTCGTCGCGCTAGACGGCAGTAGCTTTTCGAAACGCGCGCTGAAAGAAGCGGTGAATCTCGCCGCGCTGACGAAGGCCGTCGTGCATCCGGTTTATGTAGTCGACAAGACGCCGATCTTTTCCTATGCCGGCTATTACGACCCGCTCGCGCTAGTCGAAGCATTGCGCCAGGACGGCCACTCGGTGCTCGAGCAGGCCGAGCAGGCCTGCGCCGCCGCCGATGTGCGTTGCCGGCCCGCGATGATCGAGTCGGAGAGCCTGTCCGACGACGTCGCCACGATCGTGCTGCGCCACGGCGAGGACGTCCACGCCGATCTGCTCGTGCTGGGCACGCATGGGCGACGCGGCGTGCGGCGCCTCGTGATCGGCAGCGTGGCGGAGCGGGTGCTGCGTTTCTCGACCTGTCCGGTGTTGCTGATGCGAGAGCAGATCAGCGAGGAAGCGCCCGAGGAGTAATCCGCGTTAGCGGGGCGCGGCGGCGTGGGGGCACTACACGAGCGCGTCGGCTGGTATCTGGATCGAGATCCTGAAACCATGGCCCGGCGAGCTGATGAACGATACGTTGCCGCGCAACTGCCGCACACGTTCGCGAATGCCAAGCAGCCCGAATGAAGTTGTTCCCTGCGCATGATCCGGCGCGACACCCACGCCGTCATCGTCGATATCGAGCGATACGATCGGGCCCGCGCAGGTCATGTCGATGCGTACGTGCCTCGCCTTGGCGTGCCGCGCGACGTTCGTCAACGCCTCCTGAACGATGCGAAACAGCGCCGTCGCCGCGAATTCGCCGCATACCGGCTCGGCGGGTTCGAGATGCACGCTGGAGCGCACGTTGTAGCGTTTCGTGAAGTCTTCGGCCAGCCAGTCGAGCGCGGCGGCGAGTCCGAGGTCGTCGAGCAGCGGGGGGCGCAGATCGGCGGCGATGCGCCGCAGCGAAGCGGCCATCCAGTCGATCTGCTGTTGCAGCTCGCGCGTTTGCGCCGCAAGCGGCTCGGTGTCGGCTTGCTTGTTCAGCTTCGCTTCGAGCAGCGCCACGCTCATTTTTAGCGCCGTCAGCCGTTGGCCGAGATCGTCGTGCAGTTCGCGCGCAATACGTTTCTGCTCGTTTTCACGGGCGATGTGCGTGTGCGTGGATACCTGACTCGCGCGCTCGAGTTCCGCGAGACGCATGCGCTCGGTCAGGTCGCGGGTGACCTTGGCGAAGCCGAGCAGCGCGCCGGACGCATCGTGCACGGCGGAAACGACCGCATTAGCCCAGAAACGCGAGCCGTCGCGACGCACACGCCACCCTTCGTCCTCGGCGCGGCCTACGGCTGCGGCGGTTTCCAGTTCGCGCGCGGGCTTGCCGGCCGCGATGTCTTCCGGGGTATAGAACTTCGAGAAATGCTGGCCGATGATTTCTTCGGGCGTGTAGCCCTTGATGCGCTGTGCGCCGGGATTCCAGCTGGTTACGCGGCCGGCGGGGTCGAGCATGAAGATCGCGTAGTCCTGTACCGCTTCGACCAACATGAAATAGCGATCCTCGACGGACACGTCCGACCCGGACGCAGCACTGGTGAAGCAGGAAGACTCGCCGCTCGATAGACCCATCGCTCCTCCGGGCGGCCACGCAAGGTCGCGTACCGCAACGCACTGAGTTATATCAGTTCAGGAGCGCCTGTTCCACCCGGCATGTCCCGCGAACGAACGTGGGGCGGGCGTCGCGCCGGTGCTCAGACCCGAGCCAGTCTTTCCGGATCTTCGATGCGGATCGTTTTGCCGTTCGCCTTGACGAGGTGCTCGCGCTGGAACTTCGAGAACATCCGGCTCACCGTTTCGAGCTTCATGCCCAGAAAGCAGCCGATTTCCTCGCGCGTCATGCGCAGATGAAACTCCGCGGCGGAAAAGCCGCGCGCCTTGAAGCGCTTCGACAGATTCAGGAGGAACGTCGCGACGCGCTGCTCGGCGGTCATCGTGCCGAGCAGCAGCATCTGGCTCGATTCGCGCACGATCTCGCCGCTCATCATCTGATAGATGTGATGCTGCATCGGTCTGATCTCGCGACAGATCGCCTCGAGCTGCGCGAACGGAATGATGCACACGACGCTATCTTCGAGCGCAATCGCATCGCAGTTCTGCTTGGCCTCGCCGATGCCGTCGAGGCCAAGCGAGTCGCCGGCAATCTGGAAGCCAGTCACGTGCTCGCGACCGTCGCGATGCATGACCACGGTTTTGAATGAGCCGGCGCGTATCGCGTAGATGCTTTGAAACTCGTCGCCCGCGCGATACAGCGCGTCGCCGCGTTTGATCGAGCGCGTCGAGCAGATCAACGCATCGAGCCGGCTCAGTTCGTCCGGTGTCAGCTCGGGCGGCATGCAGATCGCGCGCATCGCACAGGTGGAGCAGCGCGTGACGGCGTGGCGTGCCGCCGCGGTGCTGGGCGCGACGTGGATCGGTACGACGTGCGAGGTGCGAGGCGCGTCGTGGCGGGGTTCACGGACTGCGGCAACTTGCATGATCGGCTCCTGGCGGTCAGACCCGATGCGCACGACGCGCATAGGCAATCGCTTCGATGGCGCGGCAGGCGAGCTCGAACTCCGAGGTCTTGTCGAAGAAGAAGTCGGCGCCCGCCGCTTCGCACGCGCGGCGAAACGCCGTCGCGTCATGATTGGTCAGCACGATGCTGACGATGGACGGCCGCACCCGCGCTAGCGCAGCGAGCAGCAGGAGGTCGGTCTTGCCCGAGAAGCACGGGTCCAGCACCGCGACATCGGCGCGACTCGCGACGATGTCGTCGAACGCGTGCTCGACGCCCGCCGACTCGCCGGCGATTTCGATGCCGGGAATCAGCGCGATCAGGCAAGCAAGCCGGTGCCGGACCTCGACCGCATCGTCGACGAGGAAGATTCTCGATAAGGTGGCTGACGGGGCGGTGTCCATACCGACCAGTATTGGCGACCTAATCTTGGAAATATATCGGCAGCGCTTTAAGCGGTGCTAGGAGTTCAGGTAGTGGTTGTAGGATTATTCCTGGTGGGTTGCTGGCGATGTCGTCCAGCAGCGGCGGCACCGAGCGGCGGCCCGTTGACCTGCGTCAAGCCGAGTGGCGGGGCGCGCTTCACACTGTCGGTGCAAACGCGCGACGGCACCACTTCGGGTCATGCCAGCGCTTTCAGAGGGAGTCCGACATGTATGCACGAATTCTGGTTGCACTCGACGACAGTCCCAGCGCGCAGCGCGCCTTCGCCGAGGCGCTGAAGCTC
This sequence comes from Paraburkholderia sp. BR10954, assembly GCF_040965775.1. NCBI lineage: Bacteria > Pseudomonadati > Pseudomonadota > Betaproteobacteria > Burkholderiales > Burkholderiaceae > Paraburkholderia > Paraburkholderia sp. BR10954. The sequence goes on from NZ_JBFRCK010000013.1 coordinate 170,950, forward strand.
GCGAAGCTGACCGGCGCCACGCTCGAAGCCTGCTGCGTGGTGGGGCACGGCAAGTGGTCGGACAATGCCGACGTGGCTTTCGAGCCGGAACCGGCGGGCGCGGCGCAAGATTTCGCCAGCCGCGCGCTCGATGGCCCGCGCGAGCTGTTGCGCGAGGCGCAGGTGCCGGGCGGCGTGCGGGTGATCGACGCTTACGCCGAAAACGTGTCGGCGGTGCTCGCGCGCGTCGCCGACGAAATCCAGGCCGATCTGATCGTGATGGGCACGCATGGCCGCCGTGGCGTGCAGCGCTTTCTGCTCGGCAGCGTCGCGGAGTCGCTCGTGCGGTCGACCGACATACCGGTGCTGATCGTGCGGCATGACGAACAAGCCCACCCTCGGCCCTGAAGCGCCGCGCAGAGCCAGTTTCGAGCGGCTCAGGTGAGTTCGCTCAGGCGGGTCCGCTGTCGGCGCTGTCCGGGACTGGCTGGACGCGCGTCGCGCCGCTCGCCTGCGCGGGAATCATCAGCACCGGGCAACAGGCGCGGCGCAGCACGCGCTCGGCGACGCTGCCGAGCATCAGCCGTTGAAACCCGCGGCGGCCGTGCGTGCCCATCACGATCGCATCGGCGGGCCATTCGCGCGCCGTCTCGACGATGCGATGCGCGACGTCTTCGCCGGTGGTCGCGGCTTCGACGGTGCGGGCCGTGCCCTTGACCCCACGTGCGCTCATCCGGCTCTGGGCGTCGGCCGCGATCCGCTTGCCTTCCTCGATGAACGCGTCCTCGATCGTGGAAGGATCGAAGCCGGGCGCGTCGTAAGGGATGATGGGTACGTCGATCACGTACAGCGGCATCAGCTCCGCGCCCGATTGGGCGGCGAGGGTCAGCGCGGCGTCGAACGCGCGCGAGGCCGTGGCGCTGCCGTCGAGCGCGACGAGTAGGCGGTGAAACATGGCGGGCTCCTTAAGCGCGCACTTCAGTGCGACAACAGCACCGGCACGGTCATCGATTCGAGCATCGTGCGCGTCGCGCCGCCCAGCACGACTTCGTGCAGACGCGAATGCGCGTAGGCGCCCATCACGATCAGGTCGCAGCCGAGGTCGGCCGCCTGCGACAGCAGCGCGTCGCCGACCGGCGCGCGGTCCGCGACGCTCAGCTCGCGCACGTCGACCTTGACGCCGTGACGCGCGACGGTGAGTGCGATGTCGTCGCCGGCAGCCGTGCCCTGCGGCGGACGATCGGCCGACGAATGAACCGTCAGCAGCGTCACTTTGGCCGCGTGCGCGAGGAACGGCAGCGCGTCGTGGATCGCGCGGGTCGCTTCGCGGCTGCCGTCCCACGCGATCAGCGCGTGGCGGCCCGGCGCCGCGAAGGTGCCGCTCGACGGCACCAGCAACACCGGCCGCCCGGCCGACAGCACGATGTGCTCCACGAACTGTTCGGCGACGAACGCCTCCGGGTCGGTCGGGTCGGGCTGGCCGAGCACGATCAGATCGGCGACCCGCGCATAGGGCGGCACGACGTCGTTCGCGTAGCCGTTCGCGGCGATCCAATGGCCGTCGACGTTCGCGCGCGCGAGTTCCGCGCGAAACAGCCGCTCCAGCGCGCTGGCACGCTCGTGGCGCAGGCGCTCGTGCTCCGCATAGTAGTCGGCGGTGCCGGCCATCACGAAGAACGCGTGCCGCGGCGGCACGTACGTCGAAAACAGGCCGGTCAGCGTCGCATGAAAGCGGTGTGCGAGCTGCAATGCGATCTCGAGGCGCGGATGTGCACGAACGCTCGTATCGAGATGAACGAGAATGCTTTTGTAGCTCATCGCCAAAGCTCCGTGACAGAACGTGGGAAACGGGCGCAAGCGGGCTCGCGCCCGTCGTCAAATGGAGTCTATGGGCCCGGCGGGCGAGGCTGTTGATGCAGATCAAGCGCGGGCTGCCGCGAGCTCGATACGGTGGCAGACGCGCTCGACGGTTTGCAACCGCGCCTGGCAATCCTATGCTGTCCTCTGGAGGGCAGCGATATGGCATCCGAATCCGACGCGCCGGTCGGACGCTTCGCTTCACCATGGACCTCGACGGCATTCGGACAGCCCGAAGGCTGGTTCGATTACGCGTCGGCGTATCAGACCGCGCAGGGCGCGGCGCGCGAGTACGCGGCGCGGAGTTTCGCCGACTGGAGCAAGTCGATCGCCATCGCCGTACAGCGCGAGGCGGAGTGGTTCGACGAGGCGAACCGCGCTTGCGCTGCGTGGTATGCGTGGTGGCAGGCGGCGTACGGCATCGCGCCGGGCGTCGCGCCGCTCGCGGGCGGCCTGAGCGCGTGGTGGTGGAGCTCGCAGAACGCGCTACCGTTCGCGGGCGTCGTTTAGCCGCGCGGGCCGGCAAAGCCGGCGTGCGGACCGTCAATGGCAGACACGGCAAGGAGGAGTTCAGATGGGAACGGATCGCGTGGCATTGGTGACAGGCGGGATGGGCGGTTTGGGTGCGGCGGTCAGCCGGGCGCTTCATGACGCGGGTATGACGGTCGCGGTGACGCACTCGACGCACAACGATCACGTGCCGACATGGCTGCAGCACGAGCGCGACACGGGGCGCGACTTTCATGCATACGAAGCCGATATCGCCGACTTCGATTCCTGCGCGCGCTGCGCGCAACGCGTGCTGACCGAACTGGGCGGGGTCGACGTGTTGATCAACAACGCCGGCATCACGCAAGACACGAGCTTCGCGAAAATGAGCAAGGAGCACTGGGACGCCGTGCTGCGCACCGATCTCGATGGCCTGTTCAACATGACCAAGCCGCTGTTGCCCGGCATGCTCGAGCGGCGCCACGGCCGTATCGTCAACGTGGGGTCGGTCAACGGCTCGCGCGGCGCCTACGGGCAAACCAACTATTCATCGGCCAAAGCGGGCGTGCACGGCTTTACCAAGGCGCTTGCGCTCGAAACCGCGAAGCACGGCGTTACGGTGAACACCGTGTCGCCCGGTTACCTCGCGACCGCGATGGTCGAAGCGGTGCCGCGCGAGATTCTCGACACGAAGATCCTGCCGCAGATCCCGGTCGGCCGGCTCGGACGTCCGGACGAGGTGGCGGCGTTGATCGCGTTTCTATGCTCCGACGAAGCGGCTTTTATCACCGGTGCCGATATTGCGATCAATGGGGGGATGCATATGCATTGAGGAGTGTCCTAGACGGCGATAACCAAGTCTGTGTATTTCGACAGGTGGCCGTCTGAACTCAGCAAGCGCAACGGCTCCGAAAGAGCTTGTGCGATCAGAAGCCGATCAAATGGGTCCTTGTGAATATCGGGCAAATCTCGAACCAGAGCGGCATGCACTGCCCGCACCGGCAATTCCAGAAAGCCGCTCGCTTCGATCTCGGAAACGAGGAGATTGACGTCCACCTCGAGCTTTCCAAGACCGGCTTTGATCGAGGCCTCCCAAATACTCGCGCTGCTGACGAAAACCTCGCTTGCATCGAGTATCAGCTTACGGGCAGCTTTGGTTAGCTTGCGATCGTCCGTGACTGCCCAGAGGAAAACGTGCGTATCGAGAAGGAGTCGCATCAACGGCCTTCGAATGCCGCGATAACGTCATCGGGCAAGGGTGCGTCAAAGTCGTCCGCAATGCGAACTTTCCCCTTCAGTCCACCAAACCGCCGAACGGCCCTGGCATGTTCCATCGGCACGAGCCGCGCTGCCGGCTTGCCGGCCTTTGCGATCACGATCTCCTCGCCGCTGGCCGCAGCATCGACGAGACGCGAAAACTGGGTCTTTGCTTCATGTATATTGACTGTCTGCATAACTGCTCCTAGTGGACTAAGTCCATGTTAGTCCGCTCCGGTATGGCAGTCAAGCGACTATCACTAGTTGCTTGTCACACTGCCTTCACCGCGCTTGACCCACGTCAATGACCGCCACTCCGACAGGAACAAGATAAGCCCATAGCGAGCGCCTGGACTTGCATCTGCGTGGAACAGGTCCGTTCGACACTGGCAACGGGAGGCGAACATGGGCATTGACATGCAGATCGTCTACCTTGGCTTCGCGGGTGCCGCTCCGCTCGAAGCTGAAGCAGGTGCGCAGCTGGTGCGTCTCGCGCGGTTTGGCGCGCTCGTGTCGCACTGCCATCTCGCCATCGAGGCATTGCGTCCCGGATCGGCGCGTCCGCTGTATGACGTGCGGCTCGATCTCGTCACGCCCGCGCGCGAACTCAAGCCCATCGCGCACTGCGCTGACGACGACGCCAAAGCGGCGATCCGCCGCGCGTTCGATGTGGCGGAACTGGCCCTCGAAGCCGCGATCGGCATGGAGCGCGGGAACTGAGCAAACTGGCGTCGTGACGTGACGCGCGGACTGCCGGCGTTGTCGCGGCCACCTCACGCCGATCTGCGGTCTGCCGAACCCCTGGCCGCGCGGCGCGGCTGGCAAACCTCCGACGCAGCGTGTTCGACATCGCGCCAGAATTCGCAGAGGCCCGGATAAACCGCATCGCGCCAACGCGGGCCGATGAACAGATCGTAGTGATTGCACTGCTCGATGGTGAGCTGCCGCGCGGGCCGCATCGGCGATGTATCGCACAGCGCATGCGCGCAATGCGTTTGCGCCGTGCCGGTGATCTCGTCGCTGTCGCCCTCGATCGTGCACAGCGGGGTATCGCGCAGCGCGGCGATCCGCACCCGGCGCCCGGCGACCGACCATAAATCACGCGGCAACAGATGTTCGTGAAACACCACGCGAAGCATGTCGAGGAAGTAGCACTCCGTCATATCGAGGACCGCGGCGTACTCGTTGGCCGAGCGCAGCGCCCGCTGCGCACCGGGCATGTCGCCGGCGAGCCAGCGGGACCAGTAGTCCGCTTCGAGCCGCAACCGCCGCTCCGGATGCGCGGCAAAAATCGCGGCCTGCTGGATGAATCCCGGATACACGAGACGTCCCGCGCCGCGATAGGGCGGTGGAACGATATCGATCGCATGATCGTGGAACCACTCGAGCGTATGCGAACTCGCGAAGCGGTCCGTGACGGTCGGGTTCAAACGGGTATCGATCGGGCCGCCCAGCAGCGAGATGCTCGCAAGCGGGGCGGCCTCGTCCACGGCGAGTAGCGCCGCGGCGCCGAGCGCGGGCACGCTCGCCTGACAGATTGCGACTACATGAACCGGCGAGCTGAACGTGCGGGCGATGCCGATGAAGCTATCGAGCGCCTGCACGTAGTCGTCGAGCGATAGCGGGCCCGCTTCGAGCGAAACGTCGCGCGCATCGGTCCAATCGGTCACGAATACGTCACGTTCTTCGAGCAGCGTCTCGACAGTCTCGCGCAGCATCACCGAGTGATGTCCGGCGAGTGGCGCGCACAACAGCACTGGCGGTTTGGTGTCGGTAGGTGGTGTCGGCAGGTTGCGCTTGAATCTGAGCAGCGCGCCGAGTGGCAACGAGGCGACGACGTTTTCGTCGACGCTCACGCGGCGACCGTGGCCGGCAACCGAGTGGATCGCGAATGGCGGCGTTCGCTCGAAAGCGCAAGTCGATCTCAGCAGCCAGTGGCTGAACGCGTCGGCCGCATGATTCGGGCTGAGCCAGCCTGTTTGCGCGCTCGGCATCGACCCAGATTCGGTTAGAACTCCCCCGACCATCGCGCGAGCGAGGCGTTGTTGTGCGTCGATAAAGGCGTACCACATGATGAACCCCGGCATTCGTCGATCATGAGGGCAGCGTTGCCGCACCGGCACGAACTCGTGACGCGGGTACGTCGCAAAAGCTTACCGCGAAACCTCGGGACGGGGGGCATCGAAATCGATGCGCGTGCGGTGCATGGCGGCCTCTTTTAGCATGTCGCATGCACGGGTCGTTGCGCGTTTTGCCGGCAGGGTTTTCACGCGCTCGCGTGAATCTGAAGCGAAGCTGAAGGCGTCGGGCGAGCGATCGGCGTCGAGCGTGACGCACGGTTCGCGTCGACGCTTGACCTGGATCAACGAGACGGGCGTTGCACGGACCTACGCTGACGGTGGTAGCCGCTCGCAACAACCCGAGGAGCATTCGATGGCTATATCAGCAAACGCACAGCAAGGAACCTGGTCCGTGAGTGTCCATACGGAGGAGGCGGCAGAAGGCGGATTTCAGGCGACGATCCATGTCAAACATGTGTCGCCCGAAGGTGACTTCGAACGCACCTTTCAGCAATCGCAGGTGTTCGCCGTGGAAAGAGAAGCGGTACTCGAAGGACTGCGCGAAGGCATGACATGGATCGCGCTGAAGACGACGCGGACCATCGGGGTGTAAAGCCGACGAGGCCCGCGCGGTGTCATGACAATGTGCGTCGTCAACCGAGCCACGTTTTGATCGACGTAGCCATCGCATTAGTCGAGATGCCATAGCGATCGTGCAGCGTCGGCAGCGCACCAGCGGCGAGGAACGCGTCGGGCAGCGCGATTTGCCGGAACGGCGGCGCAACTCCAGCGCTGAGCAGCGTGCGCGCCACGGCTTCGCCGAGTCCGCCGATCACCGTATGGTTCTCCGCGACGATCACCATGCGGCCCGTGCGCTTCGCTTCGCGCAGGATCGTCGCGGTGTCGAGCGGCTTGATGGTCGGCACGTGCAGCACCGCCACGCCGATGTTGTCGGCTTCCAGTGCCTTCGCGACTTCGAGCGAGCGCATCGTCATGATCCCCGACGAGATCAGCAGCACGTCGTTGCCGTCGCGCAGCAGCTTCGCCTTGCCCAATTCGAAGCGATAGTCATATTCGTCGAGCACGGCGGGCACGTTGCCGCGCAACAGGCGTGCATAGACCGGCCCTTCGTGTGCGGCAATGGCCGGCACCATCTGCTCGATATCGAGCGCGTCGCACGGATCGATCACCGTCATGTTCGGCATCGCGCGCATCAGCGCGAGATCTTCGGCCGCCTGGTGACTCGGGCCGTAGCCGGTCGTCAGGCCCGGCAACGCACAGACGATCTTCACGTCGAGATTGTCTTCGGCGATCGTTTGATGAATGAAGTCGTACGCGCGGCGCGTTCCGAACACCGCGTAGGTCGTGACGAACGGCTGCGCGCCTTCGTGCGCGAAGCCGGCGGCCGCGCCCATCAGCAGTTGCTCGGCCATGCCCATCTGGTAGTAGCGGTCCGGAAATTCCTTCGCGAAGATATGCAGGTCGGTGTACTTGCCGAGATCGGCTGTCATGCCGATCACGCTCGCCTTGGTGCGTGCCAGTTCGACCAGCGCGTGACCGAACGGCGCCGAACGCGTGACCTGTCCTTCGGCGGCAATCGACGCGATCATCGCCGAGGTTTTAAGGCGCGGCTTATTTGCAACGGTACTCATGCTTGTCTCCCGGCTTCGAGCGCTTCGAGCGCGAGTTGCCATTCGTGTGCATCGACGCGGATGAAGTGATTCTTCTCGCGTGCTTCGAGGAAAGGCACGCCACAGCCCATCTTCGTATCGCAGACGATGATGCGCGGTTGCGGCTTGTCGTGATGGCGCGCGTTGTCGAAGGCGCGCTTCACCGCGTCGATGTCGTTGCCGTCCAAGCGCTGCGTGTACCAGCCGAACGCTTCGAGCTTGTCGACGAGCGGCTCGAACGCCATGATCTGCGTCGAAGGACCATCGGCCTGCTGGTTGTTCACGTCGACGATCGCGATCAGGTTGTCGAGCTTCCAGTGCGCGGCCGACATCAGGCCTTCCCAGACCGCGCCTTCGTCGAGTTCGCCGTCGGAGAACAGCGTGTAGACGAAGGAGTCCGACGCTTTGCGCTTCAATCCGAGGCAGCGGCCGACGGCGATCGTCAGCCCCTGGCCGAGCGAGCCGCCCGACATCTCCATGCCGGGCGTGTAGCTCGCCATGCCGGACATCGGCAGACGGCTGTCGTCGCTGCCGTAGGTCTCGAGTTCATCGGCGGGCAGGATGCCGGCTTCGAACAGCGCCGCGTATAAAGCAATCGCGTAGTGGCCATTCGACAGCAGGAAGCGGTCGCGGCCTTCCCATTCGGGGTCTTCGGCGCGGTAACGCATCGCGCCGAAGTAGGCGACGGCCAGCACGTCGGCGATGTCGAGCGCCTGGCCGATATAGCCCTGGCCCTGTACTTCGCCCATCAGCAACGCGTTGCGGCGAATGCGGTACGCACGCTCGGCGAGCGTGACCGACTCGGTGATGGTCTCAGTGTCCATCGGTAACTCCTGTAGCAGGTCGAGAGAGAGGTTCATCGGTTCACGGATCGCGCGGGCACCAGAAAGACCAGCAAGGCGCCCAGCGTCACCGCGGCGGAAATGAAGATCAGCCCGGCGGTGGACTTGCCGGTCAGATCGTTGAGCCAGCCGACGATCGCCGGAGAGAAGAAGCCCGCCAGATTCGCGAAGCAGTTCACCGCGGCGATACCGGCCGCCGCGGACATGCCGCCGAGCAGCGCGGTCGGCAGCGACCAGAACTGCGACGACGAAGCGAGAATGCCTGCCGACGCGACGCTCAGACACACGATCGACGCGCCGACGCTGCCAAGCAGCGGCAACGTCGCGAAGCCGGCGGCGGCGACCAGCATCGGAATCGCCAGGTGAAAGCGGCGCTCGCGGCGACGATCCGCGCTCATGCCGATCAGCGGCAATGCGACGATCGCGCACAGATACGGAATCGCGGTGAACAGGCCAACCCACAACGGATCGGCGACGCCGGCCTTGCGGATGATCGTGGGCAGCCAGAAGGTCAGGCCATACTGGCCCAGCACCACGCAGAAGTAGATCGCGGCCATCAGCCACAGGCGCCGGTCGCCGATGAAGTCGCGAATCGACACGTGCGTGACCGTCTGTTGCGCATCGTTCGCGACGTTGCGTGCGAGCAGCGTTTTCTCCGCATCGTTCAACCACTTCGCTTTGGCGATGCCGTCGTCGAGATACAGCAGAATCGCGATGCCGAGCACGAGCGACGGCAGCGCTTCGAGCAGGAACAGCCATTTCCAGCCCGACATCGACAGCGCGCCGTGCAGCGAATGCATGATCGCGCCGGACAGCGGTCCGCCGATGATGCCCGCGAGTGGAATCGCCATGAAGAACAGCGACAACGCTTTGGCGCGGCGTTGCGCCGGGAACCAGTAGGTCAGGTAAAGGATCACGCCGGGCGCAAAGCCAGCCTCGGCCACGCCGAGCAGAAACCGCAACACATAGAACGCGGTAGGTGTTCTGACGAACACGAAGCTCGCGGAGATGACGGCCCACGTCAGCATGATTCGCGCAAGCCAGCGGCGCGCGCCGACGCGATGAAGGATCACGTTGCTCGGCACCTCGAACAGGAAGTAGCCGAGAAAGAAGATGCCAGCGCCCATCCCGTACACCGTTTCGCTGAATTGCAGATCGTTGAGCATCTGCAGCTTCGCGAAGCCGACGTTCACGCGATCCAGATACGCGCCGAGATAGCACAGCATCAGGAATGGAATCAGCCGCCGGGCGACTTTCGCATAGGTCCGCGCTTCGAACGTGAGTTCGTCGTTTCGCGGTATCACGTCGCCTGCAACGGTCGCGGTGTATTTCGCTTTCATCGATGTCTCCTGTGTGCGCCACGGCAGGCGCTTCTGCGCGTGCCCGCGGCCACGTGCCCCGGATAGTGTCCCGGGTGCGTTGCTTGCGCCGTCTGGCGGCGCGCGGTGTTTCAGTGAATCAGCATGCCGCCGTTGACGTCGAGCGTGATCCCCGTCAGGTAGCTCGACAGGTCGCTCAGCAGAAACAGGCACGCGTTCGCGACGTCCGCGGCGTCACCGAGCCGGCCGAGCGGAATGCCTTTGATGATGTCCTCGCGCATCGCGGGCGTCAGTTTGTCGCCGGTGATATCCGTATGGATGAGGCCCGGCGTGATCGAGTTCACGCGGATATGGTTCGCGCCGAATTCACGCGCCATCGCCTTGGCGAGACCGAGCACGCCCGCTTTCGCGGCGCTGTAGTGCGGGCCGCCGAAGATGCCGCCGCCGCGCTGCGCCGAGACCGAGGACATGCAGACGATGCTGCCGCCGTTTTGCTCCTTCATCGCCGGAAGTACCGCTTGCGACATGTACAGCGTGCCGCGCAGATTGACGTCGACGATCGCGTCGAAGTCCTTGCCGCCGATCTCGAGCGTGCGCACCGGCTGCGTGATGCCCGCGTTATTGACGAGACCGTCGATGCGTCCAAAGCGCTGCAGCGTCTCGCGCGCGGCCGCGATGCAGGCGTCCTTGTCGGTTACGTCGCAAGCCAGACCGAGATGCTTCGCGCCGAGCTCGGCGGCCGCGCTTTGCGCATCTTCGCGGCGCAGATCGAGGATCACGACGCATGCGCCTTGCGCGGCCAGCGCGCGCGCCGTGGCCTTGCCGATGCCTCGCGGCGACGCCGCACCCGTCACGATGATGGTCCGGTTCTCGAGCAACATGGTTTGTCTCCTGTGTGTTGACTGGTGCCCAGAGTGTCGGCTCGCGAGGCGCCCGCATCAACGCGGAAACGTTCAGCAATAGCTGAGAAAAATTCAGATGACGGATGGACCGCACGCGCGGCGCTGTGCCAGGCGTGCAGCCGGACGCGAACGAAAACGCGGATTCAGCCCCGCAAGTCGGCGGCCGCTTCGCGCTCGATCCACGCAAGAAAGCGCTCGACGCGCGGCAGGTCCGCGTTCTGCGCCGGATAGACGAGATGGTGGGCACCGACTTCGACCGCGAAGCTGGCGTCGAACACGGGCGCGAGCAGGCCTTCGCGTATCTTCACCGATGCGAGCATCAGGCTTTCGAGCGCGATGCCGAGCCCGAGCGCCGCGGTTTCGAGCGACATGTACGAGCGGTCGAACGAGAAGTCGAAGGTCTTGTGCGCGGCGGAGACACCGGTCCTGCCGAACCACTGTTTCCACTGCACGAGCGGCGACTCTGAATAAATCAGCCGATGCGACAGCAGGTCTTCCGGCGTCTTCACCGGATGTTGCGCGAGGTACTTCGGCGACGCGAGCGGCGCGATGAACTCGCCGCGCACCGTTTTGACTTCGACGTTGGTCCAGTTGCCGTAGCCGTGGCGCACGTCGATGTCGTAGAAGCCGTTCGAGAACGACACGTTTTCGTATGAGCAGGCGACGTTCAGCTGGATGTCGTCGTTCGCTTCCTGGAACGAAGTCAGTCGCGGCAGCAGCCACATCAGGCCGAAGCTCGGGCTCGAATGCACGCGCAGGATCTCGACGTCGGTACGGCTCGACGCGCGTTCGGTCGCGCGGCTCAGGTCGGCGAGCGAGCCCGTCACGTCGGCCAGATAACGTTCGCCGGTCGGCGTCAGCACGAGTCCGCGGCCGGAGCGCTGGAACAGCGCCTGCCCGATGATCGATTCGAGGTTGCTCAGCTGATGACTCACCGCCGACGCGGTCAGGCCAAGTTCGTCGGCCGCGCGATTTACGCTTTTCGTGCGGGCAACGCTTTCGAACGCGATGATCGCCTTCAGCGGTGGGATGCGCATAGGGAAATTTTTTTCAGTTGCAGTGGAAGGAGACCGCCTTGTTCGCGAGTGATGCGCACTGCCATTCTGCCCGTAAGCCGCACCGATACCGATATGGCGCGGTGCACCACTGCGCAGGAGACAGACCGCCGTGCATTATCCGTTTTTCCTTCGCCGCACGCGCTCTTCGCGGCGTTCGCGCTAGTCAAGCAAGCTTCGCTCGACATCCGTCATACGCCTATTGTGCCGCTGACGGCATGCGCAAGCTTCGCGGTTATGCGCTGCTCAAACGCTGTGACTTGATCGCCGCCCGGCGATGAGCGTGCGAATGCGGCGCTTCAACGCGTCGCCGCTTCGTCTTCCGTCTCGCTCGCCTCGTGCGTCGAACTCGTCGCCGGTGCTTGCTGATTCACGTCGTCGACGACCTCTGGTTGCTTGCGCTCCAGCAAGCCGGCGACCGGATGCCCGCTCTGCCGTCGGCCGGAACGCCCCGCATACGCGCAACAAGCGCCGACTACGAATGCGCCCAGCGCGGGCAGCGGAAGCGCAAGGCTGAGAAATACCGAACCCGTGCCGATTGCCACCCACGCGACGAAGGATATGTTCTTTCGATTGATTAGTGCGCGTCGGATCATCGTCGTTTCTCCTTTGCCGCGCGCCGCGCCTCGTGTGCTCGTCGCAAGACGGTGGCGTGCGTGAGATAGCGGTGCTGGAGCGCCGGGACGAGGGTCTTCTTCAGATACCGGTGGTCGGATCGATACGTGTGGCGGGATCGCTTTCGACGACACCGCGTGTGGCTTCCCAGTACGGTTCGCGATGATAGAACTGGTGGACCGACGCGCCCCATGCGCGATCGGCCATCGCCGGCCAATGGTCCTTGTCGAAGCCCGGCGAGCTTTTCACCTGCTCGGCCGTGGCGTCCAGGCGGAAGCACTTGCGGTCCGTGTCGAGCGTCAGCGCGCGCCAGGGGATCGCGTGCAAGGTGCCGCCGATGCCGAGAATCGCGCCCTCCGTCAGCACTGCATACGCGATGCGGCCGCTGCGCACGTCGAGCATGATGTCGGAAATCTTGCCGAGGTCCTGGCCGTCGGAAGACATTACCTTGTTGCCGTCGAGCGTGGCGGCGGCCATTACCTCGGGTCCGGGACCATCGCCAGCACCGGCGCCGGTGATACGTGCGCCGGTGGCCGGCTGTGCGGGAGTCGAGGGGGCGTTCGGGTCGAGAGGGTCGGGCAGGTCCATGTCGAAACTCCTGATTTCCACGGAATATCTGCACTCCGCAAGGCGCGTGCCTGATGCAAGATTCGACGACTAGAATAAAACCATGCCGTGTCGAGACGGCTGCGCTGCGCCCGCAGAGGGGGAGCGATCATGCGTTGTGGAATCGTTGGTGTATGCACTGGCGTGGCGGGCGCATTTGCGCTGTGTGGCTGCGTCTATTACGGTCCCTATTCGTACTATCCGGGAGCGGGTGGTTACTACGCCTGCACCAGCGGGGCGGCCACCCCCACTACGGAATCAGCGACCGGCAACGCGCCTACGCCGGCAAGCGGGACGGCCGGCGCGAATCCGGCGCAAAACGATTTGCCGTTGTCGGGACAGGATTGCACCTATGTCGCGGTTCCTGCGCCTGCTTATTACGGCTATCCCGGGTATTACGGTTATCCGGGCTATTACGGTTATCCGTACGGCTACCCATACGGTTATCCGTGGCCGGGCTACTACGGATGGTGGGGACCGTCAGTGGTGATCGGAGGCTACTGGGGCGGTGGCTATCATCATGGCGGCTACTACGGCCACTGGCACGGCGGACATGGCGGGCACTGGCATTGAGCAGCCAGCACGCCACCCAACTACGAAAACGTCCCGGGATAAAGGTCCTCGCTCATGTCGAGATTGCCGGTCTGCGCATAAATCAGCGGTTTTCCGCCCGCGCCGGCTAGCGCGCCATCGACGACACGCCCGATCACCACCCGATGATCTCCCGCCGCGATGTCATCGACCACCCGGCACTCGAAATGCGCGAGCGCATCGACCAATAGCGGCGCGCCGGTCACGCCGGTACGCCAGCGAGTCGTCGCGAGCTTGTCGACGGCGCGGCCCGACTGCGTGCCGAAGTGCTCGGCGAGCTTCTGTTGATCCGCGCGCAGCACGCTGATCGCAAACACCGCGCCGCTGCGCAGCAGTTCGTACGACTGATGCTCGGGACTGATGCCGAGCGCGACGAGCAATGGTGCAAACGAAACCTGCATCACCGAGCTTGCGGTGAACGCATTGCGGCGCTCGCCGTTCGCTACGCCGATCACATATACGCCTGAGGTCAGATGCCGGAAAAGCTGCGCGATCCTGTTGCTCATAGGGGATGAACCATTCCAATGTGTTGTCGTCGATCGCCGCTTTGCCGCTATTGCAGAAGAATTGTGCGGCAGCGCGCAGAATTTCCCGCTTTGGCTCGTATGCTTTGAAGCCATAAACGGAAGCCAAAATGACAACCAGATGGCTTCCCGAGGCCCTTCGCATTCAGCAATCACATGCGGAGTTTGGCACTCATCGTCGGGGGACATCATGAGAAATCAAGCGAAGAGCACCGTCGCGATTCCATCATATTTCAAACGTGCCACGTCATCGATGTTACCTCGATGTGTGCTGGCTCGTTGCCGTTCAGTCACCCCAACTTCGATTTCCTGGCGCTAGCCGCGCCGTTGCGAAATACAAGATCGCGTCCACCGAATCAGCGTCCGGAGCAGAGCGCAAGCTTTAGCGAACAGGATGCGGTCGGCGAATGTTGCGTGACCGCGTACGGAGTCAAATGATGAACCTGAAAAAAAAGCAAAAGGGTGTGGTGGCCGTCGAAACCGCGCTCGTACTTCCGCTTCTGTTGCTGATTGTGTTCGGAATCGTCGAGTTCGGCCTGGCTCTGTACGACCAGGCTGTCATCACCAACGCCGCCAGGGAGGGCGCGCGGGCGGGCATCGTGCTAACGAGTCCCAGACCCACGACCACGGACATTACGAGCGTCGTGACCGGCTATACGTCCTCGTACCTGATTTCTTTTGCGGCGAAAAACCCCGCCCCATCGGTCTCGGTGACCAACGCAGGCGGGTCGTTCGGCACCGCGTTGGCGGTCAAGGTCTCGTACACGTTCACGGGGTTGTTGCTCGGCCCCCTGATGAATCCGTTGACTGGGCCGATCACGTTGAGCTCCACGGCCACGATGAACAACGAATGAGAAGAACATCATGCGTAACGTCCATACCCTGCGTACTCAGCGCCGCGTCAAATCGATGAAGAAGCAGAAGGGCGCGGTGGCCATCATGGTCGCGCTGCTGCTGCTTATGCTCCTAAGCTTCACGGCGCTCGCGATCGACATTGGCAACCTGATGGTGGCCCGCACTCAGGCACAGACTGCCGCGGACGCCGCGGCGCTTGCAGGGGCACAGTGCCTGTATGCTCAAGCCAGCAACGCTAGCTGCAACAACGCGAGCGCCGCCAATCCGGATTGGAACGACTCGCAGACCGTGGCTGTTTCGTTCGGGCCGAAGAACAACGTGCAGGGGGCGGCCGTGCAATTGCATACGTCCGATGTCACCACGGGCTATGTGAATGTGACCAATGTTGCGGCTGGTGTATCCCAGGCCACCGTGCCGGTAGCAAGCGGAAAGATCGTGCCCGCGGTCCAGGTGACGGTCCACAAGGACGGGACCGACTCCAACGGGAGCGTCCCGCTGTATCTGGCGCAAGTGCTGAACATCGCGTCGCTGAAGACGAGTGCGACGGCGACCGCGGTCGTGGCTAGTCCGGGAACCGCTGAAGTTGGGGCACTGTTCCCGATCGTGATGTCGCAATGCCTGTACAACTCCTACTGGAATTCGGCGACCAACTCCCCCAAGCTTGCTACCAGTACAACGGACCCCCAAGCGGCCAACAACGGCACGCCCATTCCGCAGACGAGCGGCCAACCGTACATCTTCGGGATCAGAGCGTCGTACCAGGCCGCCAATTGCAACGCAGGACAATGGACGTCCCTCTCTTCTGCTAACAGCCAGCTTGGTTCCGACGCCATAGTCGGGTTGATGACGAGCGGAAACGCGAGCCCGATGTCTATCGGCCAACCGATCTATCTTGAAACGGGCCTGAATAGCAATGCGTTCCACAATGTTGGAACCTGTAGTCAGGTCCCGGTGGGTTCGGCGGGTAGTTGTGCCTGGGTGACGGTAGCCGTGGTGAGTAATGTTACGGGGGGACAGGGGAGTACTCCGCCGATCGTCGCATTCGGGTGCCTGCACATCCTGAACGAGACCGGCAGCGGCACCAACGCACTGATCACCGTTCAGATGGGCAACGATCCGAACTACTGCAAAAACAGCCAGATGGACGGCATCGGCCCTAACTATGGGACGATCATGATGCCCCGGTTGGTTCAGTAAGATTGCCATCGAGGCGCGCTTCACGGCATGGCACCTCTGCGGCGTAGCAGAAGCCCGCCTCAACGCTGTTCGACCAGGATGCCAACACCCACTCAGCGCGACTCAACCTGTAGTCGCTGACTCGACAATGCCGTGCGCAGTGTCCCTGGCCACGCGCTCATATCGACGCTCGAAGCCGCGCCAACAGCCACTTTTTGAAAATCTTGAGTTTCGGGTTGAGGTCCTCCCCCTTACGGTAAAGGAGGTGGTACCCGTGTTGGATGGTGCATGTGTGCGGGATGGCCTGCACCAACCGCCCGTCCCGGAAGTCCTGCTGAAACAGGAACAAGGGCACCAATCCGAAGCCGAGGCCTGACATGGCGGCTTCGCGCATCATCAGCATCTGCAGAAAGCGCGGGGATTTGCCGAGGCTTGGCATCTGCAGCCCGTGCTGTTCGAAAAACTTCTGCCAAGGTTCTTCGCGCGTGCCGGCAATGCTCAGCAACGGGGCCGTGAGCAAGTCGGCGGGTTCATGCACATCGACCTGCTGCTTCATGCGCGGCGAGCAAACCACGCCCGCCTCGGTCGTGTCGAGCAGGCAGATCGAATCGTAACCGGGCCACGGGGGCGAGCCATAACGGATGCGAGCATGGACGGGCGCGTCGTAATCAAGTTCCTTGAGTTCCTCGGCCAGCACGTCCACCTGGATATCCGGGAATTTGGCGCGGAACTCGCTGATGTTTTGGACCAGCCAGAGGGTGAAGCCAACGTTGACGGAAAGGATCAGCGTCGACTGGTCTGCGCTTTCCTTCAGCCGGCTGCCCGCCTCGGCAATCTGGTTCAGGCCCACCGTAATCTGTTCGTGATAGGTCCTGCCGACGGGTGTCAGTGAAATCCAGCGGCCATTGCGTTCGAACAGGCGAACCTCGAGTTGTTCCTCGAGCGTCTGGATCATGCGGCTGATCGCGCCCTGGGTCACGTGGAGTTCGGCGGCCGCCGCGGTAAAGCTTTGCAGGCGGGCAGCGACCTCGAAATATCTGACGGCTGTCAGAGAGGGAAGGCGCTTCATTTCAAACGTTCTTGCATGAGTTGAACTCATTCTAACGTACAAGGAATCGTTTTAGATCGGGTACTTACCCCACCTACACTGTGCTCACTCGAACTACATCGATAGAGACGACATGAACGCAGTGATTGAAACCCAACCCTTCACGGCCACCGAGGGCGAAGCGTACCGCCAGCGCGCGCTGAAAGCGGGCGAGGCATTCCTGAAGGCTGTCGACGCGATCCTTCCGGTGCTGCGCGCAGGCCGCGAGCAGTCCGAGCGCGAGTGTCGCGTTCCCGATGCCAGCGTCGAGGCCATGCTCGATGCCGGCGTGTTCCGCAGCCTCACGCCGCTGCAATACGGCGGCCTGGAACTCTCTCCGGCGGACTTCTACGACGGCCTGATGCGCATTGCCCAATGCGACAGTTCCGCGGCGTGGATCGCCGGCCAGATCGTCTGCCACAACCTCGAAATCGCGGCGATGGACCCGCAGATGCACGAGGATTTCTGGGGCGTCTACGGTCCGGACGCCCGTGCCTCCAGCTCTTACGCGCCGCTCGGCAAGACCGAACCGACCGAGGGCGGCTATATCCTCGATGGCAGATGGACCTTCTCCAGTGGCGTCGATTTTGCGCACTATGTCGTGCTCGGCGGTGGTGAGCGCAATTTCCTGGTGCCTATCAAGGACCTGGTCATCGACCACGACAGCTGGGACGTGCAAGGCCTGCGCGGCACCGGCAGCAAGGCGGTCACGGCGAACAAGGTGTTCGTGCCGAATCACCGCATCCACGTGATGGTCGATGTCGTCAACGACATCAACCCTGGCTACGAGGCGATCCAGACACCGCTGTATCGCGGCGTGTCGTGGATGACGGTGTTCTACGCGACGGCTGCCAATACCGTGATCGGCACGGCGCTGGAAGGCGTGAACCTGTTTCTTGAACAGTCCCGCAATCGTTATACGAAGATGGGCACCGGGGCACGCCTGGCCGAAAACCCCATCCTCCATCTGAAGCTCGCGGACGCGTTGACCCGCATCAACGACATTCGCACGCGGACCCTGAACAACTGGCGGCATATTTTCGATCAGGCCTGCAAGGGCGAACCGATTTCGCATCTGGAGCGTCTGCGCGTGCGCTTCGAATCGGCCGATTCGTTCGCCGCCTGCTTCGATGTCCTGCATGACATCTGGCCGATGGTCGGCGCAGTGGCTTCGCAGAGCTCCAATCCGATGCAGCTGATCTTCCGCAACCTGATGGCGGCGCGCACGCACGGCACCGGCGGCAAGGAGCTCGCGGCGAGCGCTTATTCGCGGGCGCTTCTGGGTCTGCCGGCGCCCGAATTCAAGGTCAACGACTTCGCTACTGCCGCCTATTGGCGCTAATCCCGCAGACATCACGGAGCGAAAACGCAATGATGATTCAACAGCAATTCGTCGCGGACAAGCGGCAGTGGGCCCTGCTGGAGCGTGGCCGCCCGCTGGATGACAGCCGCTCATTCCGACGCTGCCTTGGTCAGTATCCGACTGGGGTGACGGTGATCACGGCCAGTCATGACGGCGGTCCGGTCGGCATGACGGTGAATTCCTTCGCCTCTGTCTCGCTGGACCCGCCATTGATCCTGTGGTCGATCCGGCGCGAGTCGAGAAATGTCGAGGCTTTCAGGAGCGCAGAGCATTTCGTGGTGAACATGCTCGCGCATGACCAGGTCCAGGTGTCGCAGTGGTTCTGCACGAGTCATCCGGAGAAGTTCGAGCTGGTGTCGTGGGTGGCAGGGCTCGGCGGTGCGCCGTTGATCTACGGTGCGGTTGCGCAGCTGGAATGCCAGCGCGTTTCCGTCCAGGAAGCCGGCGATCACCTGATCCTGATCGGCGAGGTCAAGCAATACGCGCATTTCGACGGCAAGCCCCTGACGTTCAGCAATGGCGAATACGCGATGACGCAAGGACTGCCGCGCGAGCATCACGGCGCACCCAATTGACAGGGGATTCAAATTGCAAATCCAGGAAATCGGCTATCTGGGCATCGACGCCACCAACATGGACGAGTGGCGTGCGTTCGCAACGGACTACATCGGATTCGAAGTCCGTTCGCTGGCTCAGGAGTGTCTCGGCCTGCGCATGGATGACTATGCCTGGCGCCTGTGCGTGCGTCCGGCGCAGCGCAATGGCGTCGGGTTTATGGGCATGAAGGTCGACGGCCTCGAAGCCTTGGAGACAGTGCGCGATGAAATGACCGCGGCGGGCATTCCGGTGCACGAAAGCAACGCTGTAGAGCGGTGCGAACGCAGCGTGCAGCACATGTTGTGGGTATCTGACCCAGACGGCAATCGTGTCGAATTTTTCGTTGGACGTAGTACCGACGCGAGCCCCTTCAAGCCGGGCCGCCCGATCGGAGGCTTCCGTACCGGTTCGCTCGGGTTCGGCCACGTTGTCATCGGCACTCCGCTTCTGGAGGAGATGGAATATTTCTACATGAAGGTGCTCGGCTTCGGCCTGACCGACTATATGGAAGGGGACATCAAGGTGCGCTTTATCCATGCCAATGAGCGGCATCACTCGCTGGCGCTGGTCAAAACCCCTGCCAGATTCCTGCATCACGTGATGGTCGAATACAAGTTCATGGACGATGTCGGCCGGCTATACGACAAGGCGTTGACCATGCCGGGCATGATCCAGACGAGTCTCGGCCGACACGGGAATGACCACATGCTGTCTTTCTATTCGAAGACGCCCGGTGGATTTCTCATCGAAACGGGGTGGGGTGGCCGGCTGATCGATCGCGAAAGCTGGAAGCCAGAGGAGCTCTGGTGCATGAGCCTGTGGGGGCACGAGCGTAGCTGGGAGACGCCTGAAAATCGGCTCAAGCAGCGCGAGCAAAACGCGCTGGCCGCCAGCAGGGGAGCGCTGGCACCGGTTGAAATCAACGGCGAAGGCGGATTCGTGAGTCGCGATGCCGCGATCTGATGGCGTGCAGTGAGTGTGCCCGCCCGCCGGTTTTTTCTGGCGAATAAGAACCGAACCGCTTCCAACGGAATTGCGATGCCCCACCTGACTCGACGCCGGCCGGATCGGCGGCTGATCCTGTTGCTTGGCGCGCTTGCCGCCTGCGGTCCGCTCGGGACCGATATCTATCTGCCGAGCCTGCCGGCGATTGCCGGATCGTTCGGCGTCCCGGCCGCCGCTGCGGCGGCAACGCTGACGGCTTTTATCGCCGGGTTCTCGATCGGCATGGTGCTGTACGGTCCGATCTCCGACGCGTACGGGCGGCGTCCGGTGCTGCTCGCCGGTCTCGGCCTGTTCGTTGTCGCCAGCGTTGCATGCTGGCTCTCGGCCTCCATTAACCAACTCATAGTGATGCGCTTTTTGCAGGCGCTCGGGGCAGGCGCTGCCTCGGTGCTTGCGCGGACCATCGCGCGTGATGCGCACGAGCCCGGCGAAGCGTCGAAGGTGCTGTCGATGGTCGCGCTGGTCACCTCGGTCGGACCGCTGCTCGCGCCGTTGATCGGGGGGCAACTGTTGCTGCTCGGCGACTGGCGCACGGTATTCGTCGCACTGACGCTGTTCGGCGCGTTCTGTTCAGTGGCCGCGTGGCTGCGTGTGCCGGAAACGTGGCCGCGGGAGAAGCGCGCTAACCAGGCCGTGTTGCAGTCGTTCGCCGCATACGGGCGGCTGCTGCGCGATCCGGCCGTCTGGGGGCATCTGCTGTGCGGCGGGATGGTGTTTGCCGCGATGTTCACCTACATCACGGAGACGCCGTTCGTCTATATCCAGTATTTCCATATCTCGCCGCAGCACTATGGCCTGTTCTTCGCACTGAATGTGCTCGGCATCATGGCCGGCAACTTTCTGAACACGCGCTATGTCGGCCGGTTCGGCGTGTTGCGGATGATTTCCGCCGCATCGACGCTCTCGTCTGGCGCAGCACTGTTCGTCGCTTTTGCATGCTTGACCGGGTGGGGCGAGCTGTGGTCGATGGTGGCCGGACTGTGCTGCGTCATCGGCGTGGTGGGACTGCTTTCCGCCAATTGCGCGACCGGTCTGATGTCGCGCTATCCAGACAATGCCGGCGCGGCAGCGGCGCTGTTCGGCGCGACCCAGCTCGCCTTCGGCGCGCTGGCGAGCTTCGTCGTCGGACTGTTTCCGGGGATCTCGCCGGCCGGCATGGGCTGGACCATCGGCGTGTGCGGCGTGCTCGGCTACGTCGGCAGGGTTTTGATCGTGCGGGGACATGGACGAGAGGCACTGGCGCTGTCGACGTGAATGTAATGAGGGCGCCTGGATGATCTGAAGTCATTCAAGCCGCGAAAATGTTGCTTTGTCATAGAGTTTCGGGCCCGTAACCTTGGCTCATGGAGTGCCACGGACGACGGCCCGTCGATCAAATACCAGAACGACCCATCTAACAGGAGACTCAGCATGTCACAGGCACTCAAGGCCAGATTCAAACACGTCGGCATCCATGTGATCGATGTCGACACGATGGTGGAGTTTTACCAGCGATGGTTTGGCCTGGTGAAGACGGACGAGGGTAGCGGGCCTGTCGGCAAGGGCGTATTCCTGAGCTCGGACCCCACCGAACATCATCAGATCGTGTTCGTGGCCGGGCGTGAACCCGGCAGCAAATCCATCATAAATCAGCTGTCGTTCATGGTCGATGGGCTGCCCGAGCTGAAAGCCTATTACAAGCGGGCGCAGGACGAAGATCGCAAGATTACCCAGGTCAAGAGTCACGGCAACTCGCTGAGCCTCTACGTGCTCGATCCAGAAGGCAATCAGATGGAAATCTATTGCGACACGCCCTGGTATGTCAGCCAGCCGGTCAGCCTGCCGCTGGACCTGACCCAGTCCGATGAGGAAATCCTCGCCGGGGTGGAGCGCGCGGTGCGCGCCAATCCGACCTTTATGATGCAGGACCAGTGGGTGAAGCAGGCGAGGCAGCTGATGGCCGGCTGATACAAGGCCGGCCTGATGGAGCAGGTCGGCATCCCCATCACTAGTTCTGCAAATTAAAAAATGGCGGCACGACCGCCAATCAGGAGACAGCAGCAATGAAGTATCGAGTATTGGCGGCGACTTTTGCTGCGATGTTCGCAGGGGCCGCGCACGCGCAAAGCAGTGTCACGCTTTACGGCATCATCGACGACGGCCTCAGCTACATCAGCAACCAGGGCGGCCACAGCACCTTCAAGATGGACAGCGGCGTGGTCGCGTCGGACCGCTGGGGCTTGACGGGCAAGGAGGACCTGGGGGGCGGCCTGCGAGCCGTCTTCACGCTGGAAAACGGCTTCGACGTCAATTCGGGTGCTGCGGGGCAGGGTGGCGCGCTGTTCGGGCGGCGCGCATTCGTCGGCCTGTCGAGCGACCGGTTCGGTACGCTGATCGCCGGTAACGATTACGACTTCATCTACGACTACGTGACGTTCTACACGAACACGGCACAGTTCGGCGGCGTGTACTCGTTCCATCTCGGCTACGACATCGACCGGCTGGCGGGCGAGCAGGTGCACAACATGGTGCGCTACGAGACCCCGAACATCGCCGGTTTCGGCGCCGGCGCAATGTATGGCTTCAGCAATACGGCAGGCGCGTTCGGCGGTTCCCCAACGGCGCCCCGGACGATCAGCGTGGGCCTCAAGTACAGCCCGACCGGCAGCTTCAATGCGCCCTATTCGTTCGGCGCGGCATTCACGAAAGTCGACGGCGGCTATAGCGTGCCGGGAGCGGGCACGATCGCCCAATATGCGCTGGGTGCGAAATCGATCTACACCGCGGCTCTCGGCGGACTCGTGAAACTCGGCAATTTCGCCATCAACGGCGTGTACACCTATACCAACGCGTCTGACACTCCGCTCGGCACGGTGACCGTGAACGCCTATGAAGGCGGACTGAGCTGGCATCCGGCGCCGGATTTCCTGGTAGGCGCGGGCCTCGCCTATGTCGATCAGCGCAAGCTCGGCAAGTACAACATCGGGACTTTCGGTGTCGACTATCGGCTGTCGAAACGCACCGACCTGTTCACGGTCGGCACCTGGCAGCACGCGTTTGCGGGCGCGAAAGTGGCAGGAAATTTCTATGCGGTGACGCCGTATTCGCAGTCACCGACGATGCCCAACGGTGTGGGTGCATCGTCGACGCGGACGCAAACGATCGTGCAACTCGGCATTCGCCACGTGTTTTAAGAAGGAGAGAAGATTATGAGCAGCAGTCCTCTTGGCACGAAAATGATGCCCTCGCTCGAAGCAACGTCGAAGATGACCCGATCCGCGGGCCTGTGGATCGTTTGTGGTGCCGCCATCGGCCTGATGTTCGGCTTCGGGCCTCTTTTTTTCAGCGTCGCGGGCGTGTTCCTGAAGCCCATGGCGGCGACCTTTGGCTGGGGCCGCTCCGACGTGGCGGTGCTGCCGATGTTCTCGCTGATAGGGACGACGCTAGGAGCGCCGGCAGTCGGCTTTCTTGCCGATCGGCTAGGCTGGAGCAAGGTCGTCGCGGGTTCGATCGCGCTTCTCGCGGTTTCGCTGGTTGCGCTTGCAGTTGCGCCGGCTAATCACGCCTATTTCGCCGCGGTCGGTTTCCTGATCGGCTTTCTCGGCTCGGGGACCACGCCCGCAGGCTACCTGGGCGTACTGCCGCGCGTCTTCGACAAGCGCCTCGGCATGGCGTTCGGGTTCGCGATGATCGGTACCGGTGTGGGTGGCTTCTTCGCACCCATCGCCGCCAACCGGCTGGGCGTGATGATGGACTGGCGCCATTGGTTTGGCGCGAGCGCGCTGGTGGTGCTGGTGCTCGGCTTCGTTGCGCATCGGCTGATGTTCCGCAATCTGCCGGAACAGAAGTACTTTGCCGCGGATGCAAGGGCGGCGGCATCGGTCGACCCGGGGCTCACGCTCGGCGAAGCGGTGCGCGGCTATCGCTTCTGGCTGCTCGCGATCGTCATGTTCCTGATTTCGAGCGCGATTCTTGGCGGCTTCGTGCATCTTGCTCCGTTCGTTAGCGACCGGGGGCTTGGACACGATGTCGGTGCACAGGCGGCGGGCTTCGTCGGTGCGGGTCTCGCGATTGCGCGGGTGGGGCTTGGCGCAGTGCTCGACCGCGTGTTTGCTCCATTCGTGGCCTGTGCAGCGTTCTTTGTCGGCGCGGTGGGTTTTGCGATCTTCCTCACTGGCGCCGCGCACGTGCCGGCGTTGATCATTCTGGCGGCGTTGCTGCTCGGCATTTCGACGGGCTCGGAAGGGGATCTGATTCCGTTCCTCGCGCGCAAGTATTTCGGCAATCGCTCGTTCGGTTCGATTTACGGCTGCCTGTTCGGCGCGGCGACGCTGGGCGGCGCGGCCGGCCCGTTCCTGTACGGCCTTGCATTCGACCGCCTGGGCTCATATGCGCTGGTGCACGAAGTCTCGCTGGTTGCGTGCGTCGTCGGCGCTGCCGCGATCCTGCTGCTTGGGCGCTACCCGGCAATGAAGGCCGCGGGCGAGTAACGATTGGGATGACACTTCAATGATGCTGACAAGAGACAACACTTCGAAATTCGTGCAGGCGGGCGCCGTCAAGGTGCACTATCACGAGGCCGGTACGGGGCCCGTCCTGCTGTGCATTCATGGCGGTGCGCCAGGTGCTTTCGGCTGGGGAAACTTCGGCCGCAACCTGAAGGCGCTGTCGCGCCATTTCCGCACGCTCATCGTCGACCTGCCGGGCTACGGCAAATCCGACAAGCCGCAGATCGAGGGGCCGCGCACCAGTTTCTATGCGCGCACCTTCCGCGACATGCTCGAGGCGCTGGGCATCGCCAACGCGCATGTAATGGGTCTCGCGACCGGCGGTTCGGTAGCCTTGAAGATGGCGATCGACTATCCAGAGCTGATCGATCGCCTGGTGGTGATCAGTGCGCCCGGCGGGCTATCGCTTTTCCAGCCCATGCCGCCCAGGCCGGATACGCACAATTACTACGCCGGCGAAGGTCCGAGCATGGAGCGCATGCGTGCCAATCTCGAGCGGCTCGTCTACGACCCGACGATCCTCACCGACGAGGTGATCCGCGAACGCTACGAGGCGAGTATCGAGCCCGAGTTCATGAATCAGGCGCCGGAAGGTCACGGCGGCAAGCCGGGGCAGACACTGGAGCCGTTGTGGCAGGACCTGCACAAGATTCAGGCCGAGACGCTCGTCATCTGGGGACGTAATAACCAGACGATCAACTACGACAATGCCCTGTTCATGTTGACCCGCATTCCCCGGGCGCGCGTCCATATCCATGGCAACTGTGGACTGTGGGTGCCCTACGAGAAGATGGAAGAATTCAACAGTAATGTCACCGGCTTTCTGTCGGTGGACCTGACGGCGAGGCCTGCACAATGAAGAAGCACACCAGCATCTGGCAACACCTATTCAAGACGCCCCACAAGCTGGCGTGGGTCGATGCCGCCGGTGTCGATACGCGCTATCTGGAAGCCGGTCCGGCCGATGCGCCGGTGGTGATTCTGCTGCATGGCACGGCGGGTAGCCTGGAGAATTTCGGCGCGAACTATGCGGCGTATGCCGGCCATTTCCGGGTCATCGGTCTGGACATGCTTGGCTGCGGCTGGACCGACAAGCCCGATTACGACTACCTGATCGAGGACTACGTCGAGCACGTGCGCGGCTTCGTGGACGCCATGGGTATCGCGAGAGCCGCGGTTGTCGGCGTGTCTCTGGGCGCCTGGGTGGGCGCGGCACTGGCATTGGCCCATCCGGCTCGTGTCGACAAGCTGGTGCTGGTGGCCCCCGCGGGCATCATCGTCGATCCGGAAGAGGAGCGACGCTTTGCCGAAGATGTGCGCAAGAGCCGATCTTCCGCCGCGGCCGAACCTGGCTGGGAAACTGTTTCCGCTGCCTTGAAAGCGCTGCTTCTGGACCCTGAGGCACTGTCCGACGAACTGGTTGGCGTGCGCCTCGAGATTTACCGCGACCCGCGCATGAAGGCAGCCATGCCCCGTCTTCTGGCCTTCTCACTGGGCGGCCAGGCCCTCAGCGAGGAAGAGTGGCGCAGCCTGACCCTGCCTGTCCAGGTGATCGCTGCCGTTGATGCGCCCAATATGTTTCTCAGCAACGCCCATGCGATCGCCAGGACCGTACCGAACGCGCAGCTCGTGGAAATCAAGGGCTGTGACCACTGGGCACAGTACGAACAGCCCGAGAGATTCAATCAGGAGAGCATTGCATTTCTGCAAGAAGCCTGATCATGCAGTCGCCGAGCGCTAACCTGGCGTCATGGAGCAGGCCTGGCGCCGATGGTGTTCAAAACCGGCGCCAGTGTCACTCACGCTCTTTGATCTTGCATCAGTTGACTGCGCGCTTCGCGTCGGAATCCCACAAAAGCGATACACGCGTCACGCAGTTCACCATTCCCCCTTCGAAGCTGATTTCGCCATCCGGATCCAGCGAGAAGTCGGGAATGCGTTTAAACCACTCCTCGAGGAACACGCGAATCTCGCTGCGCGCAAGCAGCGCACCGGCGCAGCGATGAGGACCGTTGCCGAAGGCCGCATGTTGCGAAGCATTGGCACGTGCGAAGTCTGCATGCATCGGGCACTTGAACTTGCGCTCGTCCATACCGTGTAGGAGCGGACGGACGTACACCCGATCGCCCGCTTTGAAATGCAGGCCCTTGTATTCGAAGTCGCGCGTCATCACCCGGCCTGTGCTCGAAGGCGCGAACATGCGCAGCAATTCCTCCACCGCGTTCCCCGCCAGCTCCGGGTGTTCCGCCAGCTGACGACGATGCGCGGGATTGCGAGCGAGATAGAGCACCGCAAAGCCCATGGTGGACGCGACAGTGTCGAGTCCGCCGAAGATGACGTTGACCATCATGCCGCGGATCTCTTGCTCCGTGAGGGGCCTGCCGAATACGGTTCCATTCACTATCGCGCTGATCAGGTCCGTACCCGGCTCTTTCTGGCGCTCACGAATGATGCTCTCCAGGTA
>NZ_JBFRCK010000014.1:0-191891 GCF_040965775.1 Paraburkholderia sp. BR10954
ATGATCCTCAGGAAGCTGAGGCTTTTTTACGCCGCTGTTCTGGCCGCTTTGCTCAACCGCTCAATCGCTGTCGAATACCAGCCGTGAGGGCAAGCGCCGTCCAAAACGAATTATTCAGACCCGACTACTGATTGATTGGCTTTGTCAGTTCATCAAGTCGATTCCTGGTAATTCTCGTCACGCAGTCCCAAAACTCGACGAATCGCATCTACGCATGTCCAACCTCATACACTTCCGCATAACATTCGTTGTCGCGATAGAGCTTCCAGCTCTCCTGCCCTCTCCTCTCCGGAAATACGGAAGTGCCTCGGGTTCGCTATTGGCTCGAAGTTCGTTGTCGCCGTCAGCCATGATCCGCTCGATTGCAGATACCTTCTTTTCGAGCGTCCGTGAAATGCGTTCGAAATCGTGCTGAGCGCAAGCCGAAACGGCCATTATCGCTACGGCATTTGCCGGTGAAATATTGAATACGGTTCTCCACGAAGCGTGACGAACATTTCGTCGAGATGCCATGTACTACCCGGCTTATGTCGCGCTAGCTCAAGTGGAAGCGGAAATACCATCGAACCGCGCAGCTGATGGCCCCAGCCGGAAAACGGTGACCGTGATAGAGCGACTTCGATTTCTTCATCACGCCATCTGATCGGCCTCGCAACCTGACAAAGCCCCAATATCTAGTCGGCGATGCGTAAGCGGCAAGCGAAACAATTAACTACAAGTTCGAGTACTTTCGGCGTACCTGTTGGGGGAAACAAGAGTACGTTCGATTCGGTCACGCGATCTCGTGCATCTCCAACGCGCTCGGCGTTAAATGATGTGCCGGATCGCGCATTCTGCTGTGTCAGCGGCGGTTGAAGCGTCTCACGACGCAATAAAAGATCCACGGATGGATCTTGAGCATGGTCATAGTGATGGAAAGCTTCAGATGCCGATCGGCAAACAGGCCAAACAGGTGCTTCACGCGCAGCTTCTCCGATACGCTTTGCAGAATAGGGCTCGCGAGGCGGTAGGTCGGCGCGGTGATCGCGGTCTGAAACGCGATCGCGCGGAATGCCCAGCTGTATTTGAGCCGGAAGAAGAGGCGCTTGTAGTCGGTAATCGGGAGGGACGCGGTATTTTTTTCCACGCGGTCCATGATGGCAAAAAGGTCGACGACCTGCGGGTTGAAGCGTCTCGAAATTCCTGATTCACGGATCATGTATGAATAGAGGTTGTCCGGAATGAGGCGCACCACTTTCGAGTTGGCGAGCGTTTGCACCGACACGCAAACGTCTTCGAAAATGAGACCGCACGGATGATCGGCTGCGACGAAGATGGAGCGGCGCACAAGCTTGTTCCAGCAAAAGGCTTGCAGCTTGAGTTCGAGAATTTTCTGGACGGCTTCCACGCCACTGATAATCCCGTCGCCGGAATCGATCCGAGCGTTGACGGCGCCATCGGGACTGATGCGCTCGGCGGCGAAAATGACGACATCGGCGTCGTGCTGGTCGGCTTCGCGCAGCACGGTGCAAATGAGATCGCGATGGACGTGGTCGTCGCTGTCAACGCAGAGCACATAGTCGCCCCGCGCTTCCGATGCTGCGATTTTTCGCGTTTCAGCGAGCCCTTTGTTGTCGATGTTTCTGATTAACTTCCACGAAATGCGATCCTGTTGCGCGAGAACCCGGGCGGCGATTTCACCGGAACGATCGGGGCTGCAGTCGTCGACGGCGATGATTTCGAAATCGGTGCAGGATTGTGACAGCAGTGAATCGAGACAGTCCTCGATATAGTCCTCGACCTTGTAGATAGGCAGCAGAACGCTGATTCTCGGTGCGGACATAGACAATGCTCCTGGAGGTAAACGAGGCGTGAACTACCCGTTGTATATCGCAAAATCCCTGCTTCGCGAACAAATCAACTAATCACGAATCATGTTGTGGGAGCAAATCGGGCCGACCTGAAGTGCCGGCAGTCTGGGTCTACCAAGATCGCCAGCAACTGAAATAATCAGACAATTAATCGCGTAGAACGAGACTATGCCCTCGCGGCGCAATCATAGGACAAAGTCGAGCAGCATGCGGCCAGGAACGAAGGTACTCTAAAAGACTAGAATGCATCGCTGTACCAATATATTGCAGGAATCGGCACAAATTGATGAGATATTGGCGTATTCCACCACTGCGGCAGTGGATCAGGCAAGTATGTCAAATAGGAATTTTTTAATGAAATCGTTGTGGCGATGATTAGACGAATACGCCAACAGATATCAATTTATCCGGTGTCGTCAAATTAGCTGGATAACCCGCGCCCCAATGCTATTCGCATGAATTTGCGAACGCCTTCATCGCGGCCGACCCTCTCTTCGGCGTTACTGATCAACCTCTGCATCACATCCGCGGGGTAGATTTCGTCGAAAAGCTGATCGGATCCAGTACTGGCAAACACGTGATGCAGGAATGAACCCTCTGGTGGACAGACCCGTTTGAACACGCCAAGCTTAACCACACGATTATTCCAAAGTTTAAGCGTATATGCATTGGTGCAAAGCGCAGCGCACTCTTCGAAATAGTGGGGCAAAAATACCTTATAATAGGAATCGGCATGCACCGGATAAAACACTTTTTCAGGCAAGCCGGCCTTTGCACCATAGACTTCCGTCAAAATATGGAAGCAGCAGCACGCCATTTTATATTCGTGTTTTCCATCGCTTCTACCCGTCGAATTACATCATGCAGCTGTGGATTCCGCGGGTCGAGGCGCAGGAGTGCGGTGCAAAGCAGATCCGGCTTTCCCCGGCCGACCAAGTCGCCCGCAATGGTCAAGTCGAATCGTTTCAGGAGAAGAATATCTGTGTCCGCCCAGATTTCATCCGTTTTGGTAAACATTATCAACCGGAAATAATCTGTGAAATGCGCCATTGAAGGAACGCCATTAACGGGAAAAGCGCTCAGCGAGTCGGCGGAAAGGATCGACCGGGCGTCCTTTTCGAGCACGCCTTTTGGCAAGTTGCTGATGGGTTTGTAACTATATACAGCGATTTCGGTGTCATTAGCAGTGAATGTATTCAAACAGGCGATTTCATAAGGAGATAATTCCGGACCATTCCAGAACGTTGCAAATTTTGCATCGCTCATAATTTACCCTCCTCGATTTGCTTCGTTGAGAGCATCGCTGCATACCATTGGAGGCTCGGCATGGCGTGCCGTACGCGAGAAGGTGGTCGCCTGGTAACGGACTACGCTATACGAGTTTATCCAGGACTAAATGCGATCTCTAGAGCATGTCTCTTTTCGCCCGACTAATGTCGCCAATGGTTGGGTATGGCAAATTAATCATTTAATCGAAAATCTCCGCCGTCGCCAAGTCGATCCTGACGTTCACCACAACTGCCGACGGCTTTGTCAGCTTGCGAGGCCGGTAAAGTGGCGTGATGAAAAAATCGAAATCGCTCTATCACGGTCATCATTTTCCGGCTGGGGTCATCAGCTGCGTGGTTCGATGGTATTTCCGCTTCCAATTGAGCCTGCGCGACATCGAAGAGCCGCTGTTCGAGCGCGGCATTCTCAACGGCTCGAGCGCCTTTCCGGAGCCGGATGTATTGGCCACGTTGTGCGCTTGATATGATGAAGCCACGGGAGATACTCTTTCAGCAACCTCATAAAACTGACGATATCTTGCCGTCGCACCGGATTGCTGCCCTTTACCGCATGAATGAACAACATTGGATTGCCCAGTCGACCGCTCGCATATGATTTGCCTACACCTCTTGTTTTGCCACGAATGACCTTTATCGGAGTGTCCAGCATCCCGTATTGGGCGAGCGTCTGATTCAATTCAAAACTTGGGCTCGTCCTTGAATCGTCTCCCATGCCGCTCCCAGCCGAACCGACCGGGCGTGTATGGAACACGGAAAAACGATCAATAATGCCAACCTTTCCAAAAGAGGCGACCCACTTGGGCCACAAGAAATCGAGGCCCCAGCCTGATTTGTTCATCCCGAAGCTGTGTTTTATCGCATGCAAAGCATTCGAAGATAAACATGGCATCATCAACTCCACGAAATTTGTTTCGCGAAATTCAAACTCCCTGTTTTGCAACGTCGTTTGGTGACCGAAATAGCTTCTCTCGTCGAGAGAGGGTTGCGCGAGTGCGAAATTCTCTCGTTCTACATACTCGAAGAAGTCGTTCATGGTTTGAACATCCGTCAGGATGTCGTCGTCCGGGAGCCAGATGTAACGATATTGCAGAATCAATTCGGCATTTTGCAACATGAAGTCGTTAAGACCTTCCCATTTTGATCCTTTGAATCGATGTATGGCTTTGGCAAAGATGTCTGCATAATCTTCGTTCTTCCCGTAGTAACTCAGCACCAAATCAAAGTTTGGGGCCTGTCCGCCGCTGAACCATTGCGGATGCAAGGAACTGTCTCCACACCTCAGAACGACCAGGTACTTGTTCATCTTTCAATTTCCCTATGCGTAGAAGCAGATTGCGCGGCACGTAAAAGACAGTCACTGGCGAAGAATTGCATTTGACTGACACCAACCGCGCGAAATCACGAAACGACACACTCCGCTCGGCGACGCGCGCCCTTGCTCATTTCCATAGCGTGCGCACTCGCCGATAGATCGCGCGACTTACCCGCTTCGACGCTTCAAGCGTCCCCTTGGTGGCCTGCGGCGGGTGATCTTCGAGCCAGCGCAACCGCGCTTCGATATCGCGTTCACGGTCCGCGTAGAGTGAAATCGGGAAGGGATGGCCAAGTCTCCCGTCGTACAGCGCGCGAGCGGCATCGACGATGTCGCGGTTCTCCTCGCGCTGGGTGAAGTACGCGATGTGAACGAATGGCACGCCGCGCGCACAGACGATTCTCAGCCGGTGCCGCGCACAGTACATATGCATCATGTGCTCGTCATCCTGCCCACCGTCGTCGATCATGTCCCATAACCCCTTGCGAAAAAGAATGCAGCCGATCGAATAGCGCGATTCTGCCGGCACTTCGCAAGGTTCGAGGTCCCGAGTGGCGGCGATGAAAGCATCAGGTTGCAGCGTGGTCCGTTCATGTAGCCAGCGCGCGATGTGCGGATAGCCCCATATCGTGCCATTGGTGCCTTTCTCGATCTGGTCAGCAGGGATGATTCGCATCGGATAGCGCTTGTCCCCGTCGGCCCCGACGAAATGCGGATGCGCCTGGTTCGTGAAGTACTCGCGTTCCAGACTCATCGCACGCATCACTTCAGGGAAGCCCCAGTTGTTGTTGTTGATGAGCGGGGTGACGTAGGCAAGCCCATTCCCGCTTTCCTTTTCCGCCGCGTCGTACGTGGCGAGCATCTTGTCGAGCCACCCGCCGGTGATCGGGAACGCGTCGTCGTCCACCTTGCAGATCAGGTCGATTTCGGCGAATGCCGGCTGCGAGAATAGTTTTTTGATCGTGCGATAAGGGGGCCCAGGCGGAATATCGTCGACGACACGAACGACGCCCGGAAAAAGCCTTGCGTAGCGCCGCGCGACGGCAAGCGTGCGTTCCGCGTCATAGCCGCCCCTGCAGTTCTGAAGCAGGATGAACTCGACGCCTGTCGGCCGGTACGCCATGTGACTGGCGAGGGTTAGTTCGAGCGCTGCGTAGTCGCGACAGAGCAGGACCAGAATAGCGACTCGCCTCGATGCCGCGTTAGAACGGGATGCAGTCATGCTTCTCCTTCGTAGGACGAGTACATCTTATTACTGCTCCTTTAGACGAGTGTTTCTACTGCTTTGAGCGCCGCACCAACGACCTGGTCCATGTTGTAATAGCGATACTGCGCCAGCCTGCCCACAAAAGTCACATCGGTAACTGTCTCCGCGAGCGCGCTGTAGCGCATGAACAATGCCTCGTTTTCCTTGCGTGGAATCGGGTAGTACGGCTCGCCTTCGGCTCGCGGATATTCCTTTACGATCGAAGTTCCTCGATGCTGTTGCCCGGTGAGGTGCTTGAACTCCGTAATCCTCGTATATTCGTGATCGTTCGGATAGTTGATGGTACCCGTCGTCTGAAAACGCTCCACGTCGCTCAGATGCTGGTGTTGAAAGTGGAGGCTGCGGTACGGAAGCTTGCCGAACCGATACCCGAAATACGCGTCGATCGGTCCAGTGTACACAACGTGCCCACATTCGATATTCGCTTTCACCACGTCATAGTCGGTCGACAGACGCAGGTCGATATTTGGACTGTCAAGCATCTTTTCGAACATCGCGGTGTAGCCGTGCGCCGGCATAAATTGAAAAGTATCGGTGAAGTACCGGTCGTCGTCGTTCGAACGCGTCGGTATTCGCGCAGCGACACCCGCTGACAATTCAGACAGATCGAGTCCCCATTGCTTGCGCGTATAGCCACGGAAAAACTTGTCGCACAGATCCGGGCCAACGCTGCTCAGCACCACGTCCTCGCTGGTCGTATTGACCTCTCGCGCTTCACGTACCGACTCAAGGAACGCGATCGTGTCCTGCTCGCTCAGATCGAGGCCATATAGCTTGTTGATCGTCGTGCGATTGATCGGTATCGGATACAGATCCCCGTCTACATAGGCCTTTACGCGATGCTCGTAGAAGCGCCAATCGGTAAAACCCGACAGGTACTCGAATATCCGCTTGCTGTTCGTATGAAAGATGTGCGGACCATACGGATGGATCAGCACACCGTTCTCATCCTCGCGGTCATATGCATTGCCGCCAATATGATTTCGCTTGTCTACGACTAGCACACGCTTGCCGCTTGCCGCCAGACGTTCGGCACAGACCGCGCCTGCAAAGCCGGCGCCTACGATAAGGAAGTCATAATTCATCTCTGCGCATCCTCGTATAAAAAGCTGGAATCTTGCATTTGATCAGGTGGAGAGCCATCAAGGCCGTAACCAGAAATTCGGTGGCAAACACTGACATTGCCGCGCCCTGAGCGCCATAAGCCGATGCAAGAGGCACGAGCAGGGCAAGGTTGATCAAGCCGCAGACGACCAGTATCTCGCTGACTCTCTTCTTCATGCCGAGCGGCAGCATCACCTGAACGCCCAGTACATTGTTTAGACAGATGAGCAGCGGCAGGAGGGCCATCCACTTAAGGACGATGACCGCTGGTTCGTACCCAGGGCCCACGGCGATGCGAATGATCAAATCGGCGCCGGCCCAGAGCGCGACCGAAGCCAGCAACATGGCCGAGCCCCCCAGGTAGAGCATCTTGCGCACCAGCCCGAACGCCTTTTCGGAGTCTTCGGAAAAGAGCGCCGTCACGCGCGGGTAAATTGCGTTGGCGAACGGTACGAGCGGCGCCTGGGCGACGTTCCGAATCTTGTCGGCTACGCCAAAGTAGCCAACAGCGACGTCTCCCGCAATAAATCCAAGCAACACGCTATTAGTGGTTGTGTACAGACTGATCGCTGCCGTGGAAATGAACATGTGCCAGCCTTCACGAAGCGCTTCGATGACGTCCGCCATGCTCGGCATCAAGGGGATGATCAGTCGGTTTTTTGCGATCAGGATCGATGCGACGACTCCGGCAGCAATCACGCTCATCGAACTGATGAGCGACGCGATCCACGTGTCGGCCGGCGAGTGCACCAGGAAGAACGTTAGCGGAAGCAGTAGCACCCGCGCGCTCAACGTGGAGACCGTAGTAAACGTCATCTGCTCCAAGCCCTGGAAAAGCCACTGTGGAAACAGGACCGTTCCGATAACGACCGGATAGGTAGCCAGCAGAACCGGCAGCAGTTCGCGCAATCTTGCTACGAAGAACGCCGCTACAAGCAGGATGGCGAAGCAGACCAAAGCGATAAGCGCCTTTGCGCCTTGCGTCGCCCAAAAGATCTTCGATACCGCGTGCCGATCTTTTTGGACCCGTGCGACGTGAGCAGTCGCTGACCAGTTAAAACCGTAGTCCGTCAGCAGCACGAGATAACCAACTAAGGCTTGCGCGAAGACGTACGCACCGAAGTGTTCCGGGCGCAGAACACGCAACAGGTAGGGAAATGTTGCAAGCGGCAGCAGCATGTTGGCTGCTTGCAGAACTGACAGCGCAACGATGTTGTGTCGGAGTGGACTCGTCATGAGTTAGCCGTTGTCAATACATCGATGAAGGATCGCTTGGAGACAGATCTTTATATCTCCTGGGCGGAGTGCGAGTAAGGTCTCCGCGGAAGCGAATACCTGATCAGGCCGACGCCGGTTGGGCCTTGCTACCGGCTCCCCGACTCTTCGTCCGAGGAAGCCACCGCTACCGGCAATAAGCCGCAAGTCCGCACTGGTCGGGCGCGGATGCGTCACTGTTGTCCGACTCGGATGAAATTCGTGGCGCACCGTAAACGAATCGCCACGAGAATCGCAAGGAACTGAAATAAGCAGACAATTGATTAGGTAAAACGGGTTTGTGCCGTTGCGGCGCAATCCCACGAAAGGTCGACCAGGTGCGGCCAGGAAACGAAGTACTTTAGAAATTTGTACATGCTTCGCTGCACCAATGTCAGCAACCGGCACAAAGTGGAGAGGTATTGGCGCATTCTCCACTTCGATAGTGGACCGGACAAGTATGTCAATAGCTATCTACACACCGGCGCGAGAGCGTCGCCATGGGATGGTTGGGAGTACCTTTCCGCGTGCGCCTCGCTGCTGCGGCTATTTCCGGTGACAAAGTAGTCTCCGCCACTCGTTCGGGGGCCTACCGTGGCCACTTCGGCGCCATCGGTCTAGCCGGTACGAGAGTCACCGCCACGAACAAGCGCTGGGCGCACTCGATTCGATAGATAGCAGCGCATGCTCTGCGTTATGTGCCAGATGACGCATTTCGCAGGGTCGGCGGCAATGGACGCTTCTCATGAAGCACTAGAAGACGTTATGGTGACGGAGACCTCCGGCCGCTCGTCGCATCGCGCTTGCCAGTCACGACATCCCATGCTCGGCGACCGTTCTTCCACAGCGTGCGCACTCGCCGATAGATCGCGCGACTGACCCGCTTCGACGCTTCAAGCGTCCCCTTGGTGGCCTGCGGCGGGTGGTCTTCGAGCCAGCGCAACCGCGCTTCGATATCGCGTTCACGGTCCGCGTAGAGTGAAATCGGGAAGGGATGGCCAAGCCTCCCGTCGTAAAGCGTGCGAGCGGCATCGACGATGTCGCGGTTCTCCTCGCGCTGGGTGAAGTACGCGATGTGCACGAATGGCACGCTGCGCGCACAGACGATTCTCAGCCGGTGCCGCGCACAGTACATATGCATCATGTGCTCGTCATCTTGCCCACCGTCGTCGATCATGTCCCATAACTGCTTGCGAAAAAGAATGCAGCCGATCGAATAGCGTGATTCCGCCGGCACTTCGCAAGGTTCGAGGTCCCGAGTGGCGGCGATGAAAGCATCAGGCTGCAGCGTCGTCCGTTCATGTAGCCAGCGCGCGATGTGCGGATAGCCCCATATCGTGCCATTGGTGCCGATCTCGATCTGCTCCGCAGGGATGATTCGCAGCGGATAGCGCTTGTCCCCGTCGGCCCCGACGAAATGCGGATGCGCCTGGTTCGTGAAGTACTCGCGCTCCAGGTTCATCACGCGCATCACCTCAGGGAAGCCCCAGTTGTTGTTGTTGATGAGGGGAGTGACGTAGGCAAGCTCGTTCCCGCTTTCCTTTTCCGCCGCGTCGTACGTGGCGAGCATCTTGTCGAGCCACCCGCCGGCGATCGGAAACGCGTCGTCGTCCACTTTGCAGATCAGGTCGATTTCGGCGAATGCCGGCTGCGAGAGTAGTTTTTTGATCGTGCGATAAGGGGGGCCAGGCGGAATGTCGTCGACGACCCGAACGATGCCCGGAAAAAGTCTTGCATAGCGCCGCGCGACGGCAAGCGTGCGTTCCGCGTCATAGCCGCCCCTGCAGTTCTGAAGCAGGATGAACTCGACGCCTGGTGGCCGGTACGCCATGTGACTGGCGAGGGTTAGTTCGAGCGCTGCGTAGTCGCGACAGAGCAGGACCAGAATAGCGACTCGCCTCGATGCCGCGTTAGAACGGGATGCAGTCATGCTACTCCTTCGTAGGTGCCGACGAGCACATTGTCTAAGGAACATACATGCGAGTATCGGGACACACTGAATTTGGCGTCGTCTACATCACGAATTTACGAACACCAAGAGTGCCGATACTAATAACCGCGCCTCAGGGTGCAGCACCGATCGCGGCTACTAAAGAGACAAGACGGGGACACGCCGGTTCATCATAGTACAAGCAACGATGAAATGAAGTCGCATTCCATAGCGCGTCGCCCCTCCTCTCGGCGGCGAACGGTTACTTTAAGTATTGAGGCAAACAACTGCCGACCGGTCACGATCTTGCGCACACAGCGCGCGAAGCGTTCTGTTCGAGCGCGAACGCCTGTAGCGCATCAGGCTCGACCGGCAATTCCGCGACAGGGATGGCGGTGGGCGGCATGGCCATCATGATGCCCAACTCGCTCTACGTTTAGAAGCCCGGGGAGCCTTGTATTTGCGTGCGAGAGCAACGTCGACTCGCGCGCGTCACCGCGACGGCGCGATGCGGCGCGCGCGCCGGGAACGCCTCGACGACATCGAATTGCGACGGGTCAGCAGGACGCGCGCAGCGGCGCGATACTGCGAATCACTGCGCAATAAAAGCAGAGTGGCTATGCTTGCGAAAAAGTTACGTATCGCTAACGGGTTTAGCAGTCAGAGGCCATAGGCATGAACCACGTGGTCGCCACCAGCGACGAAGACTTGCCCGTTCACGACCATCGGCGACGCGAAGTTGCCCTCGCCGTTTTGAGCTGGCGTGTATTGGTCGTGGAAGAGTATGGTCCCGTCCGCGGCATCCAATGCATAAAAGTCGTTGCCCAAACCGTCTGCGTAATACACCACACCATTTGCGGCGACGGGCGGGATAGCCGGGTTGAACGCGACTTGGTTCAAGCCGACTTGCGCCGTCCACACGGGTTTGGGGTTCACAGTACAGTTGCTGTCGATCGACAGTGCAATCACCCCGTGTTGGTATAAGTTGTTGCTCCCCGAACCGCCAGGGGACACGACGTAAAGCCGATTCAGCACCGGGTCGAATACAGGAAGGCCTATGTTGCTGCCGTCGGCTGAAGTTTGGGAAATCGTCAACTTTTCAATGGGGCCCTGCTGCTGAATAGTGGCTCGGTTATAAATGAACAGGTTGCCGGACTTGTTGTAGGCCGCGAGCATCGTCGGGCAGGTGGGACGCTGAAAGAGCAATGCTGTAGCGCCGAAGTCGACGTCCGAGAGGGGCGGAGAAAGCGGCGAGTTCGACGCGGCTACCGCCAGGGTCGGCGTGAGCTTCACGACGTGCTCCGCGAACGCGGCATTTTCCGGATTGGCGAATGCGTTGCCTGTGAGTGCATAGACGACCGTCCCATCGGGCGGAATCGATACGCCTCCCATACCCCATATACCGCCCCCATCTGGCCCGCTTGCGCCGGTTGGGTACCAGCGTTGCAGAATCGCAGCTGGGTTGGTAGTGGACGCGCGGACGACCTGTCCATGGTACGGCTCCGTATCGCAGGGGTCACCGGCTGTCCCCACGTATATCGACGAACCATCGGGACTGAGCGTCAAGCCGCCATAGACCATCGTTATTGGAGTAGCGTTGTTTGGGTCGAGAAGTAGCAGGTTGAAGCCCGGGAGATCCACGCCGGTCTGCAGGTTGTACGCATGCAGGTAGCCTCGCCCGCTCACAACGAAAATCCGGTTGTTGGCATGGTCGATGACGGGCGTGCCCTGCACCCCGATCTTGCCTTGGAACAGCCCCTGGCAGGCCGACGTCAAGATAGCTTGAGGGATAGGGGCGCTTTTCCAAATGATATTCCCTGTCGCGGCATTCAGTGCATATGTACTGTTCCCCTCTGTCCCAACATAGACGATATCGGTTGGCACCCCGTTGATCATCACCCCGACAGCCAGTACCGGCTGAGTCAGGATGGCACCGTCCAGCACAGGTGAGTCCCAGTGCTTTATCAACGTCCTAACGTTGGTCTGGGTGAGCACCGTCTCGACTGGGTTATACCCAGTCCGCTGCCTGTTCATACCATACGTCGGCCAGTCGGTTGTCGTAAAGGTTGGCGCCGCGACGGCCCCTGGTGTCCGGCTCAATGTAGCGGCAGTCGCTGTTTCGGGAGCCTGGTACGGCGTATCCACCGCCGGCCCGCGGTCGTCGAGGAAATTATTCGGATTGATCTTGTCTCCGCCGTTCTGTTTGTCTACGTCCGATCCATCGAGGGCGAAGGCTGGCGGCACTTTCGGTCCGACGCCATGCTGGTGCGGGCCATGAGGGAATGGGTCCAGTGCGTTTGACGACGCTTGAGCGGCTACCGCAAGACCCGGCGCAGATGCCGCAGCCGGTGCCGCGTTCGAACTTTGCGCTTGTGCGCCCGAGCCCGAGCCCGCCGCGCAGGCGAGGATCAAAACTGCGACGAGCCGAGATGCGTCGATAACGCTGTGTGCGCTTTTCATGTAGCCACCTCTTGCAAATATTGCTGTTAGCATTGGGTAGACGGCGCACCGCGACTTCTCGCCTCGAATCTACTACTTCATACGCGCTTTGCTAACGTGAGGTTAATCGTACGCCATCTAAACTCAACCGCAAGAAATGGCCGCGATGGACTACCGTCTGGCGGACGGGGAATTGTCCCTATTGAGTAATGCAAGGCTCAAACACCGTTCGGCTGCTTCATCCGAATGCGCGATTTCGCTGGAAGCAGATCGGCACATCCGGCCACCCCGTCCTGAGCCGTTTTCAATCGACGTGCCATCCGCCGCCGCTGCGCTGACGTTGCGGCCGAAGGCAAACCAAATGATCGATCGATCCATCGCCAAGCAGATTGTCGAGCTCATCAAGAGCGAAGGACTCGACGCCGGCGCGCACCTGCCCGCACAGATGCTCGCCGACCGTCTGCGCGTCTCACGTTCCCCCGTGAACGAAGCGCTCGCGTTGCTGCACGAGAAAGGCATCTTGACGCGGGAAAAGAATCGCGGCTTCTTCCTCGCGAAGCCGCTCTCCGAATCTTTTGCGGACGTGGACGACGAACTGCGCCTCGCCGAGACCGACGTCGTGACGCGCGCCTATTTCCAGATCGCCGACGACCGCCTGAAAAACGAATTGCCCGATGAATTCTCCGAGCAGCTGATCCGCACCCGCTACGTACTCACCAGCGCGCAACTGACCGCGGTGCTCGGCCGCATCGCGCGGGAAGGATGGGCCGAACGCAAACCGGGCTATGGCTGGCAGTTCTCGCCAATGCTGACCACGCCCGACAGCCTGCTAAAGTCGTACCGGCTGCGCCTCGCCCTTGAACCGGCGGCACTGCTCGAGCCCGGCTACCGGCTCGAGCGCAAGGTGCTGGAGCGGTGTCGCGAGGTGGAGAAGCATCTGCTCGCGGGCGGCATCGAAACGGATACCGCCGACCAGTTGCACGATCGCGGCGTGCGCTTTCACGAGTCGCTCGTCGAGGCTTCGGGCAACAGCTTTTTCATCGACACGATCCGGCGCGTGAACCGCGTGCGCCGTCTGCTGTCGTATCGCTCGATGCAGCATCGCGAGCGCTATGTCGAACACGCGAAGCAGCATTTGCATCTGCTGGAACTGCTGGAGCAGGAGCGCAACGAAGAAGCATCGGAAGCGATGCGTCAGCACCTGCTGCATACGCTCGACGCGCTGTCCCGCATCAGCGAACTCCTTGAACCCTGAGACCGCCCTTCGCCCTGAACGCGGTCGCCACGAGAACCTCCATGACTATCGATCCCTCCGTCGTCACCGCCTTCACGCCCAGGGGCAAGCTGCGCGCATCGATCAATCTCGGCAATCCGATCCTCGCCAATCGCCATGCGGGGTCCGGCGAGCCGTTCGGCGTATCGATCGATCTCGCGCGCGCGTTCGCCGCGAAACTAGGCGTCGAACTGGAATTGGTGGTATTCGATACTGCCGCCAAATCGGTGCAGGCCGTCAGCGAGGAACGCGCGGATTTCGGCTTCTTCGCGATCGATCCATTGCGCGGCGAAACGATTGAATTCACCGCGCCGTATGTACTGATCGAAGGCTTCTATCTGGTGCGCGACGACTCTCCGGTGCGGTCGAATCAGGATGTGGATCAGGCGCACAACCGGGTCGTCGTCGGCAAAGGCAGCGCGTACGATCTGTTCCTCACGCGCGAGCTGAAAGCCGCGCAGATCGTCCGCGCGCCGAGTTCACCGAGTGTCGTGCCGACGTTCATCGAGCAGCAGCTGGAAGTGGCGGCAGGCGTGAAGCAGCAACTCGAAGCCGATGCGAAGCAAACGGCCGGCCTGCGCCTGCTCGACGAGCGCTTCATGGTGATCCGGCAGGCGATGGGTGTACCGAAGAGCCGCGGCGAAGCGGCGGCTCGGGCGCTGCGTTCGTTTGTCGAAGAGGTGAAAGCGTCGGGCTTCGTGGCGGAATCGCTCGCGCGACATGGGATCGCCGGGGCGTCCG
Source organism: Paraburkholderia sp. BR10954 (assembly GCF_040965775.1). NCBI lineage: Bacteria > Pseudomonadati > Pseudomonadota > Betaproteobacteria > Burkholderiales > Burkholderiaceae > Paraburkholderia > Paraburkholderia sp. BR10954. The sequence goes on from NZ_JBFRCK010000014.1 coordinate 14,460, forward strand.
TAGCGCCTGCGGAGTAGCCGTCGGCTCCAAGCCGACAACGCGTAGCAAGCGGGGCGTAACAGAAAGGCGGAGCCGCGCCCGATACTTCGGCGCCGCGCCGCCACATACTACCCTGACCAACCCTCAAACGAGCGTAGTCTGCACATCCACGTTGCCGCGCAACGCTTTTGAATACGGGCAGGTCAAATGCGCGCGCTCGATCAACGCGTGCGCCACGTCCCGCTCGACACCGGGAAGACTGACGAACAGACGCGCCTGAAGGAAATAGGCGTCATCGGTGGTGCCGAGATCGATTTCGGCATCGACGCTCGTATCGGGGGGCAACGACACGTGCAGCGCGCGCGCCGCCAAACCGAGCGCACCGATGTAACACGCCGACCAGCCGGCAGCCAGCAACTGCTCGGGGTTCGTTCCAACTCCCGAGGTGCCGGGCGACGACAGCTTGATGTCGAGACGGCCGTCCGAGCTGCGCGCGGCGCCTTCGCGGCCGCCGGTCGTATGGGTCTTGCCGGTGTACAGCACGTTTTCGATGCGGGTCATGGTGGCTTACTCCTGTTGATCCAGTGATGTGATATCTGCAAATCCGGGCTCGAACTTGCGTTGGACGTATTTGAACGCGCCGACGTATCTCGCATGTGTCTGGATCAGCGGGTTTGGTATGCGCACGTATCCGTGGGCCGCGCTGATACATTGCGATACAAGGAGCGGCGCGCGGCAACTAGCGCACGCCATCGCGCCCGTCGCTTCATTCAGCGACGCCGGTCGAAATACCGCCGCAGCAGATAGTTCGCGGTCGAGCCATGCAGCAGCACCGACAACACGATTGCATCGAGCACCGCGGACAGCAGCGGAGTCATCGCGCCGCGCGCGTATTCGAGGCCGAACATCAGGTAGTAAAATGCGCCGACACCGCGAATCCCCATCCATGCCATCAGATACCGCTGGCTGCTGTCGATGCGCGCACCCATCATCGCGACGACGACGGACAGCGGCCGTGCGACGAAAAACAGAAACACCGCGGGCAACACGGCGCGCACGTCGAGCATCTCGCGCCAATGCGCAGACACGACGCAGCCGATGATCAACATCAGCGACAACTCCGCGAGCCGCTCCATTTCGCGCGTGAAGCCCATCATCGATTCGGCGAGGATCGCATGCGCCTTTTCCGGGTCTTTCGCGACATCGGCCCTTTCGCCGTGCTGCACCTCGTCGAGCACTTCGGACGGGTTCTTGTCGCCGGTCGAGCGCAATTCCTCGTGGCGCACGGCGACGCCCGCCACGAATACCGCCACGAACGCATACGCGTGCACCAGCAGCGCCGCGCCGTATGACGTCGCCATCAGCCCTAGCGCGAGAAAGCCGTCGAGACCGATCGCTTCGCCGTAGCGGGTGCGCAGCAAGAAGATCGCGCGCGCGAACACGATTGCGGATACGCAGCCGACCGCGAGCGCGCTGACGATCCCCCACAGCACCGAGCCGGCGAAATGCACGCCGCTGCCGGAGCCGAACAGCCTCGCGCCGGCAAGCGTCAGACCCAGCACCGCAAACGGATAGGCGGCGCCGTCGTTGAGCCCGCCTTCACCCGACAAAGCGAAGCGCACGGGTTCGTCGTCGCCGGCCTGGGTCACGCGCAGTTCATTGGCGAGCACCGGGTCGGTCGGCGCGAGCGCTGCCGCGAGGAACAACGCCGCGCCGTCCGCGCGTCCGGTCAGCCAGGCGGTGAAGCCGAACATCAAGGCAACGGTGACGATCATCGCGGGCCCGCCAAGCCGCAGAGGCAACCACCACAATGGATTGCGCAGCCGCACGCGCAGATGCATGCCGATCGAAAACAGCGACACGACGAGCCCGACTTCGGCGAGCGTCGCGAGCAGCACGGTATTGGCGAGCAGATCGACACCGACGAGCCCGGACACGGCCGGACCGACCGCCACGCCGACCAGCAGATAGATCATCGCGCCGGTCAGCGGCAAGCGGCGGATCGGACCGCGCGCGACCGCCATGAACGTGAGCAGTGCGCCGATCAGCAGGAACCAGACCGGTTCGTCTCTCATAGTGGAATCGCGCGCGCCCCGCCTGTTCGCGTTTCGTCTGGTCGCGGCTCAATTCGCCGGGTGGCGTGCCCGACTGGCCTGCCGTGCCCGCGCCGCCTTCGGTGCCCGCGTCTTTGCCGGCCTGCGCGAATAGCAACGGCGGCGCGGCGACAGCCGGCTGAGTCCCGGCCCACTCGACGGCTTGCGCGCAGATGAAGTCACTCGCAACACTGAACATCGCGGCAATGATCAAGCGCTGTACAACCTTGTTCATGAGCGGCTCCCCGGTTTGGATAAGCTGGATATGCACTGTCCGCTCCGCTGCAAGCCGTGTTCCTCGCTCATACACCGAATGGAAAAGTCTCCGCCGCGTGGTACTTCTCGTCGGCGGAAACGGGCAGCGTGGTCACCGCGCTGGTGCGATCGAACCACACGAACGCATCGAACTGATCGGCCAGCGACGCTTCCGCGTAGTGGCTATACCGCTCGGTCTCCGGACGATAAATCACGCCGATGAAGCGCTCCAGCAGCGATGCGCGCAGCCGTTCGCGCAGCGCGTCGTGCACGCCGGGCCGCAGGTCGAGCAGAAAGCGTGCGAGGCCAGTGGCGTGCATGCTGAATTCGACGCTGCCATCGAGCGATGGCCGCACGGTCTTCACTTCCATCGGTCCGTCCCAGTCGCTGGCCGCGGCGACCGTGCCGCTGTGCGTGCCGAAGCCGATCAGCGCCGCCGCGTCGCCGAACTGCGCGCGGCACAGCTGGCCCAAATTGATCTCGTCCTGCACGCGGCCCATCTGCGTGGCGCTCGCGTCGCCGATGTGCGAGTTATGGGCCCACACGACCACACGCGCCTGCGGCCCGTGACTGTCGAGCGCATGACGCAGCGTGTCGAACATATGCGTGTCGCGCAGATTCCAGCTTTGCGGTCCGCCGTAATACATCGCGCGATAGTAGTGCTCGGCGACAGCCACGAGCCGCGCATTCTGCGCCGCGTCGAGGAAGCGTTCGCCGTCTTCCCGTGCATAGTCGAGCCGGCTTTTCAGCAGATCGCCGAGCTGGGCGACCACGTGCTCTTCGCACTGCGCGTAGCCGCCGCTCAACGCGGCGCGCCCATACACGGCGGGATCTTTCTGCCACGGACTGAGGCACCCATAACGCCCGCGCGCGATGCGCGCCGCGGCCGGGTCGACGCTGTCCAGATAGCGCAGCACCGCGTCGATCGATTCGGACAGGCTGTAGATGTCGAGCCCGTAAAAGCGCGTCTCGCTGTCGCGGTGCAGGGCATTGTGCGAGCGCAGCCACGCGACGAAGCTCATGAAATCGGTGTTGCGCCACATCCAGGTCGGAAAGCGGCGAAACGGTCGAGACCGTTCGCCGGGCATCGGCCGGTCGCGCACATGCCGGTCGATGATCGCGGCATCGGGCCAGTCGGCCTCGACCGCGATCATCGAAAAGCCGTGCCGCTCGACGAGGCGTCGCGTGATCGCCGCCCGCGCGCGATAGAACTCCGACGTGCCGTGACTGGCCTCGCCGAGCAGCACGACGCGCCGCCCGGCGAAGCGGTCGAAAAACGCCGCGAATTCCGCGGAATCGATATCGGGTAACGGTTCGGCCGCGTCGCGAAGCTCGAGTTCGAGTGCGGCCGGCTTAGGCGCGGCCGGCTTAGGCGCGGCCGGCTCAGGCGTGGCCGGCCCAGGCGTGGCCCGCGAATCCGCATGCGGCACGCCGCCCGGCGCCGGCCAGCCGTCGTCACCGACGAGCGGCACGAAGCGCACGTCGGCGAATTCATGTTCGTCGTAATCGTGCTCGTCGCGCCGCACGATCTTCACGAGCCGCTGACGGCTCGGACTGCTGCCGACCGGCATCACGAGCCGTCCGCCGACCGCAAGCTGCACGCGCAGCGCCTGCGGCACACGCGGCCCACCCGCCGCCGCGATGATCGCGTTATACGGCGCATGCGCGGCAAGACCCGCGGTGCCGTCGCCGACATGCACTTCGACATTCTCGTAGCCGAGCCGCTGCAAGCGCTCGCGCGCGCCCTCTGCGAGGCTCGCGTCGCGTTCGATCGAATCCACCCGGCCCGCGATCTCCGCGGCAATCGCGGCCGCATAGCCGGAGCCCGTACCGATGTCGAGTACACGGTCGCCGGGCTGCAATTCGGCGGCCGCAAGCATCTTCGCGACGATGTACGGCTGCGAGATCGACTGTTCGCCGCCGATCGGCAGCGGCGTATCGTCATACGCGAAGTCGCGCAGATCGGACGGCACGAACGCTTCGCGTGGCACGCGCCGCATCGCCTCGATCACGAAGTCGTCGCGCACGCCGCGTTGCACGATTTGCCGCTCGACCATCCATGCGCGCGCTTCGTCGAAATCGCCCATCGCCGCCTCCTCGCGAATGCGCAGCGCTGCGCGCGCCACGCATCGCGACGGGGCCGCGCGCGAGTTCGCTGCTCTTCTACGCTTCAGCAATGAGCATACCGCCGGCTTGAACCATTGGCGATGCGCGAAACGTGAAGCGCGCGCGGACCGATCCTTGCTGAGCTTTTGCACGAACAAAACGCCGGTCCGAATCCGTCGCACAACAAGGGCGAAAATCATGAACGTTCCAATGCAGGTCGTGTCCTTCCTCAGCTCGCGAGGTCTGACGCTCGCGACCGCCGAATCCTGCACCGGCGGCCAGATCGCGTCGTATCTGGCTAGCGTGCCGGGTAGCGGTGCTTGTCTCGATGTCGGCTTCGTCAGCTACTCGCCATCAGGCAAAGCAGGTTTTCTCGGTGTGCGGGAAAGCACGATGAAGCAATACGGGCTCACCAGCGAAGCGGTCGCGCGCGAAATGGCCGAGGGTGCGCTGCGTCAGGAAGGCTGCTGCGCTGACATCGCGGTATCGAACACCGGGCTTGCCGATGGCGGCTCCGCTGACAGCCCGCCAGCGGGCACGCAATGCTTCGCATGGTCGTTCCGACGGCCCGGCAATCAGTTCGTCACGTTCGCCGAGACGCGGCGCTTTTCGGGCGACCGCAACGACGTGCGTTCGGCCGCCGCGCTGTATGCATTGTCGCGCGTCGAGCATTACTTCGATCAACTCCCGCGCATCGAGCGGGACCACTGAAGAGAGGCCCAACGATGAATCTGCACCCTTCCTTCGACACCGACGCGTGGCAGCAGGCAGTGATCGACGAACTCGGCGTCGAGCGCGATTTCGACGTGGCCCGCGAGCGCGAGCGGCGTGTCGCGTTCCTCAGCGACTGCCTGGCGTCGCAAGGCTTGCACACCTATGTGCTTGGCATCAGCGGCGGCGTCGATTCGTCGACTGCCGGACGCCTCGCGCAGCTTGCCGTCGAACGTCTGCGTGCCACCGGCTATGAAGCGCACTTCGTCGCGGTGCGTCTACCGTACGGCAGCCAACGCGACGAAGAAGACGCCGCGGCCGCCCTCGCGTTCATCTGCCCCGACGAAACGCTGACGGTCAACATCAAGGAGCCCGCCGACGCGATGCTGTCTTCGCTCAAGCGAGGCAACGTGCAGTACGTCGACGACTTTCACGAAGACTTCGTGCTCGGCAACATCAAGGCGCGGCAACGTATGATCGCGCAATACGCGATTGCGGGCGCGCGGGTCGGCGTGGTGATCGGCACCGACCATGCGGCTGAATCGCTGATGGGCTTCTTCACGAAGTTCGGCGACGGCGGCGCCGATATCCTGCCGCTGGCGGGTCTGACGAAGCGCCGCGTGCGCGCACTCGCGCATGCGCTCGGCGCATCGGAGCGGCTCGTCGAGAAGGTGCCGACGGCGGACCTCGAATCGCTGACGCCGCAGAAACCGGACGAAGACAGCTACGGCATCGGCTACCGGGACATCGACGACTTTCTCGAAGGCAAGCCGGTCAGCGATGAAGTATTGACGACGATTCGCCGCTTTTACATGGCGACGCGCCACAAACGCGCGCTGCCGGTGGCGCCGACGCGATCGTCGGCGTCGGTGTAGAGCGCGGCGCCCGCTTATCCGGCGCGCGGGCGTTTGGCGCGCTTCGGCGCTTCGATGTCCTCGCTCGGCGTTTCCTGCAGTTGCTGTTCGGGCGCGATGCGCGAGCCGCGGTCGCGATCGGCGGACTGATCGGTCGGCTCCTGCGGCGCGGCAGCGCCTTCCGCCTCGATCTGCCGGCGCGCTTCCTCCCAATGGTCGTCGGCTCTGCCTTCCGGCGACGGATCGTTTTCCCAGATCTGGTATGCCCGCGTGCGGATGCGGGCTTCGAGTTCCTTGTCCATATGTGTTTCTCCGTGAACGTGAGCGATGCCGCGGCACGGCGCCGCGCGCGCCGGGTCCGGATGACGGCGAGCGAAAGGCGAGCAAGGGTTGTTCCGCGCGGCGCGCGTTGGGTCGATGGCATCACGTCAGCAACAGAGCGGCTGCCACACAACTCCACCGTGTGCCGGTCGTGAACCGGGACAAGCGTTTGATGGGGATGCCGTCGTCACCGCGGCGGGTCGCCGCGCGCTACCCAGGCCGCGCGCTTACGCCTCGGGGCAGGCAAGGTCGGCCGCGACGATCCGCGCGCCGTACTCCTCGGCGGCGAGCCGCGCCTCCTCGATGCTGTTGAACGGGCCGACTTCGGGCGCGCCATCGAACGGGAACAGACGGCGGCCATCCACTTTACGGCTCACCAGCAGATCGGCATAGAAACGTCCATCGGCGCTGCGTCGCGCAGTGACGTAGATCGAAAAATCGTCGCGCGAGGCGATCGCTGCCGCCGGATACTGCGTGAGTTTCAGCTTTCTCCTTGACATGGCTCCCCCTGCCTGCATCAGGCGATCCAGTTTTGCCCTCCTGAAATCGATGTTAATGGACATGCAAACGGGTGCGTTCGTCCGTAAGTGTCGACTTATGAACGGGACTGTCGCAGCGACGCTTTAGGGTTTCCAATCAGGTCCTGTCGCCAACTGCCCGGCTGCCCGCCTGATCCAGCCGCGCTTGCAGCGTTTCCTTGCGCGCCGCGATCTTTTTACCGAGCCCCGCGAGATCGCAGCCGGTGCGCCGCAAGGCCGGAAAGAGCTCGCCTTCCTCTTCCTCGACGTGATGCCGCACCAGTTCGGCCATGACCTTGAACGTCGCGTCGAAGCCTTTGTCGCCCGGCTTCAGCGTCGTGAACTTCGCGATTAGCGTCTTCACCAGAAAATGCTCGACGTAGGCTTCATCGACATCGAGCTTGCCGTCGTCGGGTAGTGCTTGCTGCGCGGCCGGATACAACAGCTCTTCCTCGATGATCGTATGCATCGTCAGCTCTTCGCACGCACGCTGCGCCAGCGCGGCTTTGGCTTCGAGCGTGTCGCGCTCGTCACCGCGCGACTTGCCGAACGCATCGAACAGCTTTTCGACGGCGCGGTGATCGGCTTCGAGCAGCGCGAGCGCGTCGGGTGCGCTGGCGGTTTCGCGTGCAGCGGTGGGCTTCGTGTCGTTAGAAGCGGATTGCGTTGCGCGGTCGTTCATGGCGGCTCCTTTGATCGGTCAAGTGCCCGCATCGAGCAAACGCCGTACCGTGTGACCGGTCGCGTGGCGGTACGTCGATTGCTGCTGTTGGTCCGGCGCGGCGTGTTGCGCGCCAACCTCCCTCCCCTCTTTTCAACGCCCGATGAGAATCGCCCAGATCGCTCCGCTTTACGAAAGCGTGCCGCCGTTCGCGTACGGCGCGACCGAACGCGTCGTGTCGTATCTGACTGAAGAACTGGTCGCCCGCGGCCACGACGTGACGCTCTATGCGAGCGCCGATTCGACGACCGCCGCGCGGCTCGTGCCAATTTGCCCGCGCGGTCTTTGGCGCGACACGAACGTGTGGGACACGCAAACGCATCACGTCCGGCAATTCGCGCGCGTGATTCGCGACGCGGATCAATTCGACGTCGTTCATTTTCACGGCGAGCCATTGCATTTCGCGTGGGCCGAGCGCTTGCCGTGCCGTACGCTGACGACGCTGCACGGCCGTCTGCTGCCGCACGATCATGGCCCGCTGTTTCGCGAATTCGCCCGCGTGCCGGTGGTGTCGATCTCCGCGAGTCAGCGCCGGCCGGTGCCGTGGGCGAACTGGCAGGGCACGGTCCATCACGGCCTGCCGCTCGACGAGTTCTCGTTTCAGCCGATAGCCGGTTCCTACCTGCTTTTCCTCGGCCGCATGATGCCGGAGAAACGTCCCGATCTCGCGATCGAAATCGCCCGGCGCAGCGGCTTGCCGTTGAAGATCGCCGCGAAGATTCATCCCGGCGAGCGCGACTATTTCCGCGAGCGCATCGATCCGCTGTTGCGGCGCTCGACCACGTTCACCGAATACCTCGGCGAAGTCGGCGGCCTCGCGCGCCGGCGGTTGATCGAGAACGCATGCGCGTTGCTGCTGCCGATCGAATGGGACGAGCCGTTCGGCATGGTGATGATCGAGGCGATGGCGTGCGGTACGCCGGTGATCGCGTTTCGCCGCGGCGCGGTGCCGGAGTTGATCGAAGACGGCGTGAGCGGCCTGATCGTCGACAACGTAGACGCGGCCGTGCAAGCCGTTGCGCGCATCGACGGCATCGGGCGCGACGCGTGCCGCCACGCGTTCGAGCGCCGCTTCACGGCCTCGCGCATGACCGACGGCTACCTGACGATCTACGACGCACTGCTCGCACGCGACACACGAGACCATCCGCGCGCGACCGGCAGTCAGCCCGCGCCGGTGTAATCGCCGTTCAGTTGCGATCGGGCGCCTTGGTACGATCGTCATGATCGTCGGACTCCGTCGCATAGCGACGCGATTGACCGAGTTGCCGGCGCAACTCGTTCACCTCGTTCTTCAGATCGATCACGCGCAGTTCGCGGCCGATCGCCGCCTTGTTGAACCGCTCGAGTTCCTCGTTGCGCGCGCGCAGGTCTTCCTCGGCGCGCGCGCGTCCGACCGCGGCCCACGTGCGCTCGGCCATCAGTTCGAGAAACATCAGTTCGTCGGGCGCCCACGTGTGCGCGGTGTCGAAGTGCACCGTCAGCGCGCCGAGCACGCGACCCGACTGCACGAACGGCATGTTGGCCCACGCGCCGATGCCGAGTGCGTGGCACGCGCGCCGCTCGGCCGCGCTAGCGGCGGGATCGGCCATCACGTCGTTGCTCCAGCCGCTGCGGCCGGTGAACAGCGCGGCGGTGAGCGCAGGCCCGGCGTCGTTGATCGCGCAGCGGCGGCCCAGCATATCGGCCGTGCCCGCGAGCGCGTCGGTCGCGACGATTTCCAGTTCGTCGGGGCCACGCGCTTCCGAGTAGTTGACGCGCGCGGCGCCGAACTGCTGACGCAGCATCCGGATCGCCGTCGATCGGGTATTACGGTATCCGGACAGCCCGCGCAGCGCGTCGGCGAAGCGCATCATGAAATCGTGCATCGCGCTTTCGCGCAGCACTCTTTCCGCGTGCTTCAGGTCCGAGATGTCGGTGACCGTGACGGCCACGCCGCTCGTGCCGGTCTGCGACAGAAACGGGCGAATGCGCCGCAGGAACCATCCCCCGCTGGCGTTTCGCACCTCGGCTTCGCGCGGTGTCCCGCTCTGCATCACCGCGAGCACGTCGCGCAGGAAATTCACGTCGTCGACCTTCGGCGAAATATCGGCGATGCCGCGTCCGACGTCGCCCGTTTTCAGCGGAAATATCTCGCCGATCGAAGGCGTGAACCAGCGCACGCGCAGCGCCTGATCGAGAAACATCGCCATCACCGCACCGGCGCTCAGCACGCCGCTCTGCATCTCCAGTTCCGCGATCTTGCCGGTGAGCCGCGCATTGGCCTGGTTCAGGTCGTCGTTGACGAGATTGAGTTGCTCGTTCGCCGCTTTCAGTTCCTCGTTTAGCACCTGCAACTCTTCGCGCGACGCCTCCAGTTCCTCGCGCGAGATGCGGATCGCTTCGCTCCACTCGCTCGAAGCTGCGACGTCCGCAGCGTGGCTCGGCAGCGCAACGGGTTCGGTGGCGCCGGGCCGAATCTCGCGCGCGCGGGAAATGAACGATGCGAGCAGCCGCGGCGCGGCGCCGTTTTGCGCGCTTCGAATCGGTGTGAGCCGGATCTGGAACGCGTGCGTGACGTTCCCTTCTTCACGCAGGCCGTTGACGATCGTCGGCTGACCGTCTTCGAGCGCTATCTTCGCGGCCGCCTTCAGGCTCGACGCCAGTTCGCGCTGCGTCAGTTCGAGCAGGTTGTCGGTGGGTTGGCCGGCCGGGACGCGCAGGTATTTTTCCGTGTCGCCATACACCCGCAGCACGCGAAATTCGTCGTCGATCAGCACCGACGGGAAGTCACGCTGCGCATGCACGCTCGAATGACCGATGAAAGGCACGGCGCTCGCGCGCAAGCTTGTCGCGACACGCAACGGGAAGCGGACCTCGACGTCGCTCGCGGGGCCGGTCTTGCGGTAAATATGCCAACGGCTCGACACGACGTTGAAACCGCCTTGCCGCGACAACAGCGGTTCGCCCTTGCCGAGGAACAGATAGCCGCCCACCTTCAGCGAGTTGTGCAGCAGGAATACGACGCGCTTGACCGCTTCGGGGTCGAGATAAATCAGCAGGTTGCGACAAGTGACCAGATCCAGGTTCCTGAACGGCGGATCGAGCAGCAGGTCCTGCGGCGCGAATACCATCTTTTCGCGCAGGTGGCGTTTGACTCGCCAGTTGCCGTCGGTGGAATAGAAGAACTTCTGCTGGCGTGCCGAAGAGACGTTCTTCAGCGCGTCGCTCGAAAACGCGCCGCGGCTCGCGCGCGCGACGATTTCCGGCGACGCATCGGTCGCGAACACCTGGAAATCGATGGGACGGCCAGTCTTTTCCGCATGCTCGTGCAGAAGCATCGCGACTGAATACGCTTCTTCGCCGGTCGCGCACGCCGGTGTCCAGGCCCGTATGACATCGCTCGCGCGGCGCTCGCTCAGCATCGGCTCTATGACCTCGTGCCGCAGCACGTCCCAGGCGGGCGCGTCGCGGAAGAACTCGGTCACGTGAATCGGAATGCCGCGAATCAGCGCTTCGAGCTCAGCCGGGTCGTCGCGCAACAGCGACTCGTAGTCGCCGAACGATTCGGTACGCCGCAAATCCATGCGCTGCTGGATGCGCCACAGCAGCGGGGTCGCTTTGTAACCACCCAGATCGAAGCCCGCCTGCTTGCGGATCAGCCCGACGATCTCGTCGAGCGTTCGCGTGATCTCGCCGGTCCACGCGACTTCGTTGGCCGGCCGCACATAGGCGGGTGACGCACAGCGCAGCAGCTGTTTCGCGATCTCGCCGACCGGCAGGATGTAGTCGGCGGCGCCGCGCGAAATCACCGCTCTCGGCATGCTGTCGTTCATCGTGGTGACCGGGTCCTGCACGAGCACCACGCCGCCGGCCCGCTTCACGCAGATCGCGCCGGCCGCGCCATCGGTGCCGGTGCCGCACAGGATCGCCGCGAGCGCGTGCGAGCCGCGATCTTGCGCGAGGCTTTCGAGGAATGCGTCGATGGTGTCGATGCCGGGACGGCGGCTGCCGCCGTCGACCGGCCGCGTGCGAAAGAGGCCGCCTTCGAGAGTCAGCACGTCGTCGGAACCCGCGACGTAGACGTGATTCGGCTCGGGACGCTCGCCGTTGTTCGCGGCACGGACCGGCAGCAACGTCCACTTGCTGACCAGATTCACGAGCTCGTCCGATCCACCCGGCAGCTGGTGTTGCACGACGACGAGCGCAAGCGCAGGTTCGGCGGGCAAAGCCTGAAGCAGGCAATGCATCGCTTCGATGCCGCCGGCGGATGCGCCAATGCCGACGACGTGGCAGCTTTCCGCTGGCGCGGAAGCTTGAATCGGAGTCGCCATGAGTGTGAGCTTGCGCAGGAACGTCGTATCGTGCCGGCCATGTCCGGCACGCGTGTCCTTACATGTTCATCATATGCCTGTGCGTGGTTCGCGGCGCTTTCGTCCCGCGCGGCTGATTTGTGGCCGGGGCTGAAGACCGGTGTCGGCGCAAGGGACGTTTTCATCGGCAGCAGCGCAATAAAAATGCCCGGACGGCATATCGCTTGCTCATTACGTTGACTGACAGGAAAGGCCCGTTTTTCCGTCCCGCTTCCACGTCCCGGAGTCCACTTGAGCCACCGTGATTTCATCGTAATCGGCACGTCCTCGGGAGGGGTCGACGCGCTGCGTGCGCTTGCGTCGCAGCTTCCCGTCGATATGCCCGCCAGCATCGCCGTCGTGCTGCACATCGGCGCGCATGGCAGCATGCTGCCCACGCTTCTGAACCAGGCCGGCCCGCTGCCGGCCAAGCACGCGCAGGATGGCGAACATTACGCGCCCGGCAGAATTTACGTGGCGCCGCCCGATCGGCACCTCGTGGTAGACGATGGCCAGCTGCGGTTGCTGCATGGCGCGAAAGAAAATTTCGCGCGCCCCGCGATCGACCCGCTGTTTCGCAGCGCGGCCGCGCAGATGGGACCGCGCGCGATCGGCGTGATCCTGACCGGCCTGCTCGACGATGGCGCCGCGGGCCTCGAAGCGATCCAGGCGTGCGGCGGCACGACGCTCGTGCAGGACCCCGACGACGCGTTCGCGAGCGAGATGCCACGGCACGCAACGCCCTTCGCCGACCACGTGCTGCCGCTCCAGCAACTGGGCCCATGTTTGGTAAAACTGACCGGCGGCATTGCCAATCCGCCCGTAAATCTCGGCCCGGCGCAGCGCGAGGCCTCCGACCGCGTCGTCCTCGAACAGCGCGCGTGGCTGTCCGGCACCGCGCCGTTCGACGCGATCGAGGGACTGGCCACGCCATCGACTTTCACATGCCCCGAATGCAACGGCACGCTGTGGCGCATCACCGGTTCGCGCGTGATGCGTTACCGCTGCCATACCGGCCATGCGTATTCGGCCGCGTCGCTCGACGACGGCCGCATGATCGATGCGGAGATGTCGCTGCGCAATGCGCTGCGGGCGCTGCGCGAGCGCGAAATGTTCAGCCGCGAGCTCGGCGAACACTTCGCGGCGATAGGAGACACCGCCGCACAACAACGCGAGGAGGACAACGCCCGGCGCGCGGGCCACGCGGCCGAACTGTTGCAATCGATGCTGCTGGAAAAATGAGTGCAATGCGGGATAATAACGATCCGGGCCGAGCAAGAAATGGGCTCGTTGCCCTATAAAAATCCACCGCTGGACACTATCCTTTTCCAAGAAGGGACACGCAGCCATGTCAAAGAAGCGAGGGCAAACTCTGCCTAGCCAGGCACTCTATCCGATCGTCGGTATCGGCGCATCGGCAGGAGGGCTTAACGCGCTGACGGAATTCTTCGAGGCGCTGCCCGCGCGCACGTCGATGGCCTTCGTCGTGGTCGTTCACCTGTCGCCGGACCACGAAAGCAATCTGGCCTCGCTGCTGCAAAAGGTCACCAGCATGCCGGTGCAGCAGGTCACGGGCCCCACGCAAATCGAATCGGACCACGTTTATCTGGTCGCGCCCTCGTTCGAGATGATCATGGTCGACGGCTACCTGCGCGTCACACAGAAGCAGTCCGAAGAGGGACGCCGCGCGAGCATCGATCTGTTCTTCCGCACGCTCGCCGAGGCGCATCGCGAACGCGCGATCGGCATCGTGATGTCGGGTGCGGGCTCGGACGGCTCGGTCGGCCTGTCGCGCATCAAGGAAATGGGCGGCATCACGCTCGTGCAGGACCCTTCCGAAGCGGAATACGACAGCATGCCGCGCAGCGCGATCGCGACCGGCATGGCCGACTTCGTGATGACCGCGGCCGAGATGCCGCAGCGGCTGCTCGATCTGTGGTCCACCGCGCGGGAAATCCATCTGCCGGCCGTGCAGCCGGACGAGCCCGAGGAAGACACGGTCAACGAGTCGGCCGAGCGCGCGCTGCGCGAGATCATGGTGATCCTGCGCACCCGCACCGCGCACGACTTCCGGCATTACAAACGGGCTACGGTTCTGCGCCGCATCGAACGCCGGCTGCAGGTCAACGGCATTACGGATCTGCAGGCGTATCGCGATTATCTGCATCTGCACCCTGAAGAAACTCAGGCGCTGCTGCAGGACATGCTGATCAGCGTCACCAACTTCTTCCGCGACAAGGAAGCGTTCGACGTGCTCGAGCGCGAGGTATTGCCCCCCCTCTTCGAAAACCGCGGCGAACAGGACCGCATCCGCGTCTGGTCGGTGGGCTGCGCGACCGGCGAGGAGGCGTATTCGCTGGCAATGCTGCTGCAGGAGCGCTCGCTGAAGTCGCCCGAGGGCGTGTCGTTCCAGGTATTCGCGACCGACATCGACGAGCGCGCCATTGCATTCGCGCGCGTGGGCCTGTACCCGGACTCGATCTCGGCCGACCTGACGCCGGCGCGCATCCGCCAGTTCTTCACGAAAGACGCCGCCCACTACCGGATCAAGAAGGAACTGCGCGAACACATGCTGTTCGCGCACCACAACGTGCTCAGCGACCCGCCGTTCTCGCGGCTCGACATGATCTGCTGCCGCAATCTGCTGATCTATCTGGACCGCGAAGCGCAGATCGAAATTCTGAAGATGTTCCACTTCGCGCTGCGGCCCGGCGGCGTGCTGTTCCTCGGCAGCTCGGAGTCGGCCGACAGCGTGAGCTCGATGTTCACCGTGGTCGACAAGCGCAACCGCATCTATCGCGCGAACATGGCCGTGCGCGGCGACACGCCGGTGCCGATCGCGATTTCGGGCACGATGAGTTCGCGCCCCCTCGTCACCACGGTGCAGCCGCCGGGGCGCCGGCGCTTTTCGTTCGGCGATTTGCATCAACGGCTCGTCGAGCAATATGCGCCGCCAAGCGTGCTGGTGAGCCGCGAATCCGAAATCGTGCATCTGTCCGACCGCGCCGGGCGCTTTCTGCAATATTCGGGCGGCGAGCCGTCGCATAACATCGTGGCCGTCGTGCGTCCCGAACTGCGGCTCGAACTGCGCACCGCTATCTATCAGGCCTTGCACACGAACCGCAGCGTCGAAGCGCGCCGCGTGCGCATCGAACGCGACGGCCGTTCGTACTTCGTCAACATGACCGCGCGGCCGGTGCACGACCCGGAAGCGAACGCGGACTTCGTGCTGGTGCTGTTCGACGAGGTCGAAGACAGCATGGCCAACGCCGAAACGGCGTCGGTCGACGTGCAGAAAGACCCGATCATCAGCCAGCTCGAACGTGAGCTGCAACGCACGAAGGAGCAATTGCAGTCCACCATCGAGCAGTCGGAGACCTCGACCGAGGAGTTGAAGGCGTCGAACGAGGAATTGCAGGCGATCAACGAGGAACTGCGCTCGGCGACCGAGGAGCTCGAAACCAGCAAGGAAGAGCTGCAATCGATCAACGAAGAGCTGACCACGGTCAACGCGGAGCTGAAGTCGAAGGTCGAGGAAACCGGCAAGATCAACGACGACCTGCACAACCTGATCGCCGCGAACGACATCGGCACGATCTTCGTCGACCGCAACATTTGCATCAAGCGCTATACGCCGCGCGCCACCGACGTCTTCAGCATCATTCCGTCGGATATCGGGCGCTCGCTGCTCGACATCACCCACCGCCTCGAATACGACAAGCTCGCCGACGACGCGGCCGAAGCATTCGACTCGCTGCGCCTGATCGAACGCGAGCTGAAGAGCAACGACGGGCGCTGGTATCTCGCGCGCTTCGTGCCCTACCGCACCACCGAAGACCGCATCGACGGCGCGGTGCTGTCGTTCATCGACATCACCGGCCGGCGTCAGGCGGAAGACCGGCTGCGCGAAGGCGAGCGGCGCATGCGCATCGTCGCCGAGGGCACCAAGGACTACGCGATCATCACGTTCGACGAAAACGGCGTGATCAATAGCTGGAACGCGGGCGCGGAACGGATTTTCGGCTATTCGGAAGCCGAAATGATCGGCCAGTCCGCCGACATCCTGTACACCGACGAAGACCGCGCGGCGAACGTCGCGCAACGCGAGTTCGCCGAAGCGCGTCTGAACGGCCGCGCCGAAGAGGAGCGCTGGCATCTGCGCAAGGACGGCACGCGCTTTTTCGCGAGCGGTGTGCTGTCCCGTCTCGACGAGCCGGGCATCAGCGGTTTTGCGAAGATCACGCGCGATCTCGGCGAGTTCGCCAGCGACCCGACCTCGGGACGCGGCACCCACGTCGAAACGCTGCGCGCCGCGAGCGAGCGCGAAGCGCAGCGGCGCCGCGATGAATTTCTCGCAGTCGTGTCGCACGAACTCAAGCATCCGCTCAACCTGATTTCAGCGAGCGCCGAACTGATCGCGCGCGCGCCGGAAACGCGCCAGAACCTGAACGTGTCGCGCGCGACCGATACGATCCGGCGCACCGTGATCGGCCAGGCGCAAATCATCGACGACCTGCTCGACATTTCGCGCGTGCGCACCGGCAAGCTGTCGGTCGTGCGCACCGTGGTCGACATGCGCGAGATCGTGCAGCGCGTGTGCAGCGCGGTGCAGGACGATGCCGCGCAGCGCGGCATCGCGTTGAGCGTCGAGGTGACCGATGCGCCGGTGATCATTCATGCGGATCTGACGCGTATCGAGCAGATCGTGTGGAATCTGATCAGTAATGCGCTGAAGTTCACGCAGCGCGGGTCGATCCAGGTGTCGTTGCAGGTCAACGACCACGCCGAAGCCGTGCTGCGCGTCAGCGATACCGGCATCGGCATCGAGGCCTCGCTGCTGCCGCATATCTTCGAGATGTTCCAGCAGAGCCGCGATCCGGGCTCGCGCCGCGGGGGCCTCGGCATCGGCCTCGCGCTGGTGCGCGATCTGGTCAACCTGCACGGCGGCGCAGTGCGCGCGGAGTCGGACGGCGTCGGCCGCGGTGCAACGTTCACGGTGACGCTGCCTACCCACCGGCTCGCCACCCGCACGAGCGCGGGGATCGAAGTCACCGGCGAGCCGCTGAAAGGCACGCGCATCCTGATGGTCGACGACGACGCCGCGACCGTCGAAACCTTCAAGCTGCTGCTGGAAAGCGAGGGCGCCGAAGTGCGGACCGCGACGAGCGGTGAGGAAGCGCTGACGATCATCAACGGCAACGCGCCCGATATCATCCTGTCCGACATCGGCATGCCGGGCATGGACGGTATGGAGTTCATCGGCAAGCTGCGCGGCATGCCGGCGATGAAGTCCGTGATCTGTATCGCGGTCAGCGGCTTCGGGCAGCAGGCGGACGTCAGCGCAGCCGAAGATGCGGGCTTCGACGCGCACCTGAAAAAACCGGTGGTTCTCGAAGACTTGCTGAGCATTTTCGCGCGGCTGCGCAGTTGAATCCGCCGCCCGGCCGGCGCGCAGCGCGTCTAGCCGTTGCTTTGCGACGGCGATGCGTTGCGCGACCCGGCCCTTGCAACGGCCGCGTTGACCTTGATCGGCGGCTGCTTGTCGCCGAACGGCGGCTCGACGACGAAGCGCTCTATCACGCCCGGCTCGAACACCAGGCAGCAAGTCGATCCGCCGTACTGGAAAAACCCCAACTCATCGCCCTTTCGGACGCGCTGACCCGGCAACGCCTCGATCATGCACGACGACACGTCCGCCATGCCGACGAACACGCACGCCACCTGCCCCACCGCCGCATCGTCGCATTCGATCACGATCACCGCGCGCGCCGCGAGCGCCGTGATGTAGCCCTGCGAATCGTTGAGCCCGCTTGGGTCTTCGCCTTCGCTATCGGCGGTCGAATAGTAACTGCCGTCCGCCGCGTACGCGCGCGAGATCACGCCACTGACCGGCGCATGCCAGCGGTGATAGTT
Organism: Paraburkholderia sp. BR10954; assembly: GCF_040965775.1. Taxonomy (NCBI): domain Bacteria; kingdom Pseudomonadati; phylum Pseudomonadota; class Betaproteobacteria; order Burkholderiales; family Burkholderiaceae; genus Paraburkholderia; species Paraburkholderia sp. BR10954. Next base: position 32,262 of record NZ_JBFRCK010000014.1, read on the forward strand.
GAACGCGCTCAGAAAGGCCTGATACACCGAGCCGCCCTCGAAGCGCCGCGCCAGTTCGCGCTCGCGCGAGCTCAGCATGTCTTCGAGCGAATACGGCTGTGACTTGATCCAGAACGTGTCGCGCAGCTTCACGCCGTGCTGCACGTTGTACGGCGTCGCCTCGCACGCGCTGACGATCAGCTTGTCGTTGTCCGGCTCCTCGACCGGCCGCATGCCGGGACGGAAGCGCCGCGTGAAGAAATCGTTCCACGACGTAAAGCCCCAATACGGTTGCTCGGGATCGCAAGCGAATTGCGCGAGGCCGATCCGTTTGTCGGCCTCGGAGCTGAACCAGCCGTCAGGCGACGACGCATTTAAATGTTCGCGTGAATGCGGACCGCTCAGAAAGCCGCACCAGCAATTCAGCACGTGCTTGAGCTGCGCGTTGAGCGCCGGGTCGCGAAACAGTGCATAGCCGGACGGCATGCACATCGGCCAGTCGAGCACCGCGTTCAGCGGACAATGAATCAGATCGGATTCGCTGAACGGCGGCGCGTAGGTCATCAGGTAATCGACGAGCGTCATCAGCTCGTCGATCGTTGCATAGCCGAGCACGTAGCCTGCTTGCTGTGCCTGCATGATGGCCCGCGTCATATCCATGCGCAGCACCGGATCGCCTTCGATCAGCGCCGCGAGTTCCGCGACGGCACGCGTGCGTGGCGCCGTGCGCGCACGTTCGCGCGCTTTCGCGGCCAGCGCGGTCCGGTAGCGAGCGAGATGCGCTTCGTCGCGCGGCAGCCATCCTCCGAGCCGGCGCCGTTGCGTGCGCGGGCTCGCCACTTCGTCGTTCGTCATGCTTCTCCTTTCTTATCCGAGTTGGGGATCATTTGGCGCGCGGCGTGCCGAGGCCGTCGTCCGGTTCCTTGCGCCCGCCACGAATCTGCTCGACGCAGGTCGCGACGGCCTGGGCCACGTTGGCCACTTCCTGCTGCATGTCCTCGTCGCGATCGAGCGCCTCATGGCTGGTCGCATAAGGCTCGTAATAGCCGATAAAGCGATCGAGCCGCGACTTCGCGCCCGCTTCGACGAAGCCCATCCAGTCGAGCCAGTCGGCGAGCGCCCTGCGCGAGTCCTCGATGCCGGCCACGTCGCCATGCACGACGACCCCATAGGCCCGGCCCGCCAAATGTTTCGGATAGTCCCAGCCGGCCAGTTCAAGACGCTTCGCTTCGTCCGCTTTCTTGCCGTGCGTCGAGGAGGGGTCGGGATTGCCGCCGTCGGCGCAAACGAGGCGATCCATCATCAGCTTCAGCGGCGCGGACACCTGATACCAGTAGACCGGCGTCACGATCAGCACGCCGTGGCAGGCGGCAAAGCGCTCGTAGATGTCGTTCATCCAGTCGTTGACGAGCCCGAGCGAATGGTTCGGATAACAGCTGCAAGGCCAGTGACACAGCGGCATCGCGGTCGACACACAGCCTTTGCACGGATGAATGTGCAGGTCGCGATCGGAGTTCAGATGCGACAGGTCGAGGAAATCGACGTCGAAGGACCGGCGTTCGAGCGCCTGTTGCGCGATCTTCGCGAGCCGGAAGCTCTTCGACATCTCGCCGGGGCACGTGTAGTCGTTGCGCGAGGACGCGTTGATCACGAGCACGCGCGAGCGCGTCGCCGGATCGCGCTGTCGCGCCTGCGCCGCCTTCACGCGCTCGCTCGCGGCACGCCATTCGACCGACAGGTCGTAGTCCGGATCGGCGAATCCCGGGCCGGCCTTTTCGGTGACCGGCGCCTTGCGGCCTTGCGAGTAAGCATCCCACGCGATCGCTTCGAGCCGCGCGAGCGATTCGTCTTCCGCCCGAAATGCCGGGTCGTAGAAGCGGGCCATGAAGCGCTCGCGAAATGCGTCGCGGGACATTGCTTCGGTTACCTGACCTTTGCGGACTTCGACGGTACGGATGTGATCGGGCGGTTTTGCAGGCGGGCTCATGGCTGAAGTTGTAAGCGGTATTCGAACCGCAGGGCAGCAAGGGCTGTTCCAGCGCCGCCCCGTCGCGCGCCGCGACTGCGGAACGCAGCTTGCTGAGTGCGGGTATGGAATCGAACCAGCGCCTGCTCGTCATCTCACCGCATCTCGACGATGCGGTCCTCAGTTGCGGACTTCTGCTCGCCGCGCATCCCGGCACGGTCGTTTGCACGGTTTTCACCGCGCCGCCCGCCGAGAAGCTCACGACCGATTGGGACCGCGCGGCCGGTTTCGCCGACGCATTCGAAGCGATGCGCACGCGTCAGGCGGAAGACCGGGAGGCGCTTGGGCTGCTGTCGGCGATCCCCGTGCATTTGCTGTTCCGCGACGCGCAATACCATGCGTCGCCCGCTGCGGACGAGCTGATGACGGCGTTGAGCCAGACAGTTGCTCACGCGAAGCCCACGCGTGTCTTGATGCCGTTGGGTCTGTTCCATTCGGATCACGTTATGGTGGCCAATGCCTGTCTCGCACTGATGCGGCGTCAGCCAGCCACGCACTTCATCGCCTATGAGGACGTGCCCTACCGGCGCATGTCCGGCGTCGTGCAAGCGCGCCTATGCGACCTCGCGACACGCGGCTATGCCGCTGATGCGCCGCACACGTTGGACGTGCCCGGCACGACGCAACACGAGCGCATGAAGGGCGCGGCACTCGACGCCTACCGCAGCCAATTGCGCGCGTTCGGTCCCGACGGACAGGCAAGCCTCTTTTCGGCCGAACGCTATTGGCAGCTCAGCTGCGATGAATCGAGTCGGCATCCGCAAAACGCGTGACGCACGGCACGGGGTTTGCTTCGCCATCGCTGTCCAACCTCGAAGCGATCGCTTAGCATGCGAACAATAGCCGCCCACCCGCGCATTTCGGTCGTCGTTCTGACGCATAACCGTGCGGGCGAATTGCTCACCACCCTGGAACGTCTGCTCGCGTTACCCGAAAACCCGCCGATCATCGTGGCCGACAACGGCTCCACCGACAACACGGTCGCACTCGTCAAAGCGCGCTATCCGAGCGTTCGCGTCGTCGAATGCAACGGCAATCTCGGCGCGGCGGGCCGCAACCACGCGGTCGCGTGCGTCGAGACCGACTATGTAGCGTTCTGCGATGACGACACGTGGTGGGAGCCCGGCTCGCTCGAACGCGCGGTGCAATTGCTCGACGCATGGCCACGCGTCGGCGTGCTGAATGCGCGCGTGGCCGTCGGCGCGGACCATGCGACGGACCCAACCTGTGCGTTGATGAGCGCAAGCCCGCTGGGACGTGTTGGCCTGCCCGGGCCCGCTTTGATCGGCTATATGGCGGGCGCGTGCGTGTTTCGTACCGCGCTGTTTCGCGAGGTCGGCGGCTATGAGCCGCGCCTTTTCATCGGCGGCGAGGAAACACTCGTTTCCCTCGACGTGCTCGCCTCGGGACAGGCGATCGCCTACTGCGAGCAGTTGACGCTCCAGCATCGTCCGTCGCCGGTGCGTGACAGCGCGTTGCGGCGACGCATGCTCGCGCGCAATGCCGCGTGGGTGGCATGGCTGCGCCTGCCGTTGGGCGAAGCGATGAGCGCGACGCTGCGCGCCCTCGACGTGTTCGCGCGGGAAGGCACGCTGCTGCGCGACGGCATCGAATTGCTGGCTGGGCTTGGGTGGACCGTGCGAGAACGCCGGGTGGTCCCGCAGTCGATCCTCGCAATGCGCGACCGCGTGCGCGCGGCCGAACGCAATCTCGACGCGTCCGCAACGACGTCCGTCGGTGGCAAGTTCGACGCGCCGACCTGAAACCTGAATTACGCGCTTTCCTTATCCTGGCAACGTCGAGTCCGCGCTCGACGGCACAGGCGCGAGCCGACGGATCGCGGCGATCAGTTCTTCAGGCGGCACGGGCTTGTTCAAATGCGCGTCGAAGTCCGCGCCGCGCGCGTGCTGTTCGTCGAGTGCGTCCGTGTAACCGGTCAACGCAATCGCGGGCATTGGCCTGCCCGGAAAGGACGGCCGCTCGCGTTCCAGTTCGCGCAAGCGGCGCAGCACGTCGTAGCCATCTTCGCCCGCCAGCATCAGATCGCAGAGCAGCACCTGCGGCCATTGCGCCGGGTCCGTCGCGCGCAGCCAATCCAGCGCTTCGTGGCCGGATGCGAACAGCCGCACGCGTGCGCCGCTCGTGCCCAGCACCGCTTCGAGCGCGTCACGTGCTTCTTCCTGATCGTCGATCGCGAGCACGAAGAGGCCGTCGAGCGAAGCGGGCTCGGCCGAATCCGGTGCGGTGGACTCTGGCGGCTGCGCATCCGCGACCGGCAGCAAGGGCAGCATCGCGACATAGGCGAGCCGCCCGTTGAGCGGGGTCAACGTGAAGCTGCCGCCCGCCGCCGCCAGCGCGCTTTCCATCTGCCGCGCCATTGCCTGCGATAGCTCGGCCGGCTTGTCGCCCATGCCGAGCACGCTGAACCATACGTGATTGCCGTGGCGCTCAGCGCGCAGTGCGATGCGCTGACCCGGTGTCGCCTGCGCGATCTCGTTGCGGCACAACTCGGCGATCAACGGCTGCAGCACGCTCGGATCGCCGGTCACACGCAGTTCGTTGTCGGACGGCTCCGCGTAGACGACCACGCGCTGCCCGGCGATCTCGTCGTGCAACGCATCGATCACACCCGCCGTCAATGCGCTGACGCTGACCGACCGAGCAGTCAGCCGGCGCTGCGCGTGTTCGAGTTCGCCCTGCTGCCATTGCAGCGACCACATCTTCGCGTACACAGCGTCGCGCGCGAGCAGCTCACGATGCGTGCCCTGCTCGACCACCTGACCGTGTTCCATCACCAGAATCCAGTCCGCGTCGACGACAGTCGAAAGCCGATGTGCAATCACGATCGACGTGCGGCCTTGCGCGAGACGCGTCAGCTCGGTCTGGATCGCGCGCTCGGAGCGCGTGTCGAGCGCCGAGGTTGCTTCGTCGAACACGATGATGCGCGGGTCCTTCAGGATCGCGCGCGCGATTGCGATGCGCTGGCGCTCGCCGCCCGACAGCCGCACGCCGCGCTCGCCAACGCGCGTGTCGTAGTGATCGGGCAAGCGCTCGATGAATTCGTCGAGCTGCGCGGCGCGTGCGGCGCGCACCACGTCCGCGCGTGTCGCCGACGGACGTCCATACGCAATGTTGTAGGCGATCGTTTCATTGAACAGCACGGTGTCCTGCGGCACGATGCCGATCGCCTCGCGCAGACTGCGCTGCGTGACCTGGCTGATGTCTTGCCCGTCGATGCGGATCATGCCGCGCTCGGGCCGGTACAGCCGGAACAGCAGCTTGACGAGCGTCGATTTGCCCGAGCCGCTGCCGCCGACCACCGCGAGCGTCTTGCCCGGATACGCATGGAAGTCGACATCGCGCAGCACCTGACGCGCGGTGTCGTAGCCAAAATCGACGTGCTCGAACTCGATCAGCCCCGCGCCGACCTTCAGCGGCTGCGCGTCGCGTGCATCGATATCCTCGCCGACGCGGCCGCGCGCCGCCAGAATCACGAACATGCGCTCGACGTTGACGAGTGCGTCGTTGGTCTCGCGAAACACGAAGCCGAGCGTGTTCAACGGCATGCAGACCTGGATCAGGTAGGCGTTGACCAGAATCAGATCGCCGACGCTCATGCTGCCGGCCACCACGTGCTGCGCGGCGAGCAGCATGACTCCCGCCACCCCCAGCGCGATCACCGCGCTCTGTCCCACGTGCAACGCGGTCAACGCGTTCTGATTCGCGATGCGCGCGTGGACCCACTTTTCCAGCACGTCGCCGAGCCGTTGCGTTTCGCTGTCTTCGGTCGCGAAGTACTTGACCGTGTCGTAGTTCAGCAGGCTATCGACGAGCCGTCCGTCCGATTGCGCTTCCAGCAGATTGACCGCGCGCTGGAACGCGACGCGCCGCCGCGTGAACACGAACGTATAACCCGCATACAGCACGAAGGTCGCGACGATCACGAACATGAACTCGCGCGCGTAGGCGTGCACCATGATCGCGACGATCACCGCGATCTCGAAGAAGGTCGGCACGATCGTAAACAGCGCGGTGCCGAGCAAAAAACCGATACCGTCGGCGCCTTTCTGCACGTCGCGCACGATCGCGCCAGTCTCGCGCCGCGCATGAAAACGCGCGCTCAACCGATGCAGATGCGCGAAGGTCCGCTCGGTCAGCGCCGCGACCGTGCGCTGCACGACGATGCTGAACACGACGTCGCGCGCCTCGTTCAGCGCGTCGCCGAGAAAGCGCAGCAGCGCATAGGCGAGCACGAGAAACACCGGAAACGCCACATGCGCGAGCGGATGGCCGAGCTCATCGACGATGTGCTTCAGCGTGAGCGGCATCAGCACGGTCGCGAGCCGGGCCGTGATCATCAGCGCGAGCGCCCCGCTGGTCTGCCAGCGATAACGCCATACCGCATGCGCGAGATCGCCGACGATTCGGCGCGTCAGTTCGGAGCGAGGCGGCGGGGCGGAATTCGGCATGGGATCCTGGTCGGGGGCGCGCCCGGATAAAACGTCGCACAAATGGGACGGGAAGCAAGTCGCGCGCCCGGCAGCGAGCGAAAAATGACCGGCGTACAGCGCTCTAGCCGCGCACCTCTTACCTGTTCAATGCGCGCGATGCTGCGCCCATCCTAGTACCGCCGCGCCATCAGCGGTGCGAAGTTACATGATCGTATGTAGAAAAAGGGAACGCCACAGCGTTTCTCCCTTGGCACGAAAAAGGGCACGCCACAGCGCTTCGTCCGCGCGGGCCAACGTCCGCCGTCGTTTCTCGGCACCGCAAGAACCGAATGGCACAGCGAATGCTCGGGGCGGGGAAACGATTCCTCAATATCGAAGAACGCGCAACTCGGGAAGGAGTGCAAATGAAGATCGCCCTGATCAGTGAACATGCGTCGCCACTTGCTGTCGCCGGTGGCGTCGATAGCGGCGGCCAGAACATCTACGTCGCGAACGTCGCGCGTCAACTAGTGGAAATGGGCCATCAGGTCGATGTGTTCACGCGCCGCGATCGCGCACTGCTGCCCGAGCGCGTCGACATGGACGGCGTGCGCGTGATTCATGTGCCTGCCGGACCGCCGCGACAATTGCCGAAGGAACAATTACTGCCGTTCATGGACGAGTTCGCCGCGTTTCTAATCGGGTTCTTTCGGCGTGAAGCTCAGCCGTACGACGTGATGCACGCGAACTTCTTCATGTCCGGCCTCGCCGCGTTGAAGGTAAAGGCTGCGCTCGGCGTGCCGCTGGTCACGACCTTTCATGCGCTCGGCCGCGTGCGGCGCATCCATCAAGGCGCGGACGACGGCTTCCCCGACGAGCGCTTCGCGATCGAAGACGAACTGGTCGCACGCTCGGACGTCGTCGTCGCCGAATGTCCGCAGGACCAGGCCGATCTGCTCGAACACTATCGCGCCGATCCCGCGCGCATCCGTATCGTGCCGTGCGGTTTCGATGACGAGGAGTTCCGGCCCGTCGAGCGCGAAGCCGCCCGCAATGCGCTCGGCTGGAGCCCGCACGACTTCATCGTGCTGCAGCTAGGCCGGCTCGTGCAGCGCAAAGGCATCGACAACGTGGTACGCGGCGTCGGCGTGCTGAAGCACACCTTCAACGCGGCAGCGCGGTTGTACGTGGTCGGTGGCAATTCGGACGCGCCCAACGAAATCGCGACACCGGAGATCGCGCGCCTGCGCCGGATCGCACGCGAATCTGGCGTCGAGGAGCAGACGAGCTTCGTCGGCCGGCGTGGTCGCGCGCGGCTGCGCTACTTCTACAGTGCCGCCGACGTGTTCGTGACGACGCCCTGGTACGAGCCGTTCGGCATCACGCCGGTGGAGGCGATGGCCTGCGCAACGCCGGTTATCGGCGCCGATGTCGGCGGCATTCGCTATTCGGTCCTCGATGGCGTGACCGGCTTTCTGGTGCCGCCGCGCGATCCGCACGCGCTCGCCGCGCGTCTCGACCGCTTGCGGCGCGACCCCGCGCTCGCGCGCCGGATGGGCGAAGCGGGCCTCGACCGGGCGCGGACCAGCTTTACCTGGCTTGGCGTCAGCGAAGCGCTCGCGCAAATCTATGCACGCGCGGCAAAGCTCGCGCCGAGCAAAACATCGCTCGACACCGGCTCCGAGCCGGCGCAGCTACCGCTGCGAGCAGCGGCCGGAGCGTCGTTCGGTTGACGACGGCGCACGCCGCGCGAACGCGCACGGCGTGCGCATTTGGAACGCGCCGCGGCCGGTCCAGCGGCTACGGCGCGCCTTTTTCCGACTTTCGGCCCACGCTCGCAAATACCACCAACCATCATGACGGTACCCGCTGTGTTCATCGACAAGGACGGCACCCTGCTCGAAGACGTGCCCTACAACGCCGATCCCGCGCTGATGCGCTTCGCGCCTGGCGCGCGCGAGGCGCTCGCGCTGCTCGCCGCCTACCCTTATGCGCTGTTCTAGATCAGCAATCAGTCCGGCATCGCGCTTGGCAAGTTCGAAGACAAAGCGCTGTTCGCGGTCGAACGCCGGCTGCGGCAGATGTTCGCCGAGTGCGGCGCCACGCTCGCCGGCGCGTACTGGTGTCCGCATCATCCGGAGGGCAGCGTCGAGCGTTACGCGATCGTCTGCGACTGCCGCAAGCCCGCGCCCGGCATGCTGCTGCGCGCCGCCAAAGAACATGAACTCGATCTCGCGCATAGCTGGTTCGTCGGCGACATTCTCGACGACGTCGAAGCAGGCAATCGCGCCGGCTGTCGCACGATCCTGCTCGACAACGGCCACGAGACCGAATGGCGGACCGGCCCGCAGCGCACGCCGAATGCGCGCGCGGCCGATCTGCACGAGGCCGCGCAACGCGTCGTGTTGAACGGCGTGCCGCCGGGCAGCGCGGCACGCCGCAAGGAGGCGCCGCGGTGAACGCACCTCTGCCACTGGCGCCGCCCACGCTCGCTCATGCGCGCGTGCCCGATACGTCGCAGCCGGTGTGCTGGGGCGACGACGTCAAACGGATTCTGTGCGTGCGCCTCGACAATCTCGGTGACGTGCTGATGACGACGCCCGCGCTGCACGCGCTGCGCGAGTCCGCCGGAGATCGCCATCTCACGCTGCTCGCGTCGCGCAGCGGCGTCGCGCTCGCGCCGTTTCTCGACGACGTCGACGACGTGATCGAATACGACGCGCCGTGGGTCGCGCCCGCGTCGAACGTGACGCGCGATCTGCTCGACGATCATCGGATGCAGCAGCGGCTGAAGCGCGGCTGCTTCGACGCGGCGGTGATTTTCACCGTGTACAGCCAGAGCCCGTTGCCGGCCGCGATGCTGTGCTATCTCGCGGGGATTCCGCGCCGCCTCGCGCATTGCCGCGAGAATCCGTACGCGCTGTTGACCGACTGGCTGCGCGAACCGGAGCCGCAGCAGCGCACGCGGCACGAGGTGCAACGCCAGCTCGATCTGGTGCGTCACGTCGGCGCCCAGTCGAACGACACCGCCATGCGTTTTCGCGTGCCGCCCGCCGCGCGCCGGTCGCTCGACTCGAAACTGAGGACCCTCGGCATCTCCCGCCACGACGAGTGCATCGTGCTGCATCCAGGCGCGACGGCCGCGTCGCGCCGCTATCCGCCCGAGCGCTTCGGCGAAGTCGCGACACGGCTCGCGCGCGAAACCGGCGCGCCCGTGCTGTTGACCGGCGGCGCGAGCGAGCGAGCGCTCGTCGAGGCCGTGATGCGCGCCGCTGCTCCAGACGTGTGCGCGCAGCTATATGACCTGAGCGGTGCACTGACGCTCGCCGAGCTCGCCGCGCTGCTCGAACGCGCAAGCGTGCTCGTCTCCAACAACAGCGGCCCCGTGCATGTCGCGTCCGCGCTCGGCACGCCGGTCGTCGATCTTTACGCGCTGACCAACCCGCAGCACACGCCGTGGCAAACGCCGCAACGCGTGCTGTACCGCGACGTCGAATGCCGCTGGTGCTACCGCAGCGTGTGTCCGCACGGGCATCACGCTTGCCTGCTCGGTGTTCCGATCGAAGAAGTCGTGCACGCGGCACTCGAATTGCGGCACGCGCATGCGCATGCGCCGCGTCGTGGCGCAGTCGAGCGCGCGGGCCGCAGCGATGACACGAGCACGCCGTCGCTGACGGATCAGCCAACCATCCCCTGAACCCACTGCCACTGCTAACGCCATGTACACACTCGGAATCAATGCGGTCTATCACGACAGCGCGGCCGCGCTGCTGCGTGACGGCGTAGTGCTCGCCGCCGCCGAAGACGAACGCTTCACGCACGTCAAGCACGCGAAACGTCCGGTGCCGTTCTCGACCTGGCAGCTGCCGTTCGACGCGATCGACTACTGCCTGAAAGCCGCCGGCATCACGCTCGCCGACATCGATCACGTCGCTTACTCGTACGACCCCGCGCTGTTCGGCGGCATGCCGAAGAAGCCGGGCGCGACGATCGAGTTGCCGTTCGATCCGGCCGGCACGCGTCCGGACAACCCGTCCGCGTCGCCGTGGGACCCGCTGTTTCTCAGCTATATCGCGAACGCGAAGGGCCAGTTGCTCGACGGCGCGCCGCATCATCTGCGCAAGCGGTTCCAGGGCGTGGATCGCGAGCACGGCTTCGCCTGGCACTTCGTCGAGCACCATCTCGCGCACGAGGCGAGCGCGTTTCTCGCCGCGCCGTTCGACGACACCGCCGTGCTGACGATGGACGGCCGCGGCGAAGGCGTGACGACCAGCATGGGGCAATTCGTCGGCGGCGAGTACACGCGCCTGAAACAGGTCGAGCTGCCGCACTCGCTCGGCTTGCTGTACGAAGCGGTGACCGACTGGCTCGGCTTCCTGCACTCGTCGGACGAGTACAAGGTGATGGCGCTCGCGTCGTACGGCAAGCCGGCCTACGTCGACGTGTTTCGCGAGATCGTCAAGTACCGCCAGGACGGCAGCTATACCGTCGATGCGCCGCGTCTGACCGAGCGCTTCGGTCCCGCGCGCGAACGCGGCGGTCCACTCGGGCAACGCCACTTCGATATCGCCAATTCGTTGCAGCGCGTGCTCGAGGAGACCGTGCTGGAACTCGCGCACTGGCTGCATCGGCAGACCGGTTTGAGCCGGCTGTGCATGGCGGGCGGCGTCGCGCTGAACTGCGTGATGAACTCGAAGGTGCGCGACGCGGGGCCGTTCAGCGAAGTGTGGGTGCAGCCGGCGGCCGGCGACGCCGGCACCGCGCTCGGCGCGGCGCTGTGGACCGACTATCGCGAGCGCGCGGCGCGCGGCGACCGCAAGCGTCGCTGGAAAATGGACCACGCGTACCTCGGGCCGGAATTCAGCGAAGCGGAAATCGAGCAGTTCCTGCGCTGGTCGAAAGTGCCGTACCGGCGCCTCGACGATATCGCCGGTGAGAGCGCCGATCTGCTCGCGCAAGGCAAGGTGATCGGCTGGTATCAGGGCCGCACCGAATTCGGGCCGCGCGCGCTCGGAGCGCGCTCGATCCTCGCGTCGCCGATCGATCCGCACATGCAGGCGAAGCTCAACGAGATCAAGGATCGCGAAGACTTCCGCCCGGTCGCGCCGGTCGTGATCGAAGAGGAAGCAAACGAATGGTTCGTGAACGGCCAAACTGCGCCGTTCATGCTGTTCATCTTCGACGTGCGCGCCGACAAGGCCGCGCGGATTCCGGCCGTGCGGCATGTGGACGGCACAGCGCGCGTGCAGACCATCAACCGCGCGCAGCACCCGCTGTACTACGACCTGCTGGCCGCGTTCAAGCAGCGCACTGGCGTGCCGATTCTCGTCAATACGTCGTTCAACACGCGCGGCGAGCCGATGGTGAATTCGCCGCGCGACGCGGTCGAGTCGTTCTGGACTTCGCCGCTCGACGCGCTCGTGATCGGCCCGTTCCTCGTCGATAAGGCGGGGAGCCGCGTATGAACGCGTCGGTCATGTGTCCGGCGCCACTGCATGGCGGCGTGGCCGCGCGCTACAGCAGTGAGGATGCCGAGGAAACCGGCCGCACGCTGCGCACGCCGTCGTGGCCCGACGTGTCGGTGGTCGTGCCCACCTATCGCCGTCCCCAGATGCTCGCGAACTGCCTCGACGCGCTGTGCGCGCAGCAGTTCGCGCCGCATCGCTACGAGATCGTGGTCTGCGACGACGGTCCAGACGACGCCACGCGCGCCTGCGTCGAACGGTTCGCGCGCGAGCAGGCGCCGCGCGGATTGGAGGTGCACTACCTGCCGGTCACGCGCACCCAGGGTCCGGCCGGCGCGCGCAACGCGGGCTGGCAGTATGCGCGCGCGTCGCTGATCGCCTTCACCGACGACGACACGCTGCCCGATCCGCACTGGCTGACGGCCGGCGTCGCGGCGCTCGCTTCCGGCGCCACGGCGGCCGCCGGCAGGATCGTCGTGCCGCTGCCCGAGCTACCCGAGCTGCCGACGGATTACGAAGCGGACGCGAGCGGCCTCGCGAGCGCCGAGTTCGCGACCGCGAACGTGTTCGTGACGCGCGCGGCGCTCGTCGCGACCGGCGGCTTCGACGAACGTTTCACGTCGGCGTGGCGCGAGGATTCGGACCTGCAGTTCACGCTGCTTACCGCCGGCGGCCAGATCGTGCACGCCCGCGACGCGGTGGTCGTGCATCCGGTGCGGCCCGCGCGTTGGGGCGTCAGCATCGCGCAGCAGAAAAAGAGCCAATTCGATGCGCTGCTTTACCGCAAGCATCCCGAACTGTTTCGAACGCGCATCGGCTCGCGGCCGCCGCTGCTGTATTACGCGATTCTCGCTGCGGCGTTGCTCGCGATCGGCGGTGGGTTCGCGGATCTGCCGATTCTCGCGGGCGCGGGTGTGATCGCGTGGTGCTGGTTGACCGGCTATTTCTGCGCGCGCCGGCTGCGCGGGCGCAATCACGGCTGGCGCCACGTCGCCGAAATGATCTGGACGTCCATTCTGATTCCGTTCCTGTCGATCTACTGGCGGCTCTATGGCGCCATCCGTTTCAAGGTGTTCTTTCCATGACCGTACCCTCGCTGCTGGCGGCGCTCGCGCCGCGCCGTATCGTCGTGTTTCGCGCGCTGCAGCTCGGCGACATGCTGTGCGCGGTGCCCGCGCTGCGCGCGCTGCGCGCCGCCGCCCCCGCTGCGCATATCGCGCTGATCGGACTGCCGTGGGCGCGCGCGTTCGTCGAGCGCTATGCGGCGCTCGTCGACGAGCTGATCGTGTTTCCGGGCGCCGTCGGTTTTCCGGAGCAGCCCGAAACGGACGATGGCTTGCCCGCGTTCTTCGCGCGCATGCGCGACCGGCATTTCGATCTGGCGATCCAGCTGCACGGCAGCGGCGGCGTCGCGAACGATCTGCTGCATCGACTCGGCGCGCGTGCCGATGCCGGCTTCGTGCAGCCCGATGAGACCACGCGCGAAGGCTGCTTCATCGATTGGCCGGATGCGCTGCCCGAGCCAGAGCGCTATCTCGCGTTGATGAGCGCACTCGGTGCGCCGGTACACGACCGGCGCCTGACATTTCCGCTCACCGGGCCCGACCTCGATGAGTTTGCCGCGCTGCGCGCGTATCACGGCATCGAAGACGAGCGGCTCGTGCTGATTCACCCCGGCTCGCAATTGCCGTCGCGCCGCTGGCCCGCCGAGCGCTTCGCCGCCGTCGCCGACCACCTCGCAGCCGACGGCTGGCAGATCGCGATCACCGGCACGGCCGCCGAGGCGCCGCTGACCTGCGCGGTGCTCGGCGCGATGAGCGCGCCCGCGCTGCATCTGGCCGGTGCAACGTCGCTCGGCGGGCTCGCGGCGCTGACGGCGCATGCGCGGCTCGTGGTTTGCAACGACACCGGCATCTCGCACATCGCCGCGGCGATGGCGACTGCGTCGGTCGTGATCGCGTGCGGCAGCGACACGCGGCGCTGGGCGCCGCTCGATCATGCGCGGCATCGCGTGCTGGCCGACTATCCGGCGTGCCGGCCGTGCATGTTCCGCGACTGCCCGTATGGCCATCCATGCGCGCTGAACATCGGCGTCGATGAGGTGGTCGAGACCGCCCGCGAGCAGCTTGCGCGCGCACCGGGCGCGCAAGCTGGCGCGCCCGGTAGCCTGCATGAGGGAACCGTTTCACTGTTTTTCGAGGATCTGCACCATGCTGCGTAATTGCCGCCGACTGCGTGTGTTGACCTGGCACGTGCACGGCAACTACATGTACTACTTGAGCCAGACGCCGCACGATTTCTATCTGGTGACGAAACCGGGTCATCCGCCCGGTTACGCCGGCAAGGTCGGCGTCTTGCCGTGGGGCGATAACGTGCACGAGATCGCGATCGACGACGTCGCCAATCACGAGTTCGACGTGGTGCTGTACCAGCATCGCACGCACTGGGAATACGACCGCGAGCACGTGCTGAGCGCCGCGCAGCGACTTCTGCCGCGCGTCTACGTCGAGCACGATCCACCGCAGGAAAACGCGTTCGAGCAATGGCATTGGGTCGACGATCCCGGCACGCTGCTGGTGCACGTCACGCACTTCAACCGGCTGATGTGGGACTGCGGCGTCACGCCTACACGGGTGATCGAACACGGCGTCGTGGTACCCGACGGCGTGCGTTACAGCGGCGAACTGCAGCGCGGCATCGTGGTAGTCAATCATCTCGCGCAGCGCGGCCGGCGGCTCGGCGCGGACATCTTCAGCGAAACGCGCACGCGCGTGCCGCTCGATCTCGTGGGCATGGACGCGCAGCGGCTCGACGGTATCGGCGAAATCGGCAATCTCGATCTGGCCACGTTCAGCGCGCGCTACCGCTTCTTTTTCAATCCGATCCGCTGGACCAGCCTCGGCCTCGCGATCGTCGAGGCGATGACGATCGGCATGCCGATCGTCGGTCTCGCGACCACCGAGCTCGCGACAGTGATCCGTAACGGCGAAAACGGCTTCGTGCATACCGACGTCGATGCGCTCGTCGACGCGATGCTCGGGCTGCTGCGCGATCCGGACGAAGCGCGGCGGCTCGGCGAAGGCGCGCGGCGCACGGCGCTGGAGCGCTTTCATATCGACCGTTTCGCGCAGGACTGGCACGACGCGCTGCTGCACGTCACCGCGTGACGCCACGCCGCTTTTCAACGCCCATGCGCTCCAACCACAGGATCACGCACCATGAAAGAACTCACCCGCAAGCGCATTCTGGTCACCGGCGGCGCCGGCTTTCTCGGCTCGCATCTGTGCGAACGGCTCGTCGCGCAGGGGCACGACGTGCTGTGCGTCGACAACTTCTACACCGGCACGAAGGACAACATCGCGCATCTGCTCGATTGTGCGAACTTCGAGCTGATGCGTCACGACGTGACGTTCCCGCTGTATGTGGAAGTCGATGAAATCTATAATCTCGCGTGCCCCGCGTCGCCGATTCACTACCAGTACGATCCGGTGCAGACCACGAAGACCAGCGTGCATGGCGCGATCAATATGCTCGGGCTGGCCAAGCGCGTGAAAGCGCGGATTTTCCAGGCGTCGACGAGCGAAGTGTATGGCGACGCGCTCGTGCATCCGCAGAAGGAAAACTATTGGGGTCACGTGAATCCGATCGGTCCGCGCTCGTGCTACGACGAAGGCAAGCGCTGCGCGGAAACGCTATTCATGGACTATCGCCGCCAGCATGGTCTGTCGATCCGCATCGCGCGCATCTTCAACACCTACGGCCCGCGCATGCATCCGTCCGACGGCCGCGTGGTGTCGAACTTCATGATGCAGGCGCTGCGCGGCGAACCGCTGACCGTCTATGGCGACGGCACGCAGACGCGTTCGTTCTGCTATGTCGACGATATGATCGATGCCTTCATCCTGCTGATGAACAGCGCCGACGATCCGGGCGGCCCGGTCAACCTCGGCAATCCGCACGAAGTGTCGATGCGCGAGATCGCGCAGCGCATCGTCGCGGTGACCGGCTCCGCTTCGCCGCTCGAAACGCAGCCGCTGCCGGCCGACGACCCGTGGCACCGGCAGCCGGACATCTCGCTGGCCATCAAACTGCTCGGCTGGCAGCCCGGCATGTCGCTCGATGAAGGGCTGCTGCGCACCGCGCATTATTTCCGCGCGCGCATCGAGGCGAGTCGGCCGATGCCGCCGCAGCAGGTGGGGGAACGAGTCTCGTGACGCGCATTAAAAAAGAAGCGACCGCGAAGGTCGCTCGGGGAGCAGTGCCACGGAGGCCGCTCAAAAGCCATGCCGCGAAGGGCCTGCGGGCTATGGCATTGGGTTCATGAGGAACGGAGGGTGGACTCCGCGTCGCTCATCAGCACCGTCATCGGTCCCGCGCTCAACGCGGCCGAGATGATCGCGAGGCGTTCGGCCGGGCAATCGACCAGATCGACGCTCAGCGACTCGCGTCCGCCCGCGGTGTTCACGTGCGCGGACCAGCCGCACACGTGCGCATGGTGTTCGATCAGGCTCTTCCAGACTGCGACGACTCGGAGTGATCCCGGGCTTGCATAAACAGTCAGACGTTTCACGTTCATGGCTTTCATACGGCATCGCGCCGCGCCTCGGGTTCGGATCGCAAGGTTTGATAATGTGGTGTGTAGGTTGAGGTTAGACGTGTGAACTTTCAAAGCAAAGCATATGCCTCTGTCCGTAACTGATGTGTTACGGACAGGCAGCTTGTGCGCGCGTGCCAAGGCAATGTGGCGCTTTCCAGCAATCGGTTGTGCGAAACGCGCCAGGCGGGATGCCCGAACGGCGATGCGGTAAGAACTATACGAAAGAAACCGGCAGGTATTTTCTACATGGCTGGCGTGTCCGCGCGAATCCGCATCACGGTCTGGCGCGAAGTGCCGAAGCGTCGCGCGACTTCGCTGACCGACTGTCCTCTGCCGAGGGATTGCAGCACGCGTTGGCGCTGTTGCTCGGACAGCGACGGCGGCCTGCCCGTGTGTTTGCCGCTCGCGCGAACGGCCGCGAGACTATCGCGGCTCCGCAGGCTGCGGCACGCGGCATCGAGCCGCACCAGCGCGCGCAGCGCCTTCACCGCCGAAGGCTCGGGACGTCCGGCCAGATCGGTATGGCCGACCTCGACGCAACGCAGCGCCACGCCGGCCTTCCGGCACTGCATAACGGTGGCGAGAATGTCGCGTGCATTGCAGCCGAGCGCGGCCAGCTCGAGCACGACGAGCGTATCTCGCGGCGCGAGGCGCCGGATCAGACTCTGCAGTTCGGGGCGTTCGCGCCCCTGTGTGTAGGTCGGCAGATCCTCGACCACGAGCCGCGCGAGCGTGACCATGTAGCCCGCCTTGTCGAGCCGGATCAGCGCCTGCTCGTGGCGAACCGCATCGTGCGCGCCGAATAGATAGATATGTAGTTTTTCCACGTCGCCTTCGTAGTCGCGATCCGCCATTCGCGGCGCTATTGCACCCGGAATCCCGTTAGTTCGAGCGACGACGCTTGCACAGGTCGTCGCTCATCGCGCTCAGGGCTGCCGCTGGCCGCCCTGATGCGTCGGAGGAGTCTGGTTCTGTTGCTGCTGTCCGCTGTCTCGGCCGGGTTGCGCCGGGTTCGACGGCTGGCGATTCGAATTCTTGTCGGAGGTCATGAGGTTCTCCTATGTGAGATTGCGGGTGACCATGGCTAACCACGGCCATCGTGACTAACTCGCAATCAGCGTTCCCGGTCGCTGCGCCGCCGCCGCGTGAGACCGTTCGGCGCGGGCATGCAGGTGCCTGTCGACGCAAGCGACCCGGAGGAGGAATTTTGAAAGTGTATCAATCACGTTGAGCGTCCAACACGGTTGGCGCGCTTATTGGCGCGATTGAACGGTGATTGTGTGTGGGCAGTGGCCCGCGGAATATGGTGGGCAAGCAATCTGCCTGGCGCAAAGGAATGTAGCGCCCTGCTCAAAGCTGGGCGCACGAGGCGATCCAGATCCAGCCCGCTGCGAGGAAAGCGACGGCTCGCTCGCCCTTTACTGAACCTGGCTGCGCAGCGTCTTCGCGGCGGCAACCATGTTCGTCAGCGCCGGAATCACTTCAGCCCACTGGCGTGTCTTCAGGCCACAGTCCGGGTTCACCCATAGACGCTGTGCTGGAATGCGTTCCGCCGCCTTTTGCATCAATTGCACGATGTGCTGCTGCGTGGGGATGTTCGGCGAGTGAATGTCGTAGACGCCCGGGCCGATCTCGTTCGGGTAGTTGAAGTCGTCGAACGCGGCGAGCAGCTCCATGTCCGAGCGCGAGGTCTCGATCGTGATGACGTCCGCATCCATGCCGGCGATCGACGCGATGATGTCGTTGAACTCGGAATAGCACATATGCGTGTGGATCTGCGTTTCGTCGCGCACGCCGTTCGCGGTGATCCGGAACGACTCGACCGCCCAGCGCAGATACTCACCCCATTGCGCGCGGCGCAGCGGCAAGCCCTCGCGCAGCGCGGCTTCGTCGATCTGCACGACGCGTACACCGGCCTTTTCCAGGTCGAGCACTTCTTCGCGAATCGCCAGCGCGAGCTGGTAGCACGACACCGAACGCGGCTGGTCGTCGCGCACGAACGACCAGTTCAGAATCGTCACGGGGCCGGTCAGCATGCCCTTCATCGGCTTGTTCGTCAGCGACTGCGCGTAGCTGATCCATTCGACCGTCATTGCGCGCGGACGGCTGATGTCGCCGAACAGGATGGGCGGCTTCACGCAGCGCGAACCGTACGACTGCACCCAGCCGAACTGGCTGAACGCGTAGCCGTCGAGTTGCTCGCCGAAGTATTCGACCATGTCGTTGCGTTCGGCTTCGCCATGCACGAGCACGTCGAGACCGAGCGCTTCCTGTTCGCGCACGCTGCGCTCGATTTCCCGCCGCATCGCGTCCCGATAGCCTGCCTGATCGAGCGCGCCGCTCCTGAACTGGCTACGAGCGTGGCGGATTTCCACCGTTTGCGGGAACGAGCCGATCGTCGTGGTCGGGTATGCGGGTAGTTCGAGCAGCGCGGCCTGCTTCGCCGCGCGCTCGGCATAGGCGTGCTGGCGATTGCCGAGATTGGCGTCGATGCGCGCGAGCGCGGCCTTCACCGCCGGGTTGTTCACGCGCGGCGACTCACGGCGCGCGGCAACCGCGGCGGCATTGGCGGCGAGTTCATTGGCGACCTTATCGCGGCCACCGTTCAGTGCGGTGGCGAGCACCTTTAGTTCGTCGAGTTTTTGCAGCGCGAACGCGAGCCAGGAGCGGATTTCCGCGTCGAGCTTCTCTTCGCTCGCGAGATCGACCGGCACGTGCAGCAGCGAGCACGACGGCGCAAGCCACAAGCGCTCGCCAAGTTGGCGCGCGAGCGGCGCGAGCCATTCGAGCGCGGCGTTCAGGTCGGTCTTCCAGATGTTGCGGCCATTGATCGCGCCGACCGACAGCACGCTGTGCGCGGGCAGTTGACGCGCGGCCAACGCGATTTCTTCGCGTGCGTTGATTGCGTCGATATGCAGACCGTCGACGGGCAAGCCGCACGCAAGTTCGAGGTTCTCTTTCAGCTGGCCGAAGTAGGTAGCGAGCAGCAGCTTGACGCCGCGTTCCTCGAAGCCTTGATACGCGGTCACGAACGCGTCGCGCCATGCCGGATCGAGTTCGGTGACGAGCACCGGCTCGTCGATCTGCACCCACTCGACATCCATCACCTTGAAATAGTCGAGCAGCGCGCGATAGACGGGCATGATGCGAGCCAACAGCGCGAGTTTGTCGGAGTCGTCCTTCGCCTTGCCCAGCCATAGATACGTGATCGGGCCAATGATCACCGGCTTCGCCTTGACGCCCTGCTCGCGCGCTTCACGCAGCTGTTCGAGGAAGCTGGACGTGTCGAGGTTGAACGTCGTATCGGCGGTGAATTCGGGGACGATGTAGTGGTAGTTGGTATCGAACCACTTCGTCATTTCGCCGGCCGCGACGCCGCCGCAGCAGGCGGCGTGCTCTTCGGCACTCTGCGCCGAACGGCCGCGCGCGACGCGGAAGTAGTTGTCGAGCCTGTCGCCATGAAAGCCCTGCACGCGTGCCGGCAGATTGCCGAGGGTGAAGCTCATGTCCAGCACCTGGTCGTAGAACGCGAAATCGCCGACCGGTGCGAGATCGAGCTCGCTCTGGTCATCCCAGTGACGCGCGCGTAGTTGCGCGCCTAGCGCCTTCAGTTCCTCGCGCGACGATTCGCCCTTCCAGTAGCGTTCGAGGCCGAACTTCAGTTCGCGTTTTGCGCCGATGCGCGGGAAGCCGAGATTATGTGTCGTGACCATGGAGGCTGCCTTCCGATGAAAAAATGCAAGGAACGATGTAAGGATTGGCAGCCATGATAGGGGCTTCGTTCCATGACGAAAAATGGCATTATTTCATTTATCCATTAGTTTTGTTCATTCAAGTTGTCGGGGCGCTCGGATCGGGTAACGGCGTCGGTTAGCGTCTCAACGCGAACCGACGCCATGTTTTTTTGCCATCACGCGTCGACAATCGTTTCGAAACCGCCATAAATGAGCCGCTGGCCGTCAAAAGGCATTGGATCTTTATCTGGTTGCAGCCGCGGGTCGGCCATTACCGCTTTCATTCCTTCGTCTCGCGACTGGCGCGACGGCCAGACAACCCAGGAGAACACCACTGTCTCATCATCCTTGCGCTTGACCGCCATTGGAAACGACGTCACCTTGCCTTCCGGCACGTCGTCTCCCCAGCATTCGACCACCTTCAACGCGCCGTGCTCCTTGAAGACGGCCGCCGCTCTTTCGGCGAACTGTCTGTAAACTTCGCGGTTGGCTGTAGGCACGGGGACAACAAATCCATCGACGTAAGTCATTCGGAAACTCCTTTTTCCCATACGGACTATAGGTGCGGTCCGCAGCGCATCGCAACACGACCGCCCATACGTACGACGAGCGGGGAGTCAAGAAATCGACAATAGTCGGCCCATCGCGACGCGCGGTCTTTGTCCACCCGATAACTGGCGCGGCAGGCGTTCAAGCAGCGGGGTCAGTCCAAGGCTCTGCGCGACGTCGTTCACGCGTGCCGCCATCTCTGCCTTGGACGCGCCTTTCAATTGCAGAGAAAACGCAAGATTCTGCGCGACAGTCATTTGCGCATAAAGCGCGTAATTCTGGAACACCATCGCGATGTTGCGATCTTTCGGCGCGAACTCGTTGATCGATTGATCGCCCAGCATGATGTCGCCTTCTGTGACCGACTCCAGCCCAGCGATCATCCGCAGCAAGGTAGATTTCCCACAGCGCGACGGACCGACGAGCGCCACGAATTCTCCTTCGGCGATTTCGAAATCGATGCCGCGAATGGCCTCGTCCGCAACGTTCACAAACGCTACGACAATACCAAGCTGCTATGAAGGAGACCTCTGAAGGCATCGAGCGTCGGCTTGAAGAGCAGGCCGTCGTCGAAGATCGTGTCAGCGGGACGCAACGCCAGTTGCACGAGCCACAGAAACGGAAACAGCAGCACCACAAGTAGCGCAACGACTACCACCTCGCGTGCATGGCGTTGCAACGCCGCGCCCAGCCGATACATCCGCGTGCCCTTGCGGCGGCGGCCGACTGGTGCCGTGTGTCCGTCTTTGCTCGGTCCAGGTGCGCCGGGCAGATCGCGATTGATCGAAGTACCAGTTTGCGGCATGGCTATTCCATCCGAGTTTGCCGATCAGCCAGCTCAGCAGAAAGACACCGACGAGGACGACCGTCGCGAGCGCGCTCCCGTAGCCCCAGTAAGAGAAATTTGAACGCCTCGATGAAGCTGTAGTAGTTGGTGACTTCCGTTACGGTGCCGGGACCGCCGTGGGTCAACACGTAGATCAATGGGTACGCCTTGAAGCTGTCGATGAGCCGGAACAATCCGCAGACCACCAGCACCGGACGCAGGTATGGCAGCAGCACGATATAGCGAAACAATTGCCAGCGCCCCGCGCCATCGAGGCTCGCCGCTTCGAGCGGATCGTCGGGAATGGTCTGCAATGTGGCCAGCACCATTAGCATCGTGAACGGGAACCATTGCCACGTGTCGGCGGCGGCGACTGCCCACAGCGCGGTAGACGGATTCGCGATCAACGAACTCACCGGATAACCGGCCGACTCCAGCACACGATGCAGTGGGCTGATATCCGGCGAATAGAGGATCTTCCAGATCAGCGCAGCGACAATGGGCCATCGAGTGAGACATCCAGGCACGCATCGCCGAAGCGCTGGTCCGCAATTGCGCCCGGGCCTCGGCCAACCGTCGCAGACCGCTTCATGCGGCTCAGATAACAAACGCGGCCGGATCGGTCGCCGGACGCTTTGCGCTGTCAGACCGCGATGTCACCGTGAAACTTGTTCAAGTACAAATCGTCGAACTGCGCTTCCGTCCGCCTGACACGTTCGCGATTCTTGCCCAAGGTCGGGGATTTACCTATTTCCGTCATTGGCCCGCAGGTGCAACATCGCATTACATTGCATAACATCCATGTATACGAAACAGCCGTCTAAATGCACATACTAAAATGAAGGCGTGACGCTGCTGGTCGCACCCGCGCCGCTGCTATGTTGGGCCTGAACACACGGTAGTGGATTTGCGTTTATCGTCCGTAATGATCGAGAGGCGGAGGCACTGTTCACCGGCCCCGTTTCAGAAAACAAAATGACCAAACTAAATCGCAGATCATTTATCCAGACCTCAATTGCATCGGTCGGCGGATTGATGCTGACTCCTGCGTCCGCCTACGCGGATGCGACGGTGGCACAGAAGCCTCCAGCGCAGAGCCCCGCTGGTCCGGATGACATCGTTGCCCTTGCAGACTATTGTTTGCAGACCACCTATGACAACCTGCCGAGCGCGGTGATTGCCATAACCAAGAATCAGATTCTGGACACAGTGGGCGCGGCGCTAGGGGGCACCAATGAGCCAGGAGCCAAAGAGATACGCGAGTTCACCATCGATATGGCCGGTAAGCGCGAAGCCGCAATCTGGGGTACCAGCATTCAGGTTCCCGCCCAGGATGCTGCTCGCGTCAATGCAATCATGGCTGACGCTCTCGACTATGACGATACCTATGAGCGGTCTTTCATGCACCCCTCGGTCATCACGATTCCGGCCGCCTTAGCCGTAACCGATATGCTCGGCAATGTCAGCGGCAGGGATCTAATTACGGCTACGGCTTTGGGCGTGGACCTTGCCTGTCGATTGGCCAATTCGGCACAGCCTGGCGTCGATGCGTTCATTGTGGGCTGGCACAACACTAGCCTTTATGGATATTTCGCTTCAACTTTTGTCGCAGGTAAGCTGATGGGGTTGACGCGTGATCAGTTGGTATCCGCACTGGGTATTGCATTTCATCAAGCTTCGGGTAATTCCCAGGCACATCTGGACGGTGCATTGACGAAGCGTATGGGCGCTGGCTTCGCTTCCTATGCCGGCGTAATGGCTGCGCGTCTATCTCAGCGGGGCGTCCAAGGAGCCAAAAATATTCTGGAAGGTCGCCGTGGCTTTTATTATCAGTTTCACGGTAACAAGTATTCGCGCGATTTCCTCTTTGACGGACTAGGAAGTACTTTTGCCGCGACCGAGGTCTCGTTCAAACCATGGCCGTCGTGCCGCGGTAGTCATACGGCGGTGGATGCAGCGCTGACTATGTTTGCAGAGAACAAAATTGAAGCTCCCGATGTGGAAAGCATCACCATCTACAATGGCCCGGGCGAATATCTGCTTCTCGATTTTCCGCTTGGCAAAAAGCAGAACCTAACATCTGTCGTGGATGCGCAATTCAGCAATCCTTGGGTTGTGGCGTGCGCACTGGTGGACCATAAGGTCGGATTCGAACATTTCACTACGGCAGCGATCCGGCGCCCTGATCTGCTGGCAATGGTCAAACGCATTAACACGGCGGAAGACAAAAGCCTGGCACGTCCGGGTGGCGGACCCGGTGCTACACGCCTTGACGTTTCTCTGAAAGATGGCCGGACGTTTACCAAAACGGTGGCATTTGCCAAAGGCGAACCCAAGAATCCAATGTCGCCCGTCGAGTTCCGTCAAAAATTTCTCGATTGCACGAAAAAGGCGGGAATGAGTAGTGCGCAAGCCCAAGCGTTGATGGCCGACATTCAACAACTGGATACCCTGCCAAAGGCCAACACCTTGACCACAGCAATGGCCTTGTAGCCGCGATCCTGCAGGAATTATATGGGCGGATTTACTAATCCGCCCCTAAGGAATCGCGTCTTCCTCATCGTCGAACGGAATACATGCCAATACCGGGCATCCGAACGTCCACGCCGTGCCGGGATAGGAGGCCTACCGCTGCACCAAGGCTAGCTTGACCCCGACTCCGACGAACGCGGCCGCAAAGCTCCGGCGCATCCACTTGAGAACATCGGGGCGCGAAAGAATGCGGTCACGGACCCTCGCCGCGAAGACGCCGTATGCCATGAAAACGACGAACGTCATCGCCATGAAGACGAGCGATAGTTCCAGCATGCGAAGCGCAGGCTGGTTTTCGCCGCGATCGATGAATTGCGGCAGGAACGCTAAGAAGAAGATCGAGAGTTTAGGGTTGAGAATATTCACGAGGATCGCGTGCAAGATCACATCCCGGTCGGTGCGGGCGGGGCTGTCGAACGTGATCTTCATCGGTCCTTTTTCCTCGAGTGTTTCCCATGCAATGAAGAGCAGGTAGGCGACGCCCGCATATTTGATCGCTGAGAACGCGACAGCGCTCGCATGCAGGAGCGCTGCCAGACCAGTGATCGCCGCCACCATGTGCGGCAGGATGCCGAACGTACAGCCCAATGCTGCGACGATTGCTGCACGCGCTCCACGAGACAAACCAGCGCCCACTGTGACGAGTGCGCCGGTTCCGGGCGAAGCTACGACGATCAGCGACGTGACCAGAAATTCGATGCTCATGGCCTCTCCGTCGTGGATGCGCAAAACCAGAGCACACATGCGACGCGCGTTGGAATATCGCGGCGAAAACAGGGGAAAAGGAAAAATAGCAAGATCGTGCCTCGCGCCGGGGAAAGAGATTGAGCCTCGATTCTCGGCGTCGGCGGTCCGACGGTCTTGAACAAAATTGCAGGCGTAGGCGGTCAGCCGGCTCCGGTGGCGTACGCCCCCGGTGTCATGCCAAAACTACGGACGAACAGCCGCGTCATATGGCTCTGATCGGAGAAACCGCTCTGCGCGGCAGCTTCGGCGAGCCGCGCGCCATGACGGATCAACTGACGTGCGTGATGAATGCGGCGCTGCAGGATGTAGGCGTGGGGCGTGAGGCCGGTCGCTTTCGCGAAAGCGCGCAGGAACTGATAGCGGCTCAGCCCGGCTTCGTCTGCGAGTGCCGTGAGCGTCACCATCCCTGGGGGATCGTCATCGATCAGAGCGCGGGCCGAAGCGATTCCGGCTGGAATGCACCGATGTGTGGCGGATGCGGGCTGGAGCAAGCTAGCTAGCACAAGCAGCAAGGTCTCGTCTGCCCTGAGTCCGTGCGGGTCTGCAATCTTGCCAGTCATTGCGCGAAATAGCTGGCCGAATTGCGCTGCGAGTCGTCGGTCACTGACTTTTGGTTGGCTGAACTCGCAAGTCGCTCCTTTGCGGCCTTCCGTAATGTCCGCGGCCAGCTCGGCAACGATCGCGGGGTCGAGATACAGCATTCGCCATGAGCGCCCGCCGTCGCCGATCGGTGCCCCGTCATGCACTTCACCGGGGTTGACAGTGATTACGTCACCCGCACTGGCTTCGACAAGACCACGGCCGCTCGTCGATTTCTGTGCGCCGCGCTCGATCAGACCCACACCAAACTGCTCATGGGTGTGGCGGCCAAAGACGAGCGTGGTGTCCGCTTCCACAGCTTCGATACCGCTTCTTTGGCAGAGCAACAGCCTAAATTTGGTGCGTTTCATTTCGCTCATGACCTCCGGGTCTCGTCGCACCCACCCACGTTGCCAGTGCGAGTCATGTCATATCATGTATCCAACTGCCTGGATAGGGACCATGTCAATGGCCATCATGGCTCCGGCAATCGGCCACTCGATTCAGCAAAATATTCGGAAACCGTTGGTCATCAGTCGAACGTGATCAAGTCCTTGAAGATCAGTCGTCCCCAGTTATTTCCGCGTGCGTGCACAAGCAGTCCACCCTCCGAAAGCCCGCCAAGTTGGATTGGCGCAAAACCGAGTTTCTCCGCAAGCGCACCAATTTCCGCTGCGGCGCCGTCATCATCGCTCGCGAGGAACACGACTCTCCTGCCACCCTGCACGGCCGGGTCCTGGCCGAGGACGGCCGCAGCCAGATGATTGAAGCCTTTCACCAGCCTGGCTCCGGTGAACGCGTTCGCGACGAAAGCTGACGACGGGAGACCGTCGAGTTCCTCGGGCGGGGAGAACGTGTTCATCACGTCGACGATGAGCTTTCCCTTCCAGTTGGGCAGCGCCTTCGCGACCTCCGCGTATGACTCGAAACGAACAGCCAAAAAGATGATGTCCGCCTTGACGGCTTCCGCCAGGGTTTGGGGAATGATCGTATGTCCGATCGCTGCTGCATCGGAAGCAAAGCTTGCCGGGTCTCGCGTGGTTGCAACGGATACTTCGATGCCGTTGCCGGCGAACGCCCTGGCAAGTGCGTGGCCGATCTTGCCGAAGCCAATGATTGCGTAACTCATATGTTTCTCCATCGTTTCCCGGCGGGCTCAGAGCTTGTAGCCGCCGCTCGCTTCAATCGTTTGGCCGGTCACCCAATGGCCTTCATCGGAGGCGAGGAACGCCACGACGGCCGCGATTTCTGAAGGCTCGCCAAAACGGCCCAGCGCGATTTGGGCCTCGACCGCCTTGACGAGTTCGGGATTCGCCCGAAAATCGGCGTTCGCATCCGTTCGCGTGAAGCCCGGCGCTACGGCGTTCGCTGTGATGCCACGCGGCCCGAGCTCGATTGCGAGCGTATGGGTCAGGGTGTTGATCGCCGCTTTCGCCATCGAGTACACGGGCGCAGCCGTCACGGGCTTCGTGGCGGCTGCGGAAGAAATGTTGATGATGCGTCCACCATCGGCGAGTCGATCGAGAGCGGCCTGAATTATGAAGAACGGCGCGCGGGCGTAGACCGCCATCAGGGTGTCCCAACTCTCCGGCGTCGCGTCCTTGAAGCCAACCCAGCCGGAATTGCCAGCGTTGTTGACCAGAATGTCGAGGGCCTTGCTTCCGTTGCGCTTGATGAACTCGTCGTCGAGTCTCTCGAACAAGGCCGGCACGCTCGCCGGATCAACGAGATCCGCATGGATCGCGAACGCGCTGCCTTGCGCTTTCTCGATGGCCGCGATCGCCTCGTCCGCGCTGGATTTGCTGGCGTTGTAGGTTAGCGCGACTGTCGCACCATCCTTTGCAAGACGTTCGGCGATGGCGCGGCCAATGCCTCGTGATGCCCCGGTAACGAGAGCTGTTTTGCCCTTTAGAGATCGTGTCATCTGATTTTTCTCCTCAGAGTTGTGCCAAGCCGCCGTCAACGGCGACCTCGCTGGCGGTCATGAAGCTGCTGTCCGACGACGCAAGAAAGGCGGCGACCGCCCCGATCTCCACCGGATCGGCCATACGCTGGAGCGGCGTCATCCCTCCGTAGGCCTTCTGGCCCTCTTCGCCTAGCGCCTCCTTCGCTAGTTCGGTCGCCGTCGCCCCGGGCGACAGCACGTTTATCCGGATGCCAGTGCCCTTCAGGTCTTCCGCCCAACTCCGGGCAAGATTGCGCACCGCTGCCTTGCTCGCGCTGTAGGCCGTGAACCCCGGGGCTCCTGTGGTGCCAGCGCTCGATCCGGTCAGGATGATCGAACCGCCTGAGCTCATCAGCGGCAGCGCCTTCTGGACCGTGAAGATCGTCCCCTTCACATTGGTGTCGAACGTGTCGTCAATGTGCTGGCCGGTGATCTGTCCGAGCGGAAGCGGGCTTCCCGTCCCCGCATTTGCGAAGACGATGTCCAGGGTTCCGCGCTCGGCCTTCACCGCCGCGTAGAGCCGATCGAGGTCGGCCAGATCGGTGACCGAGCCCTTCACCGCGCGTGCATTGGACCCGAGGGCGATCACAGCGGCGTCGAGCGCTTCCTGCCGGCGGCCGAAGACGAAGACGAACGCGCCCTCCTCGATGAAGCGCTGAGCCGCAGCGCGGCCGATACCGGTAGCGCCGCCGGTGATCACGGCGGTCTTTCCCTTCAGTCTGTTCATGTCACGAATCCTTCGAAACGAAAGCGACAAACAGGATTCTGCGGCTCTTGATTCATGAAGCCAATTGACTAAATATGCATATTTCCCATCTAGTTTTCAGATAGCTATGCTCGACAACGTCACGATCAATCAACTTCGGGCCTTCGTCGCCGTGTGTGATCAGGGAAGCTTTTCCGGGGCTGCACGGGAGCTGAGGCGTGCACAGTCGGCGATCAGTCACGCGATCAGCGCTCTCGAGAGCGCCTTCGATGTGGCGCTGTTCGAGCGCAACACTCGCAAAGCGACGCTGACGGCTGCTGGCCGCAGCCTCCTGCCTGATGCTCGCGGTGTGATCTCGCGCACCGAGGAAATGAAGATGCGTGCGGTTGCCATTGCTGAAGCTGGGGTCCCACAGGTCTCGGTTGCCGTGGATAGCTACTTTCCACGTGCGCACCTGATCGAATGCCTGCGCACCTTGCAGGCAGACTTTCCAACGGTTGCAATCAATCTGCGCATGACGACCATGCAGGACGGCGAGCGTTTGGTTCGCGAAGGCATGTGCGCGTTGGCGGTGACGATCACGGACGTGCCAGAGCTGAGCCCCGGCACCATAGAAAGGCAGCATCTATGTGACGCGCAAATGGTGACCGTCTGTGGGCCATCCCATCCGCTGGCCTCAATCGCGGGGCCAATCCGGCGGGAGGAATTTGGCCGGCACATCCAGCTCGTCGTAACCGACAATCAGCCCGATGCGGAAAAGACCCAACAGGGGGTCGCCAGTGAACGCCAGTGGCGGGTGAATGACCTCGGCGCGAAGCACGATCTGCTCAGAGGAAGCTTGTGCTGGGGGCACATGCCGCGCCATCTGGTCGAGGAAGACCTCTTGAAGGGGACACTTGTCGAACTCCAACGGCGCGCATGGCACATGCGCCCCCTCACGTTCATGATCTCGCAGCGGCGCGGCTACTCGTTTTCCGAATGCGAGGCACGGCTGGTCGAACTTCTCGGCAATCGTGATCCTTCGCAAACGGTGGGAAGACCGAGGCCAGCGTAACGCGCGGCCGCTGTCGACAGCGACACAAGAAACGGGCGCACAATAATGCGTCGCTTACCTGGCCCCGGAGGAAACAATTATGTCGCTCGATCGCTATACCCTGCTCGGTCGTTCCGGCCTGCGCGTGAGCCCGATGTCGCTCGGCACGATGACGTTCGGCACCGAATGGGGCTGGGGCGCCGACGAAGCAACGGCGCAGCGGCTCTTCGATCTATACGTCGACGCAGGCGGCAACTTCATTGACACGGCTGACCTTTACACGGAAGGCACGAGCGAGCAATGGGTCGGCCGCTTCACAGCGGCGCGCGCGATGCGCGAGCGACTCGTGATCGCGACGAAATACTCGTACAACGCGCAGCCCGGCAACCCGAACGCGGGCGGCAACCACCGGAAGAACCTGCTTCGGGCGCTCGAAGGCTCGCTCAGGCGGCTCGGCACAGACTACATCGATCTCTATTACCTGCACACGTGGGACCGCATGACGCCCGCCGACGAAGTGATGCGCGCGATGGACGACGCCGTCAGCGCTGGCAAGATCCGTTACGTCGGCCTCTCTGACGTGCCAGCGTGGTATGCGGGTCGGGCGCAGACGCTCGCGGACTGGCGCGGTTTCGAACCAGTCGCTGCAATGCAGTTGGAATACTCGATGATAGAACGCAACGCGGAACACGAGTTCGCGGACCTTGCTACACACCTCGGCATGGGGCTCGTGGCGTGGAGCCCGCTTGGCATGGGCGTGCTGTCGGGCAAATACCGTCCGTCGCAAGACGCCCAAAACCAGGCCGCTGTAACGGG
This sequence comes from Paraburkholderia sp. BR10954, assembly GCF_040965775.1. Taxonomy (NCBI): domain Bacteria; kingdom Pseudomonadati; phylum Pseudomonadota; class Betaproteobacteria; order Burkholderiales; family Burkholderiaceae; genus Paraburkholderia; species Paraburkholderia sp. BR10954. The sequence continues at coordinate 62,226 of NZ_JBFRCK010000014.1, forward strand.
CAGTGGTCGCCTGCAGACGCTAGGTACCGCGCCGCCGCCCGGATTCGACAAGCTATCTGCGCGCAACTTTTCGATCGTCGCCGAGCTGGAGGCAGTCGCGCACGCTGCGAATCGGCCGATGGCCCAGGTCGCCCTGAACTGGCTGTATCAGAAACGGGGGGTTGCGAGCATCGTCGTCGGCGCGACGAAGGCCGCGCAACTCGAACAATCGCTCGGTGCACTCGACTTCGTGCTGGCGCCCGAGTTGATTGCCAGGCTCGACGCGGCTTCGGAGCCGCCCCACCCGTTCCCGTACTACATGTTCGCGGATGGTCATCAGGCACGCATTCATGGACAGGTCGATGTGGCCGCACAACCGCCGAATCATGCCGACTTTCAGCGAGTACCCGCGCCGCAGCCCACCGGGAAGTGAGCAGCACACACTTACCGTCGCAACAACCACAAGAGCACTGACACCACGACCGAAATCACGATGCACGTGACGATCGGGAAATGGAAATTGATACCGCCGCGAACGATATGGATGTCGCCAGGCAGCCGGCCGAACGGGATACGCACGAACCAGCGCCATCCGAGGCCGGCAAGCAGGCACAGCACGCCCAAAAGAATGAGGAAGCGGTTCATGGTGCTCGGTCACTCACGAAAAAACAAATCGTGTCGAGGTCCCCTATCGAGAATGGCTCCAGCTACCGCGTCCATTTTTCTTGGGTTGCCTGCTGATAGCCACGTCATCGACGCGCTCAAAGGAATCCGCCGCAGCCATCCCGTGGGCACGCAGCACCTCGGCCAGCGAATCGCGCAAGAGTGCGATCGGCCGCACGAGCCGTCCCGGTAGCGGGTGGTGAACGAGCCAGACCTCGACGCCTGATTCGAAATCCGTGACATCAATCACCTGCAACACGTCGCGAAAGGGGCTGCGCGCAAGCACTTCCGGCGAGACGATCCCGATTCCGAGTTGGCGCGCGACAAGCGATAGCTGCAAGTCGGAGCCGAACGCCTCGACGGCGATGTTGAACGGCAACCCCGCCCGCGCGAGCGCGCGCGACAGCGCCGAGCGCATGCCGCAGCCGTCCTGGTTGAGCACCCACGGATGCTGCGCGAGGTATTCCAGCGTGACGGGCGCTTTCGGCAGCCCAAGCGAACGCGCCGCGACGACGGCAGTCGGCATGAAAGCGAGCCGCGTACTGACCAACGCCTCGGGCAGCGCGATATCACCGGGCATCAACACGACAGCGGCGTCTACCTGCGCCAGTTCGACCGATTGCAGCAGACGCGGTGACCAGCCCGCCGTAACACGCAGCGTCAGCTTGGCGTAGGTTCCGCGCAAGCGGTCGAGCGGCTGTTCGAGCGCGAGGTCGGAGAGGAACGGCGGCACGCCGATGCGCAGTTCGCCTTCCGGCTCGCTGTCTGGGGACGCGACGGCCAGCAGTTCGTCGACGGCGCCGAGCACGTTACGCGCAAGCAGGTAGACCTCCCGCCCGGCGGCGGTCGGCTTGAGGGGCTTCTCCTGACGGTCGAGCAGCGCGAGAGCCAGTGTGCTTTCGAGGCTCTGGATGCGGCGCGTCAGGCCGGGCTGGGTTAGATGGAGCCGTTCGGCGGCAGCGACGATCGAGCCACACTCGACGACGGCCACGAACGCCTCTAGATCACGCGTGTTCAGAACAATCTCGCATAATCATTATCAATACATTTCAATTGTCGCATAACGATGCGACTTCTAGCATAGACCATAAGTCCTTCAACCGGAGCGTCGTCATGGACCGCCCCGCAGATCTTTCATCCTGTACCGTCGGCCAGCCGCACGCCGAACGCGCCGACGAGCGCCAGCCCGGTCAGCTCACCACGCCGATGACGGTTTTTTTCGCCACCGCAGTCGGTCTCATCATCATCAACCTGTTCGCCGCGCAGCCGCTCACCGGCCCGATTGCCACCACGCTGAATCTGCCGCATGCGCTCGGCGGCCTCGTCTCGATGCTGCCGCAGCTCGGCTACGCCACTGGACTCGTGCTGCTCGTTCCGTTGGTCGATCTGGTCGAGAACCGCCGCCTGATCGTGCGGACGCTGTTCTGCTGCGCATTGCTCCTCGCTGTGCCGATGTTCGCGCGTTCGGCGTGGGTGTGCCTTGCCGCGCTATTCCTCGCTGGCGCGACATCGACCGTGATCCAGATGCTCGTGCCGATGGCCGCGTCGATGGCGCCCGAGGCCCGGCGCGGCCGCGCCGTGGGCAACGTGATGAGCGGCTTGATGATCGGTATCCTGCTGTCGCGCCCGCTCGCCAGTGTCATCACGGCTTGGGCCGACTGGCGCGCGTTCTACGGCACGACCGCGCTGATCAATGCGTTGCTTGCGAGTGTGCTCATGCGGCGCCTGCCCTACCGCGCGCCACCGGTAATCACACGCTACGCTGCCTTGCTGCGATCGCTCTGGACGCTTCTCGCGCGTGAACGCATCCTGCAGCGGCGCGCAATCTCCGCCGCTTTGGCAATGGGGGCATTTAGCGCGTTCTGGGCGTCGGTCGGACTACGGCTCGCGCAGGCACCGTTCGGATTCAGCATGCACGGGATCGCGCTTTTCGCGCTCGCGGGTGCGAGCGGCGCGGTCGTCACGCCGCTCGCCGGCCAGGCGGGCGACCGCGGGCACGGTCGCAGCGCGCTTCTGTTCGCGCACCTGTTGATCATCGCGGCCCTTGTGCTGATCGCCGTGGCGGGATCGGGCGGACTGGGGTTCGCCCCGCAGGCCCACCCCCGGCTCGCGATCGCGGCGCTAGTCATCGGCGGTGCGGCGATCGACACAGGCGTCGTCATCGATCAGACGCTTGGCCGCCGCGCCGTCAATCTCATGAATCCCGCCGCGCGCGGGCGGCTGAACGGGCTGTTCGTCGGGGCGTTCATGGTCGGCGGCGCGCTGGGAGCGGCGCTCTCGGGAGCCGGATGGGCTGTCGCGGGGTGGCGCGGTGTCTGTGGCGTGGGCGTTGCATTCGCGGGAGCAGCCTTTGCCTACGGTGTCGCGGGCCGCTCCAACCGGGTGGGAACCTGAGGCCTGCAACGCAGTTGAGCGCGCGCGGCCCGGCGCGAACAATGCGTTCAAGGCAACCTACTGCCAAGGGTTAGGCGCATGCGAATCCACTACCGAAGCGGCGCGAGCTATTGCAGAGTGACCGCACGCTCGGTCAGTCTTTCGTTAAGCGAAAAAGGCATTGGAGACAAGCTGCTGATCACCGGCTCAGTTGCCCATCTTCGGACGTTCGCAGACATGCTCAGGCAGGCAGTCGGAGGCCGGCTTCCCCCAATCTGTCGTTGCTATGCCACCAGCCGACGCGGCTGAGACAGTTCTGCGTGCGCGCCCCAGTTCGCGGCAGCGCCTAGGGCGCTAGTTGCCAGCGCAGGATCGGGTGGGTCGCGCCCGCCGGTATAACCCACGTCCCGGTCTCACTGAAATCCCACGAGGCGTCAAAACTGGCCGGATTGCTCATCTGTGCGGTCGTGAGCCCGTTGGACGCCGATAGCTGCGCGCCGTATCCGCTGCTCTTCGTTCGCGTTGTCGTCTCCTTGTCCCAGTACACGTTGGACGCGAGCGGCACTCCAGCCGGTAAGCCCTGGACGGCGACGATGCCGCCATAAGTGCCATAATCCGGGCCCTGGAAACTTGGTCCCAAGACCTCGCCCGACGCAAACGACTGCTCGATGAGGCCGGTATTTGACAGAGCCAGTCCGCCAGCGCTGAATGGGCCGTACACTTGCCCCGTGGCATACGACTGCGAAATCGTTCCGTCGTTAGCGCCGACCAGACCGCCACCGGAGCCATGATTGCCGCCGCTCACATGCCCTGTCGCATAAGATTGCAGGATGGTACCGCCGTTGCCACCGACGAGGCCGCCGAGCAGGCCGGCAGAACCGACGAACGCGCTGCTCCACGAGCGCTCGATCAGGCCGTCGTTGCGTCCGACGAGTCCGCCGAGGACCGCGCCTTCGAACGCGCCGGAACCGCGGCTGCCGGTAGTGTAGGCGTAGGTAATCAAGCCATGATTCTCGCCGGCCAGAATGCCCAGCGGGAGCCCGCTCGGGAAATAGAAATTGGTCGCTATCCGGGCGTTGGTCATCCCGACATTGCGCACGACACCGGTCGGCCCGATCGCGCCGAACAGTCCCGTCGCCGGTTGCTCGGTCGAACTCTGATCAATCTGGGTGAACCTGTCGATCACATGGCTCATCCCGTCGAACTGGCCGGAAAATGGCGTGGTCGCATTGCCGAGCGAAGAGAAAGCGAAAGACGTATCGGTCGCACTGGCGTCGAGGTCTTTGCCGAGCGCATATGCGCCGCCGAGATCGAGCGCGATGTTCTGTAAATCGCCAACCGAATTGACCAGCTTGTAGCCGGTCACCTGGGCGATAAGACCGCTATACGGAGCTGCTGTCCAGGCGCTGTTCGCGACGATCGTGCCGGGACTGTAGCTGCCGTTCATGTCGTAGAGCGCGCTGACGATGCCGGTACTTTTCGACCAGTCGATGGTCCCACCGCTGGTCACGCTGCCGCCGTTGTCGATGCCTGACGCGTCGGCGCGTAAGGTCAGGTTGCCCGTACCGTTGTTCGCGATGGTCGTACCCGACGTCACTGAGACGTGGCGGTACGCCGCGAGCGTGAGCGAAGCCGGACCTGACCAGCGCAGGCTCGACGTGACACCCAGGTCGCCCGTTGCTCCGTTGGCGCCCGTCGCGGTGACGTTGACCGAGGTGCCATCGTTCAGGCTGCGGCGCAACGCGTGCGCGTCGGCATCATCGATCGTGAAAGCGGGGGTCAGGAGGTTCCATTGGCCCGCATCGACCACCGCGTGCCTGCCGAACGTCAGTTGTGCCGCCCGGGTATCGACCGTTCCGCCGCTGCCGTCCGCGTTGCCTGCGGCGATCCTGCCGAGTTGGTCCACACGGCCGCTGTCGGCCACCAGCCACACATGGCCGTCGCGGCTGGCCGTGCCCGTCGCGCGGATGCGCGTGCCACCACCTGCAAGCGCATAGACGTTGCCGTCGGCGGCCTGCAGGCTGACCTGCGCCGCGTTTATCAGCCCGTTGTTGACGACCGTGCCCTGACTCCCCGTCTGAACGAACACCTGCCGGCTGCCCGCTGAGTCCTGCAACAGCAACTGGCCCCCTGCGGCCAGTTCCGCCGTGCCGTTGGGCGCTGCCACGGTGCCGGCGTTGATGACTGCGTGTCGCGCAATCAGGAACACATCGCCGCCGCTCGAACTGATGCTGCCCAGGTTGACCACGCTTGCATCGGAGCCGCCCGAGAGCGTAAGCGCGCTGCTGCCGCTCATGAATGCACTGTTGCAGACATCGAGGGTGGACGCGACGAAGCGGCCACCGGTGCTGACCACACCCGACGGACCCACGACGATGCCCTGCGGATTGATCACATAGAGGCTTCCCGTTGCGCTGAGCCTGCCAAAAATGGCCGAGGGCGAACCACCCGTTACCCGGTTCAGGGTCGCGCCCGTGCCGTTGTCGAACGTCACGCTGTTGTGCCTGCCGATCGAGAAACTGCTCCAGTCGATCACGCCGCGCGTCGAACCCGGTTGCGTGATCAAAAGAGCGTTGCCCTGGTTAACTATCGTGCCAGTACCGGCAGTATATGTGCCGCCTTGCGGAAGGCGGCCCGCCGCGAACGCAACGGGTGTCAGGGACAGTCCAGTCAGCGAAATGCCGACGGCAAGCCAGATGCGGCCGCGCCAGTGCTGTCGACGCAGTGCGCGTCGCGAGGGCCAGGGTGGTTTCGAATGCGACATACAGCCCCCTTTCCGCTGCGTGCGGAATGGCTGCCGACGACCCGCAGAGTCGACCGGAAATGCATGAGTCGCTGTGTCTGAAGAATAGCAGTCGGCGTCGCCGATGCATGCCGATATCTCAACGTTTTGCGCCGTCCTGTGCGGACTAACTACGAAACCGTTCAGCGCGAAACGGACGCGCATCAGCAAAAGTCGGTGTCCCGGTCATCATCTCCGCCAACAGTCGACCGGTGACGGGCCCCAGCGTCAAGCCATGGTGGTTGTGACCGAATGCAAACCACAACCCGCGATGACGCGGCGCGCGCCCAATGACTGGCCGCATGTCGGGTGTGCAAGGACGCAGGCCGAGCCACGGACTCGTGTCGAGCCGCTCACCCAGACCGAAGCTCGGCCTGGCGATTCGCTCCGCGCGTTCGAGCTGGATGCCTGTCGGCCTGGCGTCACGCCGCGCGATCTCGACCCCGGTGGTGAGCCGCAACCGCCCTTCCATCGGCGCCACCACGTAGCCCTGCTCCGCGTCGACGAACGGCATCGACAGCATCTGGCGGGTAGGACGGTAGTGCATGTGATAACCGCGCTTCGCGCGCAAAGGAATGCGGTAACCAAGCGGCGCGAAAACGCGGTCAGACCATGAACCGAGCGCTACCACGACTTCTTTTGCGCTGATCCGGCCCGACGATGTCTGAACGTTCCACGCGCCCGCTTGCGCCGTTAGCGTGGCGGCGTCGCCGGTGAGCACCGTTCCGCCGCCTGCTTCGAAAAGACTCGCATAACCTTTGGTCAGTGCCCCGGGATTGACGATGCTCTTCGGGTCCTGCCAATGCAACGCGCCACAAAAGCCGTCCGCGAGGCCTGGCTCGCGCGCGGCCAGCGCCGCCGAATCCAGCACCGCGACCCGCAAGCCATAGGTCCTGGCAGTCATTGCGGCGGCCGCCGCCTGCCGCGAAAATTCCGCCGGGGTGCGATAGGCGTCGATCCAGCCGCTGTCGCGAATGAGATGGCCGAGTTGCGCGCGCTCGATGAGCCGATCATGTTCCGCAACGCTTTGCTGGATCAACGGCAACATGTCGCGCGCGGCCGCCATCAATCGCTCGGGCGACGATTCCCACCAGAAGCGCGCCAGCCAGCTCGCAAAGTGCGGCAACGCCCGATAGTCCCAATACAGGTCGGTCGAACGATTCTTCGCATAGCGCAGCAACGTGCTGAAATCGCGCGGAAAACCGTACGGAACGACCGACGAGCTTTCAATCAGACCCGCGTTGCCGAAGCTGGTCTCTTCGCCCGGAGCGCGCCGGTCCACCAGTGCCACCCGGCGGCCGCGATCCTGCAACTGCAGTGCGGACGATACGCCGACAATCCCGGCGCCCAGCACTATCACATCGAAATCCATAAACTCGCTTCGCTTTTTCTGTCAGGACTGGACGCCGGGCTGCCGCATTTTGCGCAGCAAGCCGGCGCGAAACCTCTGGCGCCGGCTCGTGGACCCGTTACTTCGCGATGATGTCGTTGTTGAAATACTTCTGCGAAAGACTGCTCAGCGTGCCGTCTTTCTTCAGCGCGTCGAGTGCGGCATTGACTTTCGCGACCAGCGCCTTGTCGGCCTTGCGCAAGCCCCAGCCGGTGCCCTCGCCGAGCGTTGCCGGATCGCTGAGCGGCTTGCCGACGATCGCATACTCGTGGCCCGCCGGCTTGCCGAGGAAGCCGTCCTGCGCAGTTTGCGCCTCCTGAACGGCAGCGTCGAGGCGCCCGCCGAGCAAGTCGGCGTAGACCTGATCCTGGTCCTGGTACGAGACCACCGTTACGCCGGCATTCGCCCAGTGAGCTTTTAGGAAATCCTCCTGCGAGGACCCCTGCAACACGCCCACCCGTTTGCCCTGCAGACTTTTCACGTCGGGCAACAGGCCGGAGCCACGTCTGGCCACCATCACGATCGGCACGATATAGATCGGCTTCGTGAATTCAATCGATTGCTTGCGCTTGTCCGTGATGTTCATCGCGGAATTGATTACGTCGAATTTGCGGGCTTCCAACGCGGGAATCAGTCCATCGAACGCGTTTTCGACCCACACGCACTTCACGCCCAGCTTCGTGCAGACCGCATTGCCGACGTCGACGTCGAAGCCCTGCAATTGCCCGCTCGGCGACTTGCTTTCGAACGGCGGGTAGGCTGCCTCGATGCCGAAGCGCAAGGTGTCCTGAGCCTGCACGCCGACGGTCCCAAGCGAGCCCACCAACGCAGCGGCGACGATAAGTGAAAGTTGAAGCTTCCGAAACATAAAAGGTCCCCTGGTGTTTGGGCGACGACGATTGAGGGCATGCGCGACGGTTGACCGACCCGCTCCGAGACATCGCATGAGGCATGCTGACGCGCCGGCCTCACACCTGCTCTGGATTGACAGTCTATTCTGGACAGATATAAAAGCAAGCAATTTCAAAAATAAATGTCCAGACTGGACTGTTTGACTTAGAATCGCCTCACCGCCGGAGCACCGGCATCGTTGTGGAGCGCAGTTCAATGATCCAGTCAGAAAACGCATTGCCCCTGATCGTCGACCAGCAAACCGTTCGCGAGGCGCTTCCTCACCTCGACGTGCGCAGCGTGTTGGCGCAGATGTTTCGCGCGCTCGGAAGCCACATGGCAGTGCAACCTCCGCAGACGCTGACTCCTTTCCCGCAGAACGCTGGCGACTTCATCACCTATCTCGGCGTGATGGCGGACGCGAAGGTGTTCGGCGCGAAGCTGTCGCCGTACATCGTCACGCAGGCGAAACCGATCATTACCGCGTGGACGGCATTGATGTCGATGGAAACGGGGCAACCGCTGATGTGGTGCGATTCAGGCTTGCTGACGATCGAGCGCACCGCCGGAGCGACCGCACTCGCGGTACAGCAACTCGCTGCCGATCATGCGCGCCAGCTCTCTATTGTCGGCGCAGGGGCGGTCGGACGGGCTCATGTGCGCCATCTGGCGTGGACACGGCCGTGGCAATCAATCCGGGTGTTTTCGCCCGGGCTTGCGAACGACACCGAAAAACGTGCGCAGCTCGCGGCGCTCGATGAAAGAGTCTCCATCTGTACAAGAATCGAAGACTGTGTCGCCGACGCCGACGTCGTTGCGCTGTGTACCTCGTCCGGCACCCCGGTGCTGCACGAAAACATGCTAGGCAAGCCAGCGCTCATCACGTCTATCAGCACCAACGTGGCGAACGCTCATGAGATTCCGCCCGCATGGCTTGCCGACATGGACGTCTATTGCGACTACCGCCGCACCACCCCAGCCAGCGCGGGCGAGATGAAGCTGGCTTCGCAACATCATGGTTGGCGTCCCGAAGCCGTGCTGGGCGATCTCGCCGAACTCATGTGCGGCGAAGCGACTAAGCCATCCTATCGAAAGCATGCGTTTTTCCGCTCGATCGGGCTGGGTCTTGAAGACGTCGCGATTGCCTATGAACTGTTCAAATATCTGACTGCTCGAGCGGGCATGTAAGTAATCGCCACGATCTTGCCGACGCGCCAGATCGCACCATGCCGCCGGGGCAATGGCAAAGGCCGTTCGCCGACATGCTGGTCGTCGTGCCATCGAGCAGAAGTACCGCATCGCTCGTGGCAAAATGCCGAACATTTCGGACCTTCCATACCGTCGCCCACCCAAGTGGACTTTCAGAAAGCTGCAAGCATCTATCCCTATGCGAAAGCCCAAGACAACGGCCGCACGTCGGCTACTTCTGGATCGCTACAGCCGTGTCGCCGATGGCATTGCGCTGTTGTTTTTCCCCTACGTCGAAATCGTCATTCATGACCTGCAAAGTCAAACGATCGCCTACATCGCCAATAATCTGTCGAAACGCGAACTCGGCGACGACTCCGCGTTGGAAGAGATCGACCATTCCGCGGAGTCCGGTACGGTCGGGCCGTATGAAAAAATCAATTGGGATGGGAGGCGAATGCGGTGCGTCAGCACGGTGTTGTTCGACGATGCCGGTAGCGCTGTCGGCGTGATGTGCGTGAACTACAACATCGCCGTCTTCGAAGACATCAAACATGTGATCGATCGTGTGATCTCCGGCGCCGGTGTCGTGAAGCAGCCCGAAGAGCTGTTCAAGGACGACTGGCAGGAACGCATCAACACGTTCCTTCACACATGGCTGCAGGAACGTCAGTTGGCGCTGAATTCGCTGACTCGCGACCATCGTCGCGAGATCGTCGAAGCGCTGTGGGCCGAAGGGGCGTTCAAGGGGAAGAGCGCTGCCAACTACGTCGCGAATGTGTTGGGGATGGGACGTGCCACCGTCTATCAGCACATTAGAGATTTGCGAGGCACGGCGACCTGATACGGGACAAACAACACCGACCCGACATGCACGCGATGGCAAGGGCGATGCCCGTTGCGACAGCGCGTGCCTCACTCTGCTCGTCTGAATTTCCGGCGATAGACTCCTGTGCCGGTGCCTAGTTGCGTGCGCCGTGACCGCCGCTGTGGCCCCCGCCCTGCTCGAACTGAGTACTGCGACCGTGGAACCCATGGTGAAAGCCGTCGCCATGGTCAAAGTCGTGGAAGCGGCGGAAATCGCCGCCAAGGAATACACATGGCTGGCCGCGAGACGGGCACCCGGCATAGAACTCACACGGATAAGCCGGATACGCCGCGCACGTGTTGTAATAACCTGGCTCCGCAGCGCAATCTATCGTGCCAAGCAGCAGCACGGCAAACAGAACCTTCCCCTTCATGATGCAAACCTGCCATACCCCGTTCTTTCAGTACTCATCGCCACTATTCACAGCCGTCGGCATGATGGCGCCGTCACCCGATGGCATGTTTTGCGTAACAGGTGGCGCGTTTTGCGTTGTCCGGTGCCGCTGTCATGGTCTTTGATCGCCTATCCGCTGCGGCTGCATCGACGCAATGACTGAAGTTTAGACCATTCGATCCAGTGAATAACCAGACCTGTGAGCAAAGCTCAGTCCGGAGGCAGCCGGTCACGTCTGGCGAGTTCCGCGACCGGCTGAGGCAAGGTCCTTCGTCCCGAACTTTGATATCGTCAATGGTCGGCGACTCGCTCCCTGGAGCCGCTTGCTGGAGCGATGATCCCGAACAGTCCATTTGTCTCCTTGTTAGGACCGGCCGAGAAGTACAGCGTGTCGGGGCTCGAATTGCGGCCGCCACCGAGTGTCAGAGTCCACAGCCCGTCGATTGCCAGCGGATTGCCGAACTCATTCTCCAACTGATCGACGAACCCGCCGTCATTGTCGAAGACATTGATTCGACCATCGCCGAAGTTGCCAATGAGAATCTTGCCGCTGAAGCGGCCGAACGCAAACGATGCGCGCGTGATACCCCACGGCGAGTCGAGCGTCCCTCGGCTTGCAAAGCGACGCAGCAGGTGGCCGTCGGTATCGAATACATCGACGAATCCACGACCGCGTCCTGCATCGTCGTCGTGCTTCTCTTTGTTCTGCTTTGCGTAGGTGACGAAAAGATCCCCATCGATGTTCGCGATGCCAAACGGCGCGTAGCCGGCTGGGATGTTCGGGTCGACGAAGCCGCCGTCAGTCGTCGCAGGCGTGAACAGGCCGTCTGAACCGTTCGGCCCAAAGACATCGATCCGACCCGAACGGAAGTTCGTCGCAAACAGGAATCCGCCTTGCGCATTCACTCCGAAGACGAGCGCCTTGTAGACAGCCCCGTTGGCGGCGGAGGGATTGGACGAGTTATCGACCGCGATCACGGCGTTGTTCGCCGGATTCAACCCACCGGCCCAAGCGGAAATCGTGCCATCTTCAGTTGCGAAGATGAATATGGCCGGGATCTTGGTACCTGGCACGAGAAACGCAGACGAAGGATTCCATACAATCCCGGTTGGCGCCGCGGGCGTGGGATTCGGTGGAGACTTCGGAAGGACGGGATGACAGGCGCCGGCCGGTACCACGTTGCCTGGCAGCGGGATGGCGACCTGCAACGCCGTCACCTTTGTCCCCTCGCCGTCATACAGCGTGGAGCAGCCGGTGGCGTTGTCGCTGATCCAGAATGGACTTCCTGCCGGACTAAAGGCAATACCCCAGGCGTTCTGCAAAACACCGTCGACCTTCGGGGCAGCACCTGCCACGTTGGACACGAGCGGTTTGACGACATAGGCATCATCAGCAGCGGCATGCCCGATTGTGAAACCGGCGGCGAGCACAATCACAGCCGCCTTGAAACCACGCGAGATCAGAGACATAGCTACCCTCCTCGGCACTGGCGAGACATCGCCGCAAGCTAAACGACCGCAGGACTTCGAATATTCCCGCTCTACACGAAGAATTCCGAAGCCACGACTTGCCACGACCGATTGCTTCAGAGTCGACGACGTCGATCTATCTGCATGGTGATGAAGTGAAGCGGGCACGGCAGATGAGCGAGTTCGGCAGGTGGCTAAAGTGCCTTGCTAAAAGCCGCATCGTGCACTAAAAAACATCTACCTACCTCGTACGTCTACTGGCCGCCCAGCCAATGCGGTGGGCGCCTCCACCCAGCGAACGCGACAGTCTATGAGTCTTCTCGAGCTCAGAGGCGTTTCCAGACATTTCGGCGCCATTCAGGCCCTGATCGACGTGACGCTCAGCCTGGAGCCAGGCGAGGTGGTCGGGCTCATGGGCGATAACGGGGCCGGGAAATCGACATTGGTGAAGGTGGTCGCGGGCAACTTTCCGCCTTCGCACGGTGACATTCTCATCGATGGAAATCCCGTGCATTTCAACAAGCCGATCGACGCCCGCACTCGCGGCATCGAGGTCGTCTATCAGGACCTCGCGCTTTGCGACAATCTGACGGCAGCCGCCAACGTCTTCCTTGGCCGCGAACTGCGGATCGGGTTCGGACCTATCCGTGTGCTCGATCACGCGACCATGTATCGGCGTGCGGGTGATCTGTTCAAGCAACTGAAGTCCGAGACGCGCCCGCGCGACCTCGTCAGGCAAATGTCGGGAGGGCAGCGGCAAGCGGTGGCCATCGCCCGCACACGCCTCTCTGAAGCGAGGCTCGTCCTCATGGACGAGCCGACCGCCGCAATCAGCGTCCGCCAGGTCGCCGAGGTGCTCGATCTCATCAAACGCCTGTCCGAACACGGTATCGCCGTCATCCTCATCAGCCACCGCATGCCTGACGTATTCGCCGTCGCCCACCGGGTGGTTGTCATGCGGCGCGGGCGCAAGGTCGCGGACAAGAAGACCGAAGCGTCCTCCCCGGAAGAGGTGACTGGTCTCATCACCGGCGCCATCGCCGCTGCCTGAAACTGCCTTGCCTCGGAGCCCCACATTGAACGACGCGTCGCGAAGGCCCCCCACAATGCCGCCATTGCTCGATGATCCACAGTCCGCGAGGACGCATACTCGCTGGTCGGGACTACTCGCAAGCCAGGTGTTCTGGGTCGTGCTGGCAACGATCGTTGCCTGTATCGCCCTATCGATTGCGACCTCGACCTTCGCGACCTCCGAGAATCTTTTCAACGTTACGCGAAACTTCGCCTTCGTCGCCATCGTGGCGCTGGGAATGATGGCGGTGATCGTCACGGGCGGCATCGACATTTCGGTTGGCTCGACCATCGGCATCAGCGGTATCGTGCTCTCGGTCGTCATGAACGCGGGCTACCCGATCTGGGCCGGCATCGGCATGGGACTACTGACCGCCGGGCTGGTCGGCCTCGTCAATGGCTTGCTGATCGCGTATCTCGGCATGCAGCCTTTCGTCGTGACACTCGCCATGCTGAGCGTCGGCCGCAGCCTCGCACTCGTGATTTCCCGCAGCCGGACCATTTTCGATTTCGGCCCTGACGGCAGCAAACTCCTCGCGCTCGGCGGCGGCGCGACGCTCGGCGTCGCCAATCCGGTGTGGTTCCTGATCCTGCTTGGGCTGTTGTTCTGGTTCGCGTTCGGCTGGACGCGCTGGGGCCGCTACGTGTTCGCGATCGGCGGCAACCGTCATGCGGCGACTCTCACCGGCGTACCGGTACGCCGCATCGTTTGCAGCGTCTACGTGCTGTGCGGCCTGATGGCGGGCGTCGCGGCGATTCTCGAAGTCGGCTGGCTGGGCGCAGTCACGACAGGCCTCGGCACGGGCGACGAGCTGCGCGTGATCGCGGCCACCGTGGTCGGTGGGACCAATCTGATCGGCGGGGTTGGCAGCGCCTTCGGCACGGTCGTCGGCGCGGCGCTCATCGAAGTCATCCGCAACAGTCTGATCCTGCTCGGCGTCGACGCGTTCTGGCAGGGCACGGTCGTCGGCAGCTTCATTGTCGTCGCGGTGCTCTTCAACCGGCTCGGTGGCGAGCGGCAAGGGGATTGAAGTGTCTCTGGACGCACCGGCCGCTTTCGAGCCGGTGCGCAGGACGCGGGACGCGTTACGAAGACTGTGTAAGCCGACATGGGCACCGTAGAGCCGGCGCCCAACAGGAGGAAGCTATGAAAAAACTGTGGATGTGTCTTGCTGCGGCTGGAGGACTCGCGATGCTGGCGTCCCCGGGCTTTGCGGCCGATAAGACCCTTGCGCTGGTCGTCAAGGGTCTCGACAACCCGTACTTCGACCTTATGCATCAGGGATGCGAACGGGCGAACAAGGAACTCAACAAGCAAGGCTACAACTGTTATTACACCGGTCCCGCGACCGCGGCCGACGAGAGCGCGCAAGTGCAGATCATCGACGACCTGCTGACCAAGGGCGTCGCGAGCATGGCGATCTCGCCCGCGAACGCGCCGGCTGTGGCGGAGGTGCTGCGCCGCCGCGGCGGATCGGTCCCGGTCATCACTGCGGATGCCGATCTGCTCCCGAAGGATGCGTCGCTGCGCAAGAGCTATGTCGGCACCGACAACTACGAGCTGGGCGCCAAGCTTGGCGAGCAGTTGAAGATGCTGATGCCGAAAGGCGGCAACGTCTGCCTCGTGATGGGCAATCCGGCAGCGGAGAACATCAATCAGCGGGCCCAGGGCGCACGCGACGTGCTATCCGGCAAGAAAGGCGTCAGCAAGCTCGCTGGCGAGAACGGCTGGCATGAGATCAGTGGCTGTCCGCTCTACGTGAACGACGACGCCGCGAAGGCGAACCAGATGATGCAGGACACGCTGACCGCCAACCCCACGGGCCTCGACGCCTTTCTGCTGGCGGGCGGCTGGCCGCTCTTCGCTCCGCAGGCCTTTTCGCAGGTCGTCGCCCCGATCATGGACAAGATCAAAAACGGCAAATTCGTGATCGTCTCGGCTGACACGCTCGGGCCCGAACTGCAGGCGCTCAAGGACCGCAAGGTGAATGTGCTCGTCGGCCAGCGGCCCGAGGAAATGGGCTACCGCGCCGCGATGGTCATGCGTGACCTCGCGGAAGGGAAGTCCGTGCCTCCGGTCATTCACACGGGACTCGACGTCTGCACGTGGAAGAACGCCGACACTTGCCTGAAGCATTGAAAGCCGGTGACCACGGCGACGACGAAGCCGTACTTCGCGAGTCCCGGATGAAATGGCCATCGAAATGGATGAACGCGGTTCTGGCAGTCGTCGCGGTCGCTGCACTGCTTGCCGTCCCGTTGCCTCGGCCGGTCAATCTTACGACGAGGATTGCCACCGTGATCTCGATCGAGCGACCGGATACGGTGGTTTTCGACTACGTAACGACACCCGCTCACTGGCCCCGCTGGCATCCGTCTTCGCTATCGGTAAGAGGGGCGATCGACCACTCGTTAAACGTTGGTGAACAGGTTGCGGAAGAATTTCGCGTGGCGGGTCGCCGGGGAAGCGTCCTGTGGACCGTCGCCGTACGGGACGTCCGCGCAAATGGGCGATTGTCGGCACGATAGACGGGAAGCCAGCAGGCACAGTGAGCTACGCTCTAACGCCCGTAGCGTCCGGGACACGATTCGAGCGCGAGTTCGTGTACCGCGCACCGACACTGTGGTTTGCGGTGTTAAATGTCTTGTTCGTTCGAACGAGAATCCAGCAGGAATCCGACGAGGCAGTCGCGCGACTGAAGAAAGCCTTGGAAACAATGCCGTAGCCCGGATTTTTTCCGAATCTTTTGTTCACACACATTGCACTACAGAACCTGGAAGGCGGCGAATGCGCCGCCCACGAACACTTGCTGCGAGAAGATCTGCCAGATGCCGCCCACTCGCACGCCAATCATGCACATGGATTGGCGTGGATTCGCGCCAGCGCCCGGCACCGGGTAACCATTTGGAAAGCCGGGGATGCTCCTCGATCAGGCGCGGTGCGCTTGGCCAGCCCGGTTAGCGCAGATCGTTAATCGAGCGCGCCTTGTACCAGACATTCCATTCATCGAACGACCGCATGATGCGTTTGCTCGAATGCTTGCGCGCCGCCACGCTGTCCGCAACGGCGACGATCTCCTTGATGAACAGATCCATCACGTCGATGTTGCCGAAGAATTCCGCGGTCGAGTCATGACGGTTCTCGAAGTACGTGTGCAAGGAGATGAAGTCGACCTGATCGAAGCAGTCTTCGAGCACGCGATCTTCCCGCGCTCCATAGGTCGGCATGTCATGGGTCGACGAGCCGCACGCCGCGAGTTGAATGGTGGGATCGACCGCGCGCATCAGTTTGGCCGTTTCGAGCGCGACGCGGCCGTACTCGTCGGCGGTCTTGGGCCGCGGCAGCCGAATAGCCGAACAACCATTGGCGGAAGCCGGATTCGTAGATGAACTGGACGAGCGGTCGCGATGCATTGTTCGGTCCGCCGCCGGTCAGCAATTGCGCCTGACCGAACAGCTGGAACTGGAACACCGCTTCGATCACCGCAACCAGCGCGACGGTGCGCCGGATCGACGGCAGCGTGATCGCTCAGGGAAGGTCGAGCGGCGCTGCTCTCCACCTTCCCCCATTCGTGGGCGCGGAACAGGAAAGGTTACCGGCGGGCTTGCGTTGCCATACGGACTGCAAGGCCCGCTAGCACGGTGCCCATCAACCAGCGTTGAAGCGTAATCCACGTCGGGCGGCTCGCGAGAAATCCGGCAATCGAGCCAGCCATAGTCGCAATGGCTGCATTCACGCAGACGCTGATCACGATCTGCGTTGCACCCAGCGCAAGCGATTGATGAAATATGCTGCCGTGCGACGGATCAATGAACTGAGGCAATAGCGACAGGTAAAGCACGGCGATTTTGGGGTTCAGCAGATTGGTGGTGAACCCCATCAGGAACAGTTTGCGACGGCTGTCCACGGGAAGATCGCGGACCTGAAATGGTGAGCGTCCGCCGGGCTTGACTGCTTGCCACGCAAGATAGAGCAGATACATCGCGCCGCCAAAGCGGAGCGCATCGTAGGCGTAGGGTATTGCGAGAACCAGAGCGGTGATGCCGAATGCGGCACACAGCATGTAGAAGATGAAACCAAGGGCGACGCCAGCCAAGGAGATAAGTCCAGCTTGACGACCTTGGCAGATGGAGCGTGAAATCAGATAAACCATATTCGGTCCGGGTGTAAGCACCATGCCGAATGCAACGAGACCGAATGAAAGGAAATGGCTTAGATTGGGCATCGAAAACTCCAAAGTTACGCGTATCGAAGGCGGCGAATTTTCATCCGTGATTTTCCATTAGCTTTGCGGGTTGCCGCCAGCAGATGTTTTGCGAGACTCAAGCGAACGGATGCAGCGCCAGTTCGAGAACACAGGACGATGAGGAATAGGAAAAAGCAACGGCGGAAGGTTTTTGGACTGATCTTCTGCCGCACGATCGAGCCCAACTACATTCCAGCGAGAGCGGGCACGACAGCCAGCACGACAAGCCGAGCTGGTCAATCCTGAACGCGCCACGGGCGAGCATATGAGAGACTCCGGTGCCGCTGAACGTGGTACGTTGCTGCTGTACGCAAATACGGCAGCGCTTACTGGCCTCTTGCCGCACGCAGCCGGCGATATTGAACGCGCCCCCGCAATCGACCACCGCTGCGGTGGCGCCCAGTTCCGAGGAGTTACCATGCCGCTCGCCACCGCCTCCGCACGGCTCGCCGCCGATGCCCCCAACTATCTCGTGGCCCTCGAAGCCGGCCGCCATGCGCTCGCTGGCGACGAAGGCCCGCACGAAGGCGGTCAAGATCGCGGGCCTGCCCCTTTCGAATTCGTGCTTGCGGGTCTCGCCGCGTGCACGTCCGCGACGCTGCGCATGTACATGCAGCGCAAGGGCTGGCCCGACGGTGCCATCGATGTGACCACGACGCTCCACGCGGACCAGGAGCGCAACCCGTACATTCGTCGCACCGTCAACGTGGATGCGCCGCTCGACGCCACGCAACGGGCTCGACTCGCGGAGATCTGCGAAAAGACGCCCGTCACGCTCTTCATCAAGCGCGGCACGCGCATTGACACCACGATGATAGAGCGGTGAAGAGCGGATGAACGCGTACTGCAGGCTAGTTCCCGTCATTGCTCTCATATGGTCGATGCGCTTCGGCAACTGACGTTTCCTCTCAGTGTTGCCAGAACAGGGCGGCCGGCTGCATACAGCCATCGGAGGGACATACGCAAGGGATTTATTTAGCCCTTCAAGTTCCATCCGATCGTGCCGCGCATCGAACAAGAGCCGCATCGGCGACAATCAAAAAAAGCGCGTCAATCAACATCGGCTCATCAACTTCGCCGCGACATTCTCACCTTGCGTGGGGCGCATTTCTCATTCAGATTGTCGCGCCACACGATCGGGATTTCCCCGTCGGATAGCCGTTATGACCTTCGTCTCGTGCACGATAGCGCGGCCGAAAACGAGGCGGCGGATTACCTTGACCCGCCCGAGCCCGAGCCCGAACCGCCTCCGCCGTAACCGCCTCCGCCCGAACCGCCTGAGCCGTGACCGCCTCCACCCGGACCGCCTGAGCCGTGACCACCCGCGCCCGAACCGCCTGCACCCGAAATGCCTGCACCGTGACCGCCCGCGCCCGAACAGCCTGCACCCGAGCCGCCTGCGCCCGAGCCGCCTGAACCTGAACCGCCTGCGCCCGAGCCGCCTGCGCCCGAACTGCCTGCTCCGGGACCACCTGCGCCCGAACTGCCTGCGCCCGAACCTCCGGCGCCCGAACCGCCGGCGCCCGAACCGCCTGCACCCGAACCGCCTGCACCCGAACTGCCTGCACCCGAACTGCCTGAACCCGAACTGCCGGCGCCCGAACTGCCTGCACCGTGACCGCCTGCGCCCGAACTGCCTGCGCCCGAACTACCTGCGCCGGAGCCGCCTGCGCCTGAACCGCCTGCGCCCGAGCTGCCTGCACCCGAACTGCCTGCGCCGGAACTACCTGCACCCGAGCTGCCTGCACCCGAACTGCCCGCACTAGAACTGCCCGCACCCGAACTGCCCGCACCGCGACCGCCTGCGCCCGAACCGCCTGCGCCCGAACTGCCTGCACCCGAGCTGCCTGAACCCGAGCTGCCTGCACCCGAACTGCCTGCGCCAGAACTACCTGCACCCGAACTGCCTGCACCCGAACTGCCCGCACTAGAACTGCCCGCACCCGAACTGCCCGCACCGCGACCGCCTGCGCCTGAACTGCCGGCATTCGAGCTGCCGGCACCTAAACCACCGGCACCGGAACCGGCTGCGCCTGCGCCCGAGCTGCCTGCACCTGCGCCCGAGCCACCGGC
Source organism: Paraburkholderia sp. BR10954 (assembly GCF_040965775.1). Classification (NCBI taxonomy): domain Bacteria; kingdom Pseudomonadati; phylum Pseudomonadota; class Betaproteobacteria; order Burkholderiales; family Burkholderiaceae; genus Paraburkholderia; species Paraburkholderia sp. BR10954. Next base: position 81,614 of record NZ_JBFRCK010000014.1, read on the forward strand.
ACCTGCACCAGAACCACGTCCGCCCGAACCGGCCGCGCCTGCACCCGAGTTGCCGGCATTCGAACCGCCCGCACCCGGACCGGCTGCGCCTACCCCTGAACCGCCCGCGCCCAAACCGCCTCCTGCGCGAGCGCCTGCAGGCTGCCTTTGAACCAGTTGCAGTGAAGCAGAATTCCGAGAAGGTGCGCCGCGAGTATTCGGAGAAGATGCACTGCGGTGATCGAGCGAAGCGGAAGACCGGCGTGGGGCGTGCTCAGCACTGCTAGTTGCAGATCCCAGCGCAGGAACTGGCGATGGTCCCGCGACATGATCGGACGAAGACGCTCGTGGCGTCGGCGATTTGGGTCCAGTGGTCCCGCTCGCATGCCGCTCGATTGCTCTCACGTCCGGCGCCGAATGGCGGCGAGCTTGTGTAGCGGTATAGCTTGCCTCGTCGGGCCCTCGCGTAACCGACTGCGGCGCAGCACTATCCGGAGTAGCTTTAGCGCCATGATCGGACGGAACGGAAAACGCAGGCGGGGCGAGTTCAGCACTGCCAACCGCGGTTGGGTGAGTGGGAGGCGGCAGCACGACATGCCCGAACCACGTCGTGTGTGGCGCTGGCGACGTGGTTTCGATAATCCCGAGCGCCTGATCATCGTCGAACCGATCGATTTGCGCGACCACACCCATGACGGCGACAGCCAACGCGCTTGCCGACCCAGCCCAAAGCGCGAGATGTCGGCCACGCGAAGGCTGTGCGGTATCGATGTCTGCATCCGGGCTACCTGCACCCGAACCCGGAAGCCCGGTCCGCCTGAACATTCCAACACGCTTTGGATCGTTTCGCCTGGTCCTTCCATTCACTACGTTCATCTGCCGTCCCCTTACGGAGAGCTCATCGAAATGAGCCGCGGTTCGGCCTGTTCGCCCACGGTTCCGTCACGGCAATGGGGAGCCGTGAACCAGTTTTTCTATCCTAAGCCTCTGAGCTATGAAAACGCCCGCCATCTTCGTGGCTGATCTGGACTAGTGGCCGGAATCGCCGTCCGGCGCACCTCTGCGCGATCCCTCCAAAGTCGGCGGCGACTCATGCAAATGCAGCATTCACTGTGCCTGATAGGTCGCATCCCAATGAAGCTATGAGATCGTGGACATAGCATGGGCATACACGGCTCAACAGGGTCCGTGCGGGGCGGGGTTGCGGTTTGTGTCGCCTTAATGCCGCTTGCGTTATGAGGCACTTTGCATGCGCATCACGCAGCGACGGTCACCTGAGCGTGACGGAGACAAACCGGCGAGCATTTTGACGCTGGATCAGCACCGATATCGCTTTCTTCGCCTTTTCTTCCGCTGCGCTCGCTTGCTCCCGGGATTCGATCAGCTCGCCATTGAAGGACAGGACGATATCGCCAGTGCGAATGCCAGCCATCGCCGCAGGTCCAGTCACCTGGTCCACCATCATCCCTTCCGGAAGATCATTCGCCCGCTTCTCGTCGTTGTTCAGCGGATGCATCGTCAAGCCAAGGCGATCCGGTGCGGCGCTTGCGCTTTGGGCCGGAGGGGGATTCGACGCTGCGTCAGGGGTTTGCACGGCGCTTGGGGTTGCGCCGGGCGCGCCGACGATGATTTCAATCGTCATCGGCTTTCGGCTGCGGATCAGCGTGAGCGTCGTCTTCGTTCCGGGCTGCAGCCCGGCCGCATACTGCGACAGTTCGGCCGAGCGAGCGATCGTCCTGTCGCCAATCTGCGTGATCACGTCGCCAGGCCTAAGGCCACTCGCGGCGGCCGGCGTACCAGGCGTGACGATGTTGACGAGCGCCCCGGCCGGCCGTTTCACGCCAATGGCCACCGCCAACCCAGGTCCGACGTCCTGAACCTCTACACCAGCAATGCCCGCCGGGCCATTGCTCTGGGTTTGCAACTGCGCTCGCACCTTATTCGCCGAGTTGATCGGAATCGCAAAGGTCAGGCTCGGGTACCGCTCCGCGTCCGGATAAACCTGCACGTCGATGCCGATCACGTCGCCCGCCCGGTCAAACAGAGGACCGCCCGAATTGTCGGGACTGGCGGCGACCTCGGTCTCGAAAAAGGGAAAACTGCTGCCGTCGGGCAACAGGCGCGACGTGGCGCTAACAATGCCAGTCGTAACGGTGTTCTGGTAACGGTCGGGCGATCCGATCGTCAGCACCTGTTCACCGACGCGCACGCGCGACGAGTCACCAAGCTTGACGGCCGGCAGCGTCGCAGCATCGATCTGAATCACCGCAACGTCGCTATCTGTGTCGACGACGAGCACCTTGCCTTTGAACTCCCGCCGGTCGGTCAGACTGACCGTGACTTCGTCCGCCTGATCCACCACATGTGCGGTGGTCAGAATGAGGCCATCGGGGCTGATGATGAAACCGGAGCCGGTGCCCGTTGTCACGCGAGCAATATTGCGTTGCGGCTCCGGGGATTGCGGGGCGACGCCGCTGAAAAACGCGGCAATCGGATCGTGAGGGCCGATGTCCTCAGGGGGCGGCGCCGATGTTTGCTTCTCTGGAGCCGTTGCGCGGATATGGACTACAGCGGGCCCGTATCGCTCGACCATGGTGGGGAAGTCAGATGGCGTCGTGGCATTGGCCGGTGCAACCAACTTCCCCTGGGCGGGCTTGGGTGAGGCGTTGTCGGCGGCGAGCGCAGCTGGCAAGAGGCACGGACAGCCGCCCAGAAGTCCAGCTACCACCGCAGCATGGAGCAAGGTGCGATTCAAGGTCCGGCGGAACACGGCGCCTCCGAGGCGGTCGTCATCGCAGCGTATCGAAGTCTGAAGCGACCAAGGCTAACAGCGATGGCGAACAGGACAGACGCTGATGAAATAATTCTATGCCTCTGGCGGCGCTCCGGTGTGACACGGCTCACCACGAAAGCAAAATCACCCAGTTCTGGCGCGCCAGAATATAGAGAATGACGTGGATGACCGAGACAGCTCGATACAACCCAGACCAGCTACGGATTTCGCGAGTCGCTTGACCACGGACCAGTGCAATTTCGTACCTTCCTGACTAAAGCTTAGCCGTTGACCGCTCCCGCCGCGCCGGGTTGTTTGCTCTTGCGGCGCAGTTCTTCGGTCGTTTCGCCTCCGCCGTGCGGCAGCCAGCCCGGCGGCTGGATCGCGTGATTGATCGCGATCCACGGGCTCTTCGCGTTGAACATATCGCGAATCAGCGTGGCCCAGTGCTCGAACTCGACGACGAGCGGGTTGCGCGACGTGGTCGGCGTCACGAGACCGTAGCGACACGGTTCGTCAGCGCGTTCTTCCACGTAGGTACCGAACATCCGGTCAAAGATGATCAGCACGCCACCATAGTTCGCGTCCAGATAATCGACGTTCGATGCATGGTGCACACGGTGGTGTGACGGCGTATTGAACAGATATTCGAACCAGCCCAGCTTGGGAATGTAGGTGGTATGCAACCAGCCCTGGTACATGAGATTGAGGAACAGCGTGAGCAGCACGACCTCGGGCTTGACACCCAGCCATACGAGCGGCGCGAAGAACAGCGTCGAGCCAGTCAGTTTGCCGGTCAGGCCGAGACGATAGGCCGTTGAAAGCGTCAACTGGTTCGGCGAATGGTGCACGGCATGCGTGGCCCAGAAGAAGCGCACGCGATGCGACGCACGGTGATACCAGTAGTAGCAGAACTCCATTCCGATGAAAAGCGCGAACACCATGAGCGCGCTATTGATGTCGACCGTAAAGATGCGATGGTCGTAGACGAAGCTGAAAACTGGCGTCGCGACCGAGATCGGCAGCAGCGACATCAGCCTGCGCGCGGCCAGGTCGAACAGTGAGATCCACACCTCGTGCCAGGCAAATGGTGAGGACGCACTCTTCCTGCGGCTCAGCACGACTGCTTCGATCAGCGAAACGACAACGACGACGCCGGTGACGACAAGAAGAAGTTTTGTGAAGGATTCCATGACGATGCCATATCGGGTGGTGGCGGGAGGTATCGTCTGCGGTGGTGAGGGGTCAGTGCATCGCATCGATACGCGCACTTTAGACAGGGTTCGCGTGACTGGCTACGCAAAAGGTATTTCACCGCGTGTCATGGGATTACTATTCAAGGGTCGCGGCGAACAAGGCGATGTGCCGCCGCTTCGCCCTCGTTGGCTTCGAGAGCATCCTACCGAATTATTTCAACAAACTTACATCGTGACTGCGCGATTATTGGCAACACGGCACGCGTAGCCTTCCCGAATCTTTTATTCACAGACGCGAGCCTGTCCCCTTCCCCGGCAATATAAGTTGCACCCTTTTGAACTAGACTTGGAAAATGGAAAATCGGGAACGGGAGTGTTAGCCATGAGTGAACCGTGCATCATCTCTGTTGCGATCACTGGCTCAGTTCCGCGCAAGAAGGACAACCCGGCTGTGCCGATCACGATCTCCGAGCAGATCGAAAGCACCCAGGAAGCGTATGAAGCCGGGGCATCCCTCGTTCATCTGCACGTGCGCGACGAACAGGAGAATTCGAGTTCCGACCGATCGAGTTTCGCCGCACTTCAGGACGGCATCCGCAAGCACTGCCCTGACATCATCATTCAGTTTTCGACAGGCGGTCGTGGCCGTTCGTTCGAGCAACGCGGCGCGATGCTCGACCTGCGCCCGGATATGGCGTCGCTCGCAACAGGCTCCGTCAATTTCCCGACTACCGTCTATGAAAATCCGCCGGACTTCGTGCGCGCGCTTGCGCAAACGATGCTCGACTACGATGTCAAACCGGAAATCGAAGTCTTCGATCTGGCGATGTTGTACAGCACGGCAGATCTCGTCCAGCAGGGGCTGCTGAAGTCTCCTGTGCACGTTCAATTCGTGATGGGTGTAAAGAACGCGCTGCCTGCGCGCCGCGAGATTCTCGAGTTCGAGGTCCAGCAACTCAAGACGCTATTGCCGGATGCAACATGGACCGCCGCTGGTATCGGACGGCATCAGTTGGAGGTCAATCATTGGACTCTTGAAATGGGCGGGCACTGCCGCACCGGTCTCGAAGACAATGTGCGCTGGGACAAGGACACGCTGGCAAAGAGCAACGCGCAACTCGTTGCACGGGTGGCCGCTTTGTGTGATGAATACGGCCGGCCGGTGGCAAGTGCGGCCAAAGCGCGCGAAATGCTCGATCTTCCCGCGAGATAGGCCGACTGGGCGGGCCACTCGCTCCCGTCCGGCGTCCGCGTACGGGGACACCTGAATGCGCTACTCAACCCGACCGGGGCTCCGAGCCGTAGGTATTCGCTCAATGCTCCCGGCGTCGGCTGTCGCTACCTTTTCAGGTTTGGCAGCCCGACCGCATAATCGCGCTACGATACGCGTCGCACTTTGTCGAATCTCATACCCCCTCATGCTCGAACGCTTTCATCTCACCCTGATCCGCGAAGTGGACCGGCAGGGCTCGCTCACGGCAGCAGCCGGAGCGCTGCATCTGACGCAATCAGCGTTGAGCCATACCGTCAGGAAGCTCGAGCAGCAGCTCGGCACGCCGGTCTGGGACCGTGACGGCCGCAACCTGCGCCTCACCCAGGCTGGCCAGTATCTGCTGTCGCTCGCCGATCGGCTGCTGCCGCAGTTCGAGCACGCCGAAGCGCGCATGAAGCAATACGCGAACGGCGAGCGCGGCACACTGCGCATCGGCATGGAATGTCATCCGTGTTACCAGTGGCTGCTGAAGGTCGTGTCGCCGTACCTCGCGCGCTGGCCCGATGTCGATGTCGACGTCAAGCAGCGCTTCCAGTTCGGCGGCATCGGCGCGCTGTTCGGCTACGACATCGACGTGCTCGTCACGCCTGATCCGCTGAAGCGGCCCGGCCTCAGCTTCGAACCCGTGTTCGACTACGAGCAGGTGCTGGTGGTGGCCGACGGGCATCGGCTGGCCAACGCGCGTTACGTGGAGCCCGAACAGCTCGTCGATGAAACGCTGATCACCTATCCGGTCGACACCGACCGCCTCGATATCTACAACCTGTTCCTGCGCCCCGCCGACGTCGCCCCGCGCCGTCACAAGACGATCGAGACCACCGACATCATGCTGCAGATGGTCGCAAGCAAGCGCGGCGTGGCCGCGCTGCCGCGCTGGCTCGCCGAGGAATACGCCGACCGTATGCCGGTGGTCAGCGTGAAGCTCGGCAAGGCCGGCATCGCCAAGCAGATTTTTCTCGGCACGCGCGATGCGGATGCGTCGCTCGACTATCTGGCTTCGTTCGTCGAGTTCGCACGCAAGTCGAACTGGAAGGGCTCGAAGCCGCGGCGCTAAAGGTTGCATCTCGCGGGTCACACGCGGACCCGCGTTCCGTCATAGCGCGCGGCACGCTTCCGCGCAACGGCGACACGCATCGCTGCAATCCTGGCAATGCTGCGCCGGATGACGCGCGCATTCGTCGGCGCAGACATCGCACAGGCGCGCGCAGAGGTCGCAGAAATCGCGCATGAACTGCGTGTCGCGCGCGAGGGCCTCCGAAGTCAAGCGGCACAGCGACGCGCAATCCATGTCGAGCCGGATGCATTTTTCCATTTCATCGAGATGCCGCTCAGCGATGCACGCGGAGTAACACCGGGTACAGGCGCTCGCGCAACGGTCGAGCGCGTCGATACAGTCCTGGGGGGTCATTGCGGGTCCTTGGCAGCCTCGTCGCGCAGTAGAACAGCAATCACCATGCCGTCTCGCGGTCACACCGTGCGACGCGTGAGCAGTTCGCCGATCGCGCGCGGCGGATTGATGGTGCGGCGAGTCCGCGGCTGCGCGCGTCAACCGTCCTCGCCCACTTCCTGCGGCTCGGGCAGATCGGGGAGGTCTTCGGTGGTTGGCGGCTCCGGTTCGCCCGGCATGTTCGGCAGGTCCGTGTCGTCGTCGTTGGCGGGCGTTTGTTGCACGGAATGCTGCGTTGCGCTCATGGTCTGCTCCTTCAGGTTTCGTTCGATATGCCTGTCAGTGAGCATGCGGCAGACCCGCGACGGATCACAATCGGCCAGGGACGCCGATGCGGCGCATGTGCGTCATGGGATCGGCATCGGGCGATTGGTTGCCGCTCTGTCCCGAGCGCCGTTTTCGAGTGTCAGCAGGCGGCCTATGAGCTCGCCCTTGAGCTGATGCAGCAGCGACAGCTCCCGGCGAGTCGTGTCGAGCGCATCCCGCAGCAGGGGCTCGTCCCGGGCGAGGCTTCCTTCCATTTTGGCCAGCGCGGATGTTCGCACCCTGATCTCGGTGCTTACGTTGATCATTTCCGCCAGCACATCTTCAATACGTTCCGTCATCGTCTCCCCCAACCTTCGGGTTATTTACCTTCACATTCGACGCCTAAGCCTCCTTCGAGCGGTGCTCCGTGAAAAAAGGCGATCACCCGACATTGCGGCGTGATCGCCATTAAGCGTTTCTGGAGAAACGCTGTCCCCGAATCCGTGGGGGACGTCGCAGTATACGAACACTATGTGGCGTCGTGCTGTGTCCTTAAGTGTCGGGTAACCGGACACCGCCCCAGCTCGACACCCGTCCGCAACTCATGAGTTATCAACACCCGATGCGTATGTCTGCGCGCCGCTGGCGCGACTATCATGAAGGTGGGCACGCGCTTATCATGCCCTTCACGCGCTGCCCGGGTGTAATTCAGCGGCCGGCACAGGTAACGATGCCGGCCTTTTTGTGTCAGCGCTGATCATCGAGTGGCCGTCAGCACGCGCACCGGAATCGACTTGGCACCCGGCACCTTGCTCTCTTTCGCGTAGTGCCACAGCGGCAGCAGCGGATTGCATTCCGGGTAATAGCCGCCGATGCATCCCTGCGGCACATCGAACGGCACGACGCTCAGCCCGTCGACGCGGCGCTCGACGCCGTCGTCCGCGATCGTCTCGAGGCCGATGCGATCGCCGTGTGCGAGCCCGCGCTTCTCCATGTCGGCGGGATTCATCAGGATCACCATGCGCGAACCCTTGATGCCTCTAAAGCGGTCATCGAGGCCATAAATGGTCGTGTTGAACTGGCTGTCGCTGCGCAGAGTCATCAAGCGCAGCGAATCGGGCTCACGCTCGGGCATGTCCGGATCTTCGCCGATCGAGGTCGGCACCATGAACTCGGCCTTGCCGCTTTTGGTCTTCCACTTGCGCTCGCGCGCGGGCAGCGGCCGTATCACACCGCCGGGTGTCCACATGCGTGACTCGAAGTCACCGAACATCTCGGGCCACGTCTTCGCCATTTCCAGCCGTACCCGCGAATAGTCGTCGCGCCACGCATCCCAGTCGACGCTGGAGCGCTCGCCGAGGGTCGCCTTCGCGATGCCCGCGACGATGAACGGCTCCGAGCGGATCGTCGGCGCGGCCGGTTCGACCATGCCATGCGAGCCATGAAAGTGCGCCGTGCTGTCTTCCATTGACACCGCTTGCGCGCCGCCCGCCTGCCGGTCGATCTCGATGCGGCTCAGGCACGGCAGCAGATACGAGCGCTGGCCGTGCACCAGGTGGCTGCGATTGAGCTTGGTCGCCACATTGACGGTCAGCCCGAGCGCGGCCCACGCCGGTTCGGTGCGCACCCGGTCGGGCACCGAGCGCACGAGGTTGCCGCCGAGGTTGATCATCGCGTTGACCTTGCCATCGAGCATCGCCTCGAAGGCTTCGACGATGTTCATGCCTTTCTCGCGCGGCGGCTCGAACGAAAACTGTTTAGCCAACTGATCGAGGGGCGCGAGTTCCGGCTTTTCGGTGATGCCGACCGTGCGCTGACCCTGCACGTTCGAATGGCCGCGCACCGGCGACGGCCCCGCGCCCGGCTTGCCGACATTGCCGCGCAGCAGCAGCAGATTGCACAGCATGCGCACGTTTTGCACGCCCATCCGATGCTGCGTGAGACCCATACCATAGTGGATCATCACCGCGTTCGCCTTCATGTATTCGTCGGCGGCCGCTTCGAGCGCGGCGCGCGGCAAGCCGCTCACGCGTTCGATGTCGTCCCAGTTCGCCGCGCGCGCGTACTGCGCGAACTGCTCGTAGCCGTTCGTATGCTCGCGGATGAAATCGACATCGAGGACGCGCGCGCCGCCCGTACTGACCGCGCGATCGTCCGCTTCGATCACGAGTTTGCAGATGCCGAGGATCGCGGCGGTATCGCCACCCGTCTTCACCTGATGGTATTGCGTGCTGATCTGCGTATCGGTGGGTGTGAGCATGTCGACCGGTGACTGCGGATTTGCGAAATGCAGCAGCCCCGGTTCGCGCAAAGGATTGAACGTGATGATCGGCACGCCGCGTTTGCGCGCGTCCTGCAACTGATGCAGCATGCGCGGGCTATTCGTACCGACGTTCTGGCCGAAGAAGAACATCAGGTCGGTCTTCTCGAAGTCGTCGAGCGAGACCGTGCCGACGCCAACGCCAATCGCTTCCTTGAGCCCGACGCTGGTGCTCTCGTGGCACATGTTCGAGCTGTCGGGCAGATTGTTGGTGCCGTACATGCGCGCGAAAAGCTGCAGCATATACGAGGTTTCCAGCGATGCGCGGCCCGACGTGTAGAACACCACGCTGGCCGGGTCGAGCGTGCGCAGCTCGGCGCCGATCGCATCGAATGCCTGCTGCCACGACACCGGCACGTAGCGGTCGGTAGCCGGGTCGTAGCGCAGCGGCTCGGTAAGCCGTCCCGCTTCCTCGAGATCGTGATCGTGCCACTTCGCAAGCTCGCTGACAGTGTGGACCTCGAAGAAATCCGGCGTTACGCGTTTGGCCGTCAGATCCCACGCAGTGGCTTTCGCGCCGCTTTCGCAGAACTCGAACGTATGCGGATCGGCCGGCTTCGCCCACGAGCAGCTGACACACATGAAACCGTCGGGCTTGTTCTGATGCATCAGAACCTGGCTATCCTTCAGCGGTGCTTTTTCCCGAAGCAGGATCGTCGCGACCGCCTTGACGGAACCCCATCCACCCGATGCGTAGGGATATGCAGCGCTTTTGGCTTCATTGCTCATGAGTGCACCCGTCTGGTCAAAAATGTCACGTCATGATGGGTTAGCACGTCACGTTCCCGGTTGCGGCGTCGGGCGTGCTACCCGTTTGCGCGGACGGGGAGGTGGTGGGCATGCTGACTGACCGGGATATCGTGACGCGCGCGGTAGCGCTAGGAGCGTCGGCCGAGGAAACGATAGAAGGAATCGTCAGTGGTGAACCGAGCTGCTGCTACGAAGACGACGACGTCCAGGCCGTCAAGGACAGGATGGCGGACGCGCAAGTCCGCCGGATTCCGGTCGTCGATCAGAGCGATCACCTGATCGGAATCCTTTCCCTCGGGGACCTTGCCACCCGCTCCGACGACGAAATTTCTTCAACGCTGGGGGCGATTTCCACGCCTTGCGAACCGGAGCGCTAAAGCTGCTTTATGCGCCGGGAATTCAACAGCCAGCCAATCGAAGGGTGCCGGCGTAGCCTGATCTATCCCCGGCGTACGTAGTGATCGGATACAACGTGGCGCCCGTCGATCCATGCAATCGCGAGTTCCGTCGCCTGGACGTGGGCGTCGTTCGGCTCCGCGAAATCTCCGTCGACGCCCAACGTCCGCGTTTCGCCTGTCGGGTCGGTCACGATGGCTGCCGCCCTATAGCGATCGCTGTCCGCGGGAGTGACGACTGATCGGATCAGCAAACCGCGGTACTTGGTAACTTGATCGGTTTTCATAGAGCCTCCGCCGAATACTGTCGCGCGGGCCGCGGATGCGGCCCGTATGCTGCGATCAGCCATTAACCGGAATACGCCGCACATGGCTCTGCGCGTCGGGTCGTTTTGCAACAGTTACTGTGAGCACGCCATTGCGAAAGTCGGCCGTGACCTTGTCAGGGTCTGCATCCGGACTGAGCTGTACGGAGCGCTGGAAAGTGCCCTGCCAACGCTCGCTATACACCGCGCCGGCCGACGATCCCTTCTTTTCACCGCGGATGGTGAGAACGTCCTTGTTCAGTGACACATCGACGTCCTTCTGTTCCAGCCCAGGCAGTTCAGCTACGACCTTGATCTCCTTGTCGGTTTCGCTGAGTTCGATGTTCGGCCAGCCAAAAGACGGCCCAAACGATGAGCCGAGACGCGCCGGCAGCTCAAATCCCCGGAAAAAGTCGTCGAACAGACGGTTCATTTCGCGATGCAGCGCGAACATGGGGTGATCGTCGCGTTGATGAGCGCTCGGAAGATTGCTGTCGCGATTCCACGGAATAAGGTTTCTGAAGTCCATCTTTCACCTCCGTCACTAGCAGGCGAGCGAGCAACGGCATGCCGCCTGTCCGTGCTCCTTGCCTATACGCACGAATAATCGGAAACGGACCCGCGGCATTGGCCCGGCCCAAACGGTTGACGTAGCAAACGGCATATGCCGACAATCTGACGCGGCCTCGCCCGGCCGCGAGTTCAGCGACGCTCATATCCGGGCAAGCGCGATTGCTGAATGCTTTCACGAAGCGCTGTCCTCCTCGCGCGCGTCGCGCACCTGCAAGACTCCAGCCTCGATGCGCACCGGAAACACCGCCACGTCTTCGTAGGCCGGCGGAGCCAGCACCTTGCCGGTCCTGATACAAAAACGGGCGCCATGGCGAGGACACACCACCTCGTCATCCTCGACGGCACCGCCCGTCAGGATGCCGCCGTCGTGCGGACAGGTATCTTCGATCGCGTAGCAGACGCCGTCGAGATTGAACACCGCTACCTGTGTGCCGTCCACGTCGACGCTGCGCACCGAACCGGGCGGGAAATCCGTCATCGCCGCGACATCGACCCAGTTTGTCATGTCAAAGCATTCCCAATTGCAGACGGGCGGCTTCCGACATCCGCTCTTTCGTCCACGGCGGTTCCCACACCAGCTCGACGCGTACCGTATTGACGCCTGCCACCGAATAGACGACATCTTCGATCGTCGCCGGAAAGGTCTGCGAGACCGGACAGCCCGGCGCCGTTAGCGTCATGCGTATGGACACGTTGCCCGTATCGCCGTCGACGTCCAGGCCGTACACCAGCCCCAGATCGTAGATGTTCACGGGAATCTCCGGGTCGAACACCGTACGCAACGCGTCGATCACACGCGAGCGCAGGTCGCCGTCGCCGGGCTCCGGCCCATCTGCCCGTTTCAGCCAGTCGAATGCGCTCATCCTGTTCACCTCACTTCCTCCATTAATTATTCCGTCGAGATAGTGCCGCACTCGTCATGCAACGCTGCATGGAGCGTATGCCATGCGAGCGTCGCGCACTTCACGCGCGCCGGGAATTCGTGTACACCCGAGAACACCGCGAGCTTGCCGAGGTGCGAAGACGCGTCCGCCGGCGGCGCCGTCATCATCATGTCGTGAAACGCCCCGAAGAGCGCCTCCATCTCCGATTCCGTGCGCCCCTTCAGCGCTTCGGTCATCAGCGATGCCGATGCGATGGCGATTGCACAACCTACACCCTCGAACCCAACGTCCGCCACGACGCCATCCTCGATGCGCAGATACAGCGTGATGCGATCTCCGCACAACGGGTTATAGCCCTCCGCCTTGCGATTGGCATCCGGCAGCCGGTGACGGTTTCTCGGTCTCCGGTAGTGGTCGAAAATCACTTCCTGGTACAGGTCGCGCAGACTGCTCATTGCCCAAATACCTCCTGCACGTGCGCCATTGCCTTGACGAGCGCCTCCACGTCGGCTCGCGTGTTGTACAGCGCGAATGACGCGCGCACGGTTGCCGGCACGCCGAAGCGCTGCATGACGGGCATCGCGCAATGATGGCCGGCGCGCACCGCGACGCCGTACTGATCGAGAATCGTACCGACGTCGTGTGCATGCACGTGGTCGAGCACGAACGACAGAATGGCCGCCTTTTCGGTTGCGGTACCGATCAGCCGCAGATGTGGCATCGCACGCATTGCATCGGTCGCATACGCGAGCAGCCCGGCCTCATGTGCGCCGATCGTTTCGCGGCCGATTGCATTCACATAGTCGAGCGCCACCGCGAGCGCAATCGCCCCGCTAATGTCCGGTGTGCCCGCCTCGAACTTCCAGGGAATGGCGTTATAAATGGTCTTGTCGAACGTCACCGAGCGGATCATGTCGCCACCGCCCTGCCACGGCGGCATCGCTTCCAGTCTGTCCGCCTTGGCGTACAGCACGCCGATTCCCGTCGGTCCATAAGCCTTGTGCCCGGAGAACGCATAGAAATCGCAATCGAGCGCGCGCACGTCGACAGGCAGATGTGCAACCGCCTGCGCGCCGTCGATCAGGACAGGCACGTCGCGCGCGTGCGCGGCCTCGATCATCCGCGCGACCGGGTTGATCGTACCGAGCGCGTTCGATACATGCGTGATCGCCACGATGCGCGTGCGCTCGGCGATCATCTGCCGGTAGGCATCGACATCGAGCGCGCCGCTGTCATCGATCGGCACCACCTTCAACACCGCGCCCGTCTGCTCGCATACGAGTTGCCACGGCACGATGTTCGAGTGATGTTCCATCGCGCTGATCAGGATCTCGTCGCCGGGCTTCGCGAGAGGACGCACATAGCTCTGCGCAATCAGGTTGATCGCTTCCGTCGTGCCGCGCACGTAGACGATTTCCTCCGCGCGCGCCGCATTGATGAAGCGCGCAATCCGTTCGCGCGCACCTTCGTACGCGTCCGTGGCGCGCTGCGACAACTCGTGCACGCCGCGATGTACGTTCGCATTTGCATGCTCGTAGTAGTCGCGCTGCGCGTCGATCACGGCCGAGGGTTTCTGGGTAGTCGCGCCGTTGTCGAGATACACCAGTGGACTGCCGTGTATGAGCTCGCGAAAAATCGGGAAGTCGCTTCGCCAACGCGCCACCGTCTCGTCGTCCGGAATCATCACAGGTTCGATCGGTTTCATACCAGTCCCCGAATGCGCTCACCTTCCGGCGTGCGCGCGAGCAGCATTTGCGTCAGTCGGTCGCGCACCGCCTCGATACTCACATGCTCCAGACTGCTGCGCGCAAACGCCCAGATGAGCAAAGCCCGCGCCACGCGTTCGTCGATGCCGCGTGAGCGCAGATAGAACAGCTGGTTCTCGTCAAGCTGGCCAACGGTTGCGCCATGCGTGCACTTGACGTCGTCGGCGTGGATCTCCAGTTGCGGCTTCGTGTCGATCTGCGCATCGCGCGACAACAGAAGATTGAAGTTTGACTGATGCGTGTCGGTCTGCTGCGCGTGACGATGCACGACCACGTTGCCGTTGAATACGCCATGTGACGCACCGTCGAGCACCCCGCGGTAGTGCTCGCGGCTCGTTCCGTGCGGTTTCTCGTGATCGATGCGCGTGTGATGATCGACATGCTGCCTCGCGCTCGCGATATACAGCCCGTTCAGTTCGGCGCGGGCGTCGGCGGCCTGCAGCCGTGTGTCGATCTGCGTACGCGAGAGTGCCCCACCGAATGCGAACGAGTGCGACGTGAAGCGGCTCGCCCGCTGTTGCGAGACGTCGACATGCGCAATATGGAACGCGCTGCGTGCTTCGTGGTGGACGCGGCAATGCTGCACGTCGGCCTCGTCGCCCGCCACGATCCTCGTGACGGAATTGACCAGATACGCGTCGTCGGAGAAACCGGCAAACTGCTCGACGATCGAGCACCGCGAGCGCCCATCCGCCAGTACCGTGTTGAATGGATGTATCGCGAGGCCGGCTTCGTCGGTCAGGAACAGCATGACGAGCGGCGCATCGATCGCACAGTCCGGCGGCAGCAGGACCACGTAACCGTCGCTCAGGAACGCCGTGTTCAGGGCCGCGAAGCCATCGGGCGCTGCCTGATGCGCAATGACGGCTTTCAGCCGCTCCGGTATCTCACGAATGGCACGCGTGAGACTGCCGAGAAATGCGCCGTCCGGCAAAGGCGGCATGCGCGACAGCTTCGGCATATGGCGGCCGTTGACGAACACGAGCCGACCCGCTGTCCCGTAGGGCACGAGATCGTCGACGATGCGCTCCACATCCAGGTCGTCGCTGCGGCGCGACGTGAAATGCCATGCCCGCTTCGCGATGGTCGCCACATTCGTGTACTTCCAGTCTTCGAGCCGAGTTGTGGGAAAGCCAAGCCCTTCGAATTTTTCGAACGCCTGGCGCCTCGCGCTGCGCAACCACGGAAGGTCCGCGCCGGGCAGCGTACTCGACAGGGTCTGGAAAGCCTGATGGAGGTACTCGAGCGTCGGTTCACTCATTTGACGTCTACTCCTCGCGATATCACGTATGACCGCCTCGTTTCAGTACGGGTTAGGTGGCCCAGAATCCGGCCCGTTCGGCGCATCGCCATCGAGCCATCCATAACCCTTGCGCTCCAGTTCAAGTGCCAGCTCGCGCGTTCCGGATTTCGCAATACGCCCCTTTGAAAGCACGTGCACGCAATCAGGCACGACATATTCGAGCAAGCGCTGGTAGTGCGTCACCAGGACGATTGCGCGGTCCGCATCGCGCATCTGATTGACGCCTCGCGCAACCACTTGCAACGCATCGATATCGAGCCCCGAATCGGTTTCGTCGAGAATCGCGAGGCGCGGCTCCAGCACCGCCATCTGCAGCACCTCGTTGCGCTTTTTCTCACCCCCTGAAAACCCTTCGTTGACCGCGCGATGCAGCAGGCTTTCGTCCATCTGCATGAGCGCCATTTTCTCCTTCACCAGTTGCAGGAATTCCATTGCGTCCAGTTCGGGGTCGCCGCGGTGCGTGCGCTGTGCATTCAACGCGGCCTTCAGCAAATACACGTTGCTGACACCCGGTATTTCGACAGGGTATTGAAACGCGAGAAAAAGCCCTTCGCGTGCACGCTCTTCCGGCGCGAGCGAGAGCAGGTCACGGCCCGCATACTGCACGCTGCCACCTGTTACGCGGTAATGCTGGTGGCCCGCCAGCACGTTGGCAAGCGTGCTCTTGCCCGAACCGTTCGGGCCCATGATGGCGTGCACCTCGCCCGCGTTCACACACAGATCGACCCCGCGCAGAATCGGCTTGCCTTCTACTTCAACGCTCAGTTTGCTGATTTCTAGCATGACCGTTGTCCCTGTCAGCCCGTGCTGCCTTCAAGACTTACGCCGAGCAGCTTTTGTGCTTCGACGGCGAACTCCATGGGCAGCTCCTTGAGGACCTCCCTGCAAAATCCGTTGACGATCATCGACACCGCTTCTTCCTCCGAAAGCCCTCGCTGTCGGCAATAGAAGAGCTGGTCCTCGCCGATGCGCGACGTCGATGCCTCGTGCTCGACCTTCGCGGTCGGGTTTTTCACCTCGATATAGGGAACCGTGAGTGCACTGCAGCGATCGCCGAGCAGCAGCGAATCGCACTGTGTGTAGTTGCGCGCGTCCTCCGCCGAGCGGGCAATTTTCACGAGCCCACGATAGGCGTTCCTGCCGTGGCCGGCGGAAATGCCCTTCGACAGGATAGTGCTGCGCGTATTGCGACCCAGATGCGTCATCTTCGTGCCGGTGTCGGCCTGCTGATAGTTGTTGGTGAGCGCCACCGAATAGAATTCGCCGACTGCGTTGTCGCCTTGCAGGATCACGCTCGGGTATTTCCACGTGATGGCGGAGCCTGTTTCGACCTGAGTCCACGAAATCTTCGAGTCCGCTTCACGGCAATCGCCACGCTTGGTCACGAAGTTATAGATGCCGCCGCGCCCGTGCGCATCGCCCGGATACCAGTTCTGCACCGTCGAGTAGCGGATTTGCGCACCCTCCAGCGCGACCAGTTCCACCACTGCGGCATGCAACTGGTTCTCGTCACGCATCGGCGCGGTACAACCCTCCAGATAACTGACGTAGGCTCCCTTGTCCGCGATGATCAGCGTTCGCTCGAACTGTCCCGTGTTCTGCGCGTTGATGCGGAAATACGTGGAAAGTTCGATCGGGCAACGCACGCCCGGTGGGATATAGCAGAACGACCCGTCGCTAAAGACCGCGGAGTTCAGCGCAGCGAAAAAGTTGTCGGTATGCGGCACCACTGAGCCGAGGTATTGCCGCACCAGTTCGGGATGAGTCTGCACCGCTTCCGAAAACGGACAGAACACGATGCCGAGCGCGCCAAGCTTCTCACGAAACGTCGTCGCGACCGACACGCTGTCGAACACCGCATCCACCGCGACGCCCGCGAGGATCTCGCGCTCCTCCAGCGGAACGCCGAGTTTCTCGTACGTGCGCAGCAGTTCCGGATCGACATCCTGCAGACTCTTCGGGCGATCCTTCGGAGCAATCGGCGCCGAATAATACGCAATGTCCTGATAGTCGATAGGCGGGTGCTCAACCGATGCCCAATGCGGTTCGTTCATCGTGAGCCAGTGCCGGTAGGCCGAGAGGCGCCAGGCGAGCATGAAGTCGGGTTCATTCTTCTTCGCTGAAATCAGGCGGATGACATCTTCAGACACACCGCGCGGCAACGTATCCGACTTTACATTGGTCACGAATCCGTGCCGGTATTCGCTCCGGATCAGCTCGTCGATTCTCGATACACTTGAACTCATGCAGACCTCCGCTTTCAGCGTTGCGGCGGCCGGATCGTGCGCTTGGGGCGATCACGGAATCACGTGTGCGTAGCCGCTGGCGGGCTGTCTTGACGGCTCCAATTGCGTCAAACAGCGTGATCCGCCTGGCGACTGCCGTAGCCAATAGCGGATAGCCGTGCATCGGCGAGGCTGCCAATACTCTCCACGATGTCCGGATCGCGTGCCATTGTGATCGTGATCACCGTGACATAGTCGGCAAGCGTGCTCATGCGCAACATGATTAAGCCTCCGCGAACCGTACCTGTCTGGTCTGGTTTCACATTCAACCCTAGCACCGCGCCGCCGCTGATAAAAGAAAGACATCACTGCGCGTGTACGTTCTCGCTGCTGTCGTCAACTCGGCCCTGTCGCGGCTTGCGTCGAGGTATGACGATTGCCGAGCTTGAACTCCCGCGAAAGTGTCTTCTGATCTTTGACACTAGAGAAGCGTAGTGCGCTGGACCATAGCGTAGTCGAATGCCGGTGCTCGGACCGGATCACGCGTCGAGGCGAATTACCGGGAACAACGTTCCAAAGCAGCTACTGCTCTGTGGGTCGCTTCGACGATTTCCACGCACTCTGCGTGACGACGGGTGTGCTCGATCGCTGCACACTCACCGGCGCGGCTCACTTGCGCCAGATCGGCGCGAGCTTTTTCCAGCGCCGCCGACGGTGACCCATTGTCTGCAATCAGCTTCGCCAGATCGAAGACCGTGCCGGAAGACAGTTCCACGTATGCCGGGCAAGCAGCGCTGGCGGCGCCGCTGTACACCGAGAACCCCGCAATGGCAAATACGACGCGTCGTGCGACGCTAGTAGTCAAATTTCTCATGGCAACGTCCTGTTTGCTCCTTACTGGGCCCAAGCCGATTCGTGTGTTGTTTGTATAACTCCAGCGTGCACGAAACGGCCTGCAAAAATACCCGCGTCAGTGCCGGAACTCCCCGCAAGCTTGCGCCCTCAGTTCCAACCTGGCGCTCCGTGGCCACCGCATCCTGCATTCCCGCTCCAACTCTACGAGATCGAAGATACGCGCTACCAACGGACTGAAAGCTTACTCGGACGCAGATTGTGCGGGTCGATCGGGGCGCTGGAATGTTGCGGTGACGCCCGACGTGGCGGTGCGATGAGTTTGGCGCTTTGGGCTTCGCGCCGGAATGTAAGACACCGTCGAACTAGGGGAATCTACCGAATACTTCGCGCTTGCGTTGTCAGGGTACCTGATATCAAATACAGGACATGACGACGGACGGACGGGCGCGTTTTCAGGACGCGCTTAATTTTAACCATAATATCAGCCTACCTGATATTTAATTGCCGCGCTCAGGCCGCTGCGCCGGCTCGGAGCGAAGACCAGGTCGTACCCAAGATCCACAACCGCAGCTCAACAAAAAAAGCAAACAACAGGTCCGGAGATATCACTACGCAATTGAAGTCGACTCACGTCCTCATGTTCGGTGCGCTCTGCGCGCTGAGCGCAGGAGCCTCGGCGCAATCGAGCGTCACGTTGTACGGCATCGTTGACACAGGGATCGAGTATGTCTCGCACGCGAACGCGAACGGCGACAGCGTCGTTCGCATGCCATCCGTTACCGGAGAGTTCCCATCGCGTTGGGGGCTGCGTGGCAACGAAGATTTAGGCGGCGGCTACAGCGCTGTGTTCACTCTCGAAAGCGGCTTCAACCTGCGCGATGGCAGTTCCGGACAGGGCGGCAGGCTGTTTGGACGCCAGGCGTTCATCGGCGTGAAGAGCCCGTATGGGACGCTCGCGTTCGGCCGTCAGTACACGATGACCTATCTCGCAGTCCAGGGCGCCGACATCATCGGTCCGGACATTTACGGCATGGGCTCGCTGGATGCCTATGTGCCCAACGCGCGCACCGACAACTCGATCACCTATCTCGGCTCGTACAAAGGCTTTACGTTGGGCGTGGGTTATTCATTCGGACGGGACGCTGCGGGTACCGGCAACTCGCCGGGACAAGGAACCTGTACCGGCTCCGTTCCAGGCCACGCCACGGAATGCCGCGACTGGTCCGCAATGCTCAAGTACGACTCGCAATATTTCGGCGCTGCCGCGTCGTACGAGGAGCAACGAGGCGGCGCGACAGCAGCCGCCAACTTCTTCGACGGTGTTGCGCCGACACCGCTGATCAACGCCGCGGACAAGGACGCCCGTACGCAACTGAGCGCCTATGCACAATATGCAGGCGCGAAGATCGGCGCCGGTTGGATTGGACGCCGCGTAGTGACCCAGTCGCCGAGCGTGCCCAATATCCGTTCGGACCTGTTCTTCCTCGGCGCTTCGTACATGGTCACGCCTGCATTCCTCCTCGATGGCGAAGTGTTTCGCATCATCAATAGCGACCACGATACCCGCGCCACGATGGGAACGTTACGCACCACCTATCTGCTGAGCAAGCGTTCGTCGGTCTACGCGCAGGCAGCGTATCTGGCGAACAGTGCGAAGGCGCGTTACTCGGTCAGCGGCGGCGGTAGCGGGACCACGCCGGGCGCGGGCATGGGTCAAACGGGCGTGATGGTCGGCATCAAACACATGTTCTGATACGGGTCGAAAATGAAACGAACTTCAATTGCTGTGTGCGTATCGGCCGTGTCCGCGATGCTGGCGGCCTGCGGCGGCGGTTCCGATTCCCTCTCCACCAGTGCGACGCAATTGCCTCGGCTCTCCGCCGCACAACCCGCGACGCTGTCGGGAGACTGCGCCGCGCTCGCCGCCAGGTTGACGTTTGCCAACACGACCTTCACCTCCGTCGCCGACGTGCCGGCCGGAACGCTCACGGTGGCGGGAAAGTCCGTCCCCGAACATTGCGTGATCGAAGGAAAAATGAATCAACGCACGAGCGCCGTTGACGGCCGGACTTATGCGATCGGTTTTGAAATGCGGCTGCCAATTGCGTGGAATGGCCGCTTTTTCTATCAGGCCAACGGTGGTCTCGACGGCAATGTGACGCCGGCGACGGGGGTGCTCAGTGGCGGGGGCCCGCTGAACAATGCGCTGAACATGGGCTTCGCCGTGATCAGTTCGGATGCAGGTCATTCCGGGTCGCAAAACCCGTTGTTCGGTCTCGATCCCCAGGCGCGTCTCGACTATGGCTATAACGCCGTCGCTACGCTAACGCCGATGGCCAAGCAGGTGATCAGGTTGGCCTATGGCAAGGGCCCCGACCGCAGCTACTTCGAAGGCTGCTCGAACGGCGGCCGTCATGCGATGGTGGCGGCAGCCAGATCTTTCGCGGATTACGACGGCATCATTGCCGGTGACCCCGGCTTTCATTTGCCAAAGGCAGCGATCGGGGAGTTGTGGAGCGCGCAACAGCTCGCTACCGTCGCGACCGCGACGACCTCGTCGGGCATTGCCGATATCACCACCGGCTTGACGACCACTGAAAGGCAGCTGATCGCATCGAAGATCATCGCGAAGTGTGATTCGCTCGATGGTGTAGCGGACGGGATGGTCCAGGACATCAAAGCGTGCCAGGCGAACTTCAATCTGGCCACCGACGTACCGACGTGTTCGAGCAATGGGCGCGACGGCAGCTGTCTTACGGCGGCTCAAAAGCAGGCGATTGGAAATATTTTCTCCGGGGCGAAAAACAGCGCCGGCACGGCGCTCTATGCAAGCTTTCCGTATGACGTCGGTATCAACGGATCAGGCTGGGCCGCGTGGAAGCAAGGCAATTCCATCAGCCTTGATCCGGCCGCGGCAGCCTTCGTGTTCACGTCGCCGCCGCAAAGCGCTTCGATCCTCGGTTCGATGGGTGCCTACGGTCTGAACTTCAGCATGGACAATGATGCGCCGAAGATCTTCGCCACCAGCGGGGTCTATTCCGAGTCTTCGTGGTCATTCATGACCCCGCCGAACGAGACCGATCTGAGCGGTCTGCGCAGCCGGGGCGCAAAGTTGATCGTCTATCACGGAACGAGCGATCCGGTGTTCTCGTCGAACGATACGACCGACTGGTATCAGCGCCTATCGACGGCTAGTGGCGGAGACGCAAGCAATTTCGCGCGGCTCTTCACGGTAGCGGGGATGAACCACTGCAGCGGCGGTCCGACGGCCGATCAGTTCGACATGCTGACGCCCATGGTGGCATGGGTCGAGCAGGGGCAAGCACCGAACCAGGTCATCGCAACGGCCCGCGACACCAGCAACGCGATTCCGAATAGCGAAGTGCCGACTAGCTGGGGTGCCGGGCGCACGCGTCCGCTGTGCGCCTATCCGAAGGTGGCCCGCTACACGAGTGGAGACGTGAACTCGGCGAGTAGTTTCACTTGCAGCTAAGGCACTGACTCTGACCTGGCGAGGGAATCGGCGCAGTCGGCCCCGGCCGATGCGCTGTCCCGTCCGTGCGGAACGCGACATGCTGCTCCTTGCGCATACCTCTGTCCGCGATCATCGGGCGTGCGTTTGCGCCCCCGCACTGGAGCGCTGCCATGAAAATGCGCGAGTACGAAATCGGTTCGCCGTGGTATCAGGCCGTCTGTGCGACGCTACGCCGGGCCGTCCCATCGGGGCTGTTGTCCGGGTGCCTGTCGGCGGCGACGGCCTCGGCGGCATCCGCGGACGCATCGGGCAGCCCGCTCGCGCCGATCAATGCGGTTACCCACTCCATGTGGCCGCAACGCGCGTTGCGCGAACGCGGCTTTAGCATCCGCCATACGGTGACCGGCTTCGCGATCCATCAGGCGGCCGCCATCTTCTGGGCATTCCTGTTCGAGCAACTCGTTGACCGGATGGCCGGCCCTGTCCCGTCACGACGGCCCGGCGCCGCCGCGCTAGCCGCCGCCGCGACGGTGGCAAGCGCGTACGTGGTCGACTACAAGGTGGTGCCCAACCGGCTCACGCCGGGATTCGAGGCGCACCTGTCGCGTCGCTCGCTCGGCAACGTCTACCTGGTGCTCGGCGCCGGCCTGCTCGCGGCCGCGCTGCTGCGGCGGCCGGATCGATGAAGACTGCGCGCGCAAAAAAAGCGACCAGCCTTTGACCGGCATGGTCGCCAGAAGCGCATTTGAGAACGCTGTCCCCACGAGTCCAAGCGGAGGACAAATCGAGTATAGGAAACAGGTCCGCACCGCAGTCTGTCCGTAAGCCCTGCGTCGCGGACAGTTCTCCACGCGAAACGCGGTCGCGCACCATCATCCTGCCATCTGCTCCGCCGGCACCGTCACCGAACGGCCCGCGAGCCGCTCGAATTCATCGACGTCGTGGCTGAAAAAATCCCGGTATCGACGAGCACGAGCCCCGCCGAACTTTCGACGAGCAGACAATGGCAGACCAGATGCCCGCGGCGAATCAACGATTCGGGTTGCCCGTTGAACAGCATGCCGCACAACGGGCAGGTCGAAATGCAGTTCAGATGGTGCACTCTCATGCCGCACTCCCCGTCTTGGTAACTCCATTCCCGCTTGACGCTTCCGCGGCAGCCGTTGCGCGGCACTCGCCGTATGCGTCATTCAGCGAACAGATCCGGTCCGAACACCTCGTAGTGAATCTTCGACTCGTGAATGTCCAGGTTTTTCAATGCGTCGTGCTGTAGCCGCATGAATGGAACCGGACCGCAGATGTAGTAGTCGGCGTCGGGCAACAGGATCTCGTCGCGCAGCTTGCCGAGGTCGATGAAACCGGCGTTGTCGTAGTCGCGGCCCTGCACGTCGGTATCGAGCGGCGCGTCATAAAACACGATCGCGCGGAAATTCGGCTGGGTGGCGGCGGTCTGCTGCAGACGGTCGCGCATCGCGTGCACCGCGCCGTTGCGTGCACCATGAATGAACACCACGCGCCGCTGCGGGTCCTGAATCGCGCGCTTCAACATGCTGACCATCGGCGTCAGACCGACGCCGCCGCTGATCAGTACGATCGGCGTCTTCGCATGGACATCGATGTAGAACGTGCCGTATGGCGCTGCCAGCTTCACCTCGTCGCCGACGTT
Organism: Paraburkholderia sp. BR10954; assembly: GCF_040965775.1. Lineage (NCBI taxonomy): Bacteria > Pseudomonadati > Pseudomonadota > Betaproteobacteria > Burkholderiales > Burkholderiaceae > Paraburkholderia > Paraburkholderia sp. BR10954. The sequence goes on from NZ_JBFRCK010000014.1 coordinate 105,045, forward strand.
CACATGATCGTGCAGCAGCGAGGACACATAGCCCGCCGGCCGCCCGGCCTCGCCGCTCTCGCGCTTGACCGAGATCCGATAGCTATGCCCATTCGGCACGTCGGACAAACTGTATTGCCGGATCTGCTGCAGGCCGAGCGCGGGCACATCGACGGCAATGCCGATGTACTGTCCGGGCTCGAAGTTGGCGACCGGCTGTCCATCCGTCGGTTCGAGGATGAACGACGTGATCACGCTGCTCTCGGGCCGCTTCTCCTTGACGACGAACGTGCGCCATCCGGTCCAGCCGCCTAGCTGCGCCGCGCGCGTTTCGCGCAATTCGGACTCCATGCCCATCAGCACGTCCGCGAGATTGCCGTATGCCTGCGCCCACGCGGAGATGATGTCGTCGGTCGCGGCGTCGCCGAGCACGTCCTTGATCGCGCCGAGCAGATGTTCGCCGACGATCGGATAGTGCTCCGCTTTCACGTCGAGGCTCGCGTGCTTGTTGGCGATATTGCGCAGCACCGCGGCGAGACTGCCGGGGTCCTCGATGTTCTCGGCGTACGCGTACACGGCGCGCGCGAGCGCTTCCTGCTGCTGCCCCTGCTCCTGATGCGCCATGTTGAAAACGTTTTTCAGTTCGGGATGCGCTTCGAAGAGCCGTCTATAGAAACGTTGAATGATCGTATAGCCGTGCGCGGCCAGAACCGGGGCCGTCGCTTTTACGATGTCCTTGGTTTTCTGCGTCAGCATTTCTTTCCTCCTGCAGTAGGACGACTGGTTACCTCGCTCGTGCGCGTAGCAGCGCGACTATCTGAGTCGAGTGCCTCGCTCACATGCAAGTTCCTGGGGCATTCGCCCGCTGCTTCAAGCCTATCCAGGCGACCATGCTGCTCAAACCGATGCCGGCTGTCCATATGCCGAAGGCCACGGACACGCCGATGACGCACAGCGTGCGCACGAGGTAGGCGATATCGGCCGCCGCGCACGCCATCGCGTCGGCTGACGACGCGATGCGAGCCGGCCAGGAACGCGGCATGCGCAGACGGATTCGCGCCGTCCAGCCGCGACGGCGCTCCGCATGCGTGGCACGGCGGATGGAAGACCCAAGTGCCAACTCCAATGGAGGTCACGATGTTCATGCACAACAAAAGGCTGCAATACACGGTTCGCGTCGGCACGACCAATCCCGGGCTCGCGAATCTGATGCTGGAGCAGTTCGGCGGGCCGCAAGGCGAACTGGCCGCCGCAATGCGCTACTTCACGCAGGCCGTTGCGGAAGAAGACCCCGGGCGCAAGGACATGCTGTTCGACATCGCCACCGAAGAGCTGAGCCATCTCGAGATCATCGGCTCGATCGTCGCGATGTTGAATCGCGGCGCGAAGGGGGAACTCGCCGAAGCGGTCGAACAGCAAGCCGAGCTGTATCGCAAGCTCAACGGCGCGGGCAACGACAGTCACCTTACCCAGGTGCTATATGGCGGCGGACCGCCGCTGACGAACTCCGGCGGCGTCCCGTGGAGTGCCGCGTACATCGACACGATCGGTGAGCCGACCGCGGACCTGCGCTCGAACATCGCCGCCGAAGCGCGCGCGAAGATCATCTATGAACGGCTGATCAACGTGACCGACGATGCCGGCGTGCGCGAGGCGCTGGGCTTTCTGATGACCCGGGAAGTCGCGCATCAAAAGTCGTTCGAGAAGGCGCTGTATGCGATCACACCGAGTTTCCCGCCGGGCAAGCTGCCGCCGCGACAGGAATTCGCGAGCGTCTACTACAAGATGTCGCACGACGGAGCGGTGATCAACACACCGTGGAACAGCGGCACCGGTCTCACGATACGGACCGGTGAACCGGCGGTGGATGGCGGCGACGGCAGTGCGTCGGTGGGACTCGAAGCGCAACAGGAAACCGCCGTGACTGCGATGGCCACGCGTCTGCGCTCCGACCCGTCGAGCGATCCGACGACCGGTGCCGAAATAGGCAGCGAAGTCCCGCGCAGCAACGAGGGCGGGTGATCGCTCAAGGCGCTGCCGCGGGTATCGTCAAGGTCCGAAAAACGTGTTGCAGAACTTGCCGGCCACGTTGCAGGCCGGTTGACCCGAAGGCTGCGCGGTGCCGGGTTCGGGCGGCGTCGCGCACGCGGCCGTCGCGGCGATCGCGAATGTCATGACGAGCGCTGTGCGCAGCGCCGCCGCGCCACGGTTTTTCGCAGCGCGCGCCGCGTCGCGGTGCGGATCACACCTCGCGGAATTTTCGCGCTCCCGCGCATCGATGGCGCGAGGGCAGCCTCGTCGGACGTCAGGCATTGCGCCCTCCTTCAACCGCCATTCACATTGACTACACTACGCCAAATCGGTCGCGAAAGGGTTTCTTCGAATTCGCGCGAAGGCGGGGCCGCGCGTCCCAGTATGGCTGTCCGAAATGTCACAGTTTCGGACATACGCCTCTATGCACCTTCTTGCGGTTGCCGGCGTATGCTGATTCCGGCGTTTTCCGACACGTCGACAGACCGGTACGACTTACTGTCGACCACGCGGAAAACGTACGTTCCGTGAAAAATTGACCGCTCCAGGAAAGACCATGCTGAGCCCTCATGAATTTGCGGTTTTGATGCTGGTGAAGGCGTCGCCGGAGTCCACCGATATAGAGCGCGAGGAGTTCAACGCGCTGCTCGAGCGCCAACTGGTCGCGCTCGAAAGCACACCGTCAGGCGCGCATCGTCCGCGCGTGACGAACCACGGCGAATCGTTGCTACAGACCCTGATGCGAAAACGTTGAGGCGGTACAGGCGCGCCGAGCGAGCGACGCGGTATGGTCGAAACGCTGACTCACGACAACGACTAACAACAAATCGGAGAGAACCTGTGAATGCCGCGCGTAACTATAACGACGCCGCCAACGAACTGAAGCACATCAGCACGATGGTCCAGCGCCTCGAACAACTCGTTAAACGCGACTGCCTCGACTGGCAGGGCACGGTAGTTGCAACGCCCGCTTACTGGCGTGCGCGCATCGAGGCCAATGCCGAACTGCCGCCGGCGCTGCAACCGCAAGCGCGCCTGCTGCTCGCGCGGCTCGCCACGCTCGAAGCACGCAGCGAGCGCCGTGGCCGTCGCGCATGATCGGCGCCACCGGCGCAATCACACACTTAGGCGACGAAGGACATGATGATGCGGACCTACGAATACCACGGGTTCACGATCGAGGTGACCGTCGAGGCGGATTTCACGTTGCGTCCCGCCGGGCGCGCGGCGGTACGCACGCGCTATGCGGCGGTGGTTCACATCTATCAGGCGGGTGCCGCGGTTGCCACGTTCTCGCCGCTGCGCTTCGACATTGCCGGCGGACGGCCATTCGACACCGAGGCCGATGCGTTGATGGGCGGATATAGCGCGGCGCGCCGAATCGTCGACGACCTGTTCGCCCATGCGGCGGATGCCGCGGACTTTGCGTTGAGCGCCCTTGCGAGCAGTAAAGAGCTCCGCTAGCGGGCGCCGGCATCCGATGGACCGATCGTCGGGCATCAGGAATGGCGCATGCGGTATCCGCGAGCACCCTTTCCGTGGAGAAACGCCATGTCCAATGACGCCTCATCGTTGTCGCCGTCGATTACGTCGATGATCCGCCTCGACCATATGCACGTGCTCGCCGCTTCGCACCGATACCACGCGTCCACGCCGTGGTGGCGAAAACGCGCGATCGTCAATGGCGTGTGCGATGCGCTTGAAATCCACGCGCAACTGGAGGAAGAAATTTTCTACCCGGCGCTAGACCGCGCGCTGGGCAACGACGAGACACTGACGAAAAGTCGTTCCGAGCACAACGAGATGCGCGCGACGATCGCAAAGCTGCGCGCAATGGGCCCCGAAAACGCCGCGTACGACGGGCTGTTTCTTCAACTGATCCGAGAAGTCGCCCATCACGTCGCCGACGAGGAAACCATCCTGCTGCCCGACGCCGAGCGCGTGCTGAAAAACGAACTGCAGTCGCTCGGCGCCGCGATGACGCGCCGCCGGATGCAGTTGCTCGGAGAGCGTCCGATGAACATTGCGATGAATGCGGCGGGCACGTTTCCGATCGCCACGCTGCTACTGGGATCGACCTTATTGCTCGCGTTGCGGCGCAGCCTGCCGAGGTCGCGTCGCGCGGCACGGACGCAGCGTCAATATGAGTAGCGGATGCGCGAACGACTGGCGCAAGCGGGCATCAACGATTCGCGCCGGGCGCCGCCGGCGTCCGCGCGCGCCGCTGTTTCGTCTTGTCGAGCGTGCCCGGGTCGACGAGCGTGGCCGCGACGCGGCGCGCATTCTCGGCCGCGATGTCCTGCGCGTCGCCCCACGACACGTGGCCACACGTCCCGCGTCGCTCGAAGACCGTGCCATGTCCGCCACCCCTCTCGGTCACGAGCACGATCCATTGGAAAGCACCTTCCGAATCTCTGATGACGGTCCAGCTTACGAGGAAGTCGGCCATCTCTATCGCCTGCACACGCATGTTCGGCTCCTTCGGTCCGTTGCATCGGACCGTTTTGAGCGGAGATGCGCATTGCGCGTGCCTGGCGCGGACCGCGCGCGCGTCGCGTTGCAATCCCCGCCTCACGGCCGCTGATCCGTGTCGGACCGATGCGGGTCGGGCTCGTCGCGACTTTGCGGCGAGCCTGTCAACACCGCGGGCAGCGAAGGATTCTCCGGTTGGGTGTAGCGCGCGTGGATCGCCGCGCGGATGCGCGCAAGGCTTTGCGCGGCATCGAGCGCGCTGTCCTGCTCGATGCCGCGTGCTTCGTCGGCCAGGTCCGCGTCGCCGATCTGCTGTTCGAACCAGCGCGAATAGTCGCCACGCTGGCGATGAAACTGCCATGTCGCCGCATCGACACCCTCGGCAATCTCGACGAACAGCACGAGGTTGTGCGCGCGCAGGTTCAGCGCGTTGTGCTCGCCGCGAAAGTAAAAGCTGCGCTCGGGAATCAGCAGCCCCTCAGCGTACTTGCGACGATGCCGGCGCTTTTCCTTGCGACCGGGCTCGAGCCGCACGAGCTGCGGCGGCGCGGCGGCGCTGACGCGCCATAACAGCGCGTCGCCTTTGGCGAGTTGCCCCCCGTCGCCGCTCGACGCTGGCGGCTCACGTCCACTTGCCGCAGCAAAGCGCTGCAAGGCCGCATGCGCGCCGTCGCCCATCGCGAGCACCGTGCCGACCTGCTGCAGCAACACCGGCGATAACTGCTCCGGCGACACGGTGACCGCGAGCGCCGTTTCCAGCGCATCCGGAATCGCCTGGTTCGCGCCGGCCCATTGCGCGGGAAACACGTGATGCGCCTCTTCGAACACGAGCCAGTGCGGCCGCCCGGTGCGCGTGCGCAGACGCTGCACCTGCAACAGCAGATTCGCGCAGAACAGCGGCCGATCCGACGGCGGCACCCGCAGCAGATTGAGCGCGATGGCGGGCCGCGCCGGACGGCGCAGCAACTGCATCGCCTCGTCGATCGACGGTGCATTGCCCGCATCGCCGAGCACGAAGGTCGCATCGTCATTGTCATAGTCGCCTTCAGGATCGACGATGCACATCTGGCAGCCCGCGCCCGCGAGCCGTTCGAGCAGGCCCGCCGTCGCGGTGGACTTGCCGCAGCCCGATTCACCGACGAGCAGCACGACGCTGCCGTACGCGGGCAACGACACCGGCTCGCTGTCCGGCGCATCACAACGAGGGCCGAGCACGATGCGATTGCGCGGCGACGCGTCGGCGATGCTGCGCAAATCGTCGGCAACGAGTGCGTCGATCAGTTCGGCGACGCCCGCGCCCGCGACGCCGCCCGTCACGATATCGGCGTGCTTCTTCAACTCCGGCAACGCGTTCGCGACAGCCGCCGCGAGGCCGCACGCGTCGAGCAGCGCATGGTCGTTTTCCGCGTCGCCGATACCGGCCACGTTCAGCGGCGACAATTCGAGATCGGCGAGCGCCGCGCTCAGACCGCTCGCCTTCGACACGCCCGGCGCCACGATCATCACCGCGTCGCCGTTGAAGATGATCCGCAATTCGAGCCCGAGGTCGCGAATTACATCGAGCGCGACATGCTCATGGGGCTTCATCGTCGCGACCAACGTCTGGCTGACGCTGAAAGCGTTGGGTGCGCGCCGCCGTAACTCCGCGACGAAATTCTCCGGCGGTGCGGGTGCGAGCAGACGGCGCGCGCCATCGGCCGGGCAATACAGCACGCCGCCGTTTTCCGCGACCACGCGCGAAAACAGCTCGATGCGCGGGCAGATCGCGAGCAGGTCGTCGAGCTCCCGTCCGCTGACGAGGATCGCGTGACGGCCCGACGCGCGCAGGCGTTCGAGTGCGGCCCACGTCGAATCGGCGACTCGGCCGTCGCTGGCGAGCGTGTTGTCGTAGTCGGTTGCGAGCGCAAAAAATCGCATGGTGCACGACTCCTTCGATCGATTCATGCGTGCGCTCAGCAAGCGCTGTACCCCGTGACCCGCGCCCAACGGTATGGTGCTTGCTGCGGGTCGTGTCGAAGCGGCGGAGCCGCCGCCAGCCTGCCCCGAGGAACCCTGATGTCCATGCCCATCGATGCCGTGACCCTCGCGCGAATGCAATTCGGCTTCACGATTGCTTTCCACATCATCTTTCCGGCGCTGTCGATCGGTCTCGCGAGCTACCTCGCCGTGCTCGAAGGCGCATGGCTCGTCACCCACAAGCCCGTATATCTCGCCGTCTACCGCTACTGGCTGACGATCTTCGCGGTCGTGTTCGGCATCGGCGTCGTGTCGGGGCTCGTGATGTCGTATCAGTTCGGCACCAACTGGGCGGGCTTTGCGTTTCGCGCGGGTCCGATCGTCGGGCCGCTGATGGGCTACGAAGTGTTGACCGCTTTCTTTCTCGAGTCGGGCTTTCTCGGCGTGATGCTGTTCGGCATGAAACGCGTCGGCCCGCGTCTGCACTTTCTCGCGACCGTGCTCGTCGCAATCGGCACGCTAATGAGCGCGTTCTGGATTCTCGCCGTGAATTCATGGATGCAGACGCCGCAGGGCTATGCGATCGTCGACGGACGCTTCTTTCCGGCCGACTGGTTGCGCATCATCTTCAATCCGTCATTTCCGTTCCGGCTCGTACACATGGTGCTGGCCGCGTATCTGAGCGTCGCGTTCCTCGTCGGTGCGGTCGGCGCCTGGCATCTGCTCGGCGATTCGCGCAATGTCTGCGCGCGCCTGATGGTGTCGATGGCGCTATGGATGGCCTGCATCGTCGCGCCGATCCAGATGGTGGTCGGCGACCAGCACGGTATCAACACGCTCAAGCACCAGCCGGCCAAAATCGCCGCGCTCGAAGGCGACTGGCTCGCGCGTCCCGGTCAGCCGTTGATTCTGTTCGGGTTCCCGAACATGCGCACGGAGACGACCGACTATGCGCTCGAAATACCGCATCTCGGCGCGCTGATTCTGACGCACACCTGGGACGGCTCGATCGCCGGCCTCAAATCGTTCCCGCCGTCCGAGCGCCCGTTCTCGCCGGTCGTGTTCTGGGCATTTCGCGTGATGGTCGGACTCGGCATCCTGATGGCGCTGCTCGGACTGGGCAGTCTCGCGTTGCGCTATCGAAGGACCCTGTACGAAGCGCGCTGGATGCAGCGGATCATGGTCGCGATGGGGCCGGCTGGTCTGATCGCGTTGCTGTGCGGCTGGACCGTCACCGAAGTCGGCCGGCAGCCGTACACGGTGTACGGTCTGCTGCGGACGGCCGACAGTGTGTCACCGATCGCCGCGCCCGGCGTCGCGGTATCGCTCGCGAGCTTCGGCGTGGTGTACGCGATCGTGTTCGGCGCGGCCGTGGTCTTTCTGTTCCGGCTGATGGCGGCGACGCCCACGCTCGACACGCCCGGCCCCGCGAAGGACAAGCCGCATCGCAGCGCCGGCATCACACCGGGCCCAGCACAGGCACCGTCCGTCCCATCAACTCCGAGGAGTCACGCCGATGACGACAGGAACGTTTGATCTCGCTTTGGTATGGGCCGCGATCCTCGCGTTCGCGGTGCTCGCATACGTGCTGCTCGACGGCTTCGATCTCGGCGTCGGCATCCTGTTCGCGGTCGAGCACCACCGCGACGACCGCGACGTGATGGTGAATTCGATCGCACCGGTATGGGACGGCAACGAGACGTGGCTCGTGCTCGGCGGCGGCGGCTTGTTCGCGGTGTTTCCGCTTGCCTACGGGGTGATTCTGCCGGCGTTCTATCCGCCGATCATCGCGATGCTGCTCGCGCTGGTATTCCGCGGCGTCGCTTTCGAATTCCGCTTTCGCGCGATAGGTCGCGGCCGCGCATGGTGGGACGCCGCGTTCTTCGGCGGCTCGGCGCTCGCGGCGCTGTGCCAGGGGCTCGTGCTCGGCGGCCTGCTGCAAGGTATCGAGGTCTCGGGGTTCTCCTATGTGGGCGGCTGGTGGGACTGGCTGACCGGCTTCACGATCCTGTGCGGTCTCGCGGTGATGGCCGGTTACACGCTGCTCGGCTCGTGCTGGCTGATCTGGCGCACCGAAGGTCCGTTGCACGAGCGTTGCCGGCGACACGCGCGCACGATGGCCGTCGCGGTGCTCGCGCTGATCGTGGTGGTCACGCTATGGACGCCGATGCTGCCCAACTCGCTGACGGCGCGCTGGTTCCGCTGGCCGGACCTGCTGTTCACCGCCTGGGTACCGGTGCTGGTCGTGCTGCTTGCCTTCGGATTTTTCCGCAGCCTGTCTGCGCGCCGCCATCTGTTGCCGCTGCTGTTTGCGTACGGCATCTTCGTGCTGTGCTACGCGGGGCTCCTGATCAGTCTTTATCCGAACCTCGTGCCACCGTCGATTTCGTTCCGCGCGGCGGCAGCGCCGCGTGCGAGCCTGCTGTTTCTGCTGGTCGGCGCCGCGATCACGGTGCCGATGATTCTCGGCTATACCGTGTATGCGTACTCGGTGTTCAAGGGAAAGATGCGCGCGGGCGAGGGGTACCACTGACATGTGGCGCCGCCTTGCGCGGTTCGCCGGCCTGTGGCTCGCCGGCGTCGTCGCGGTCGCGACGGTGGCGGGTGTGTTGAAGCTTCTGCTGCGCGCGGCCACGCATTGAGCGTGGCGCGCGCTTGCAGTGTGATTACCGCGGCGCGACTACGGCAACGTATAGGCTACCACGGAGTCGCCCTGCTTCGTGCCGAGCGAGCCATGTCCGCCCGCTACCACCAGCACGTACTGCTTGCCGTTGCTGTCGGCATAGGTCATCGGCGTGGCCTGGCCGCCGGCCGGCAGACGCGCTTGCCACAGTCGCGCGCCGGTGCGCACGTCATAGGCGCGCAGGTAGTAGTCGAGCGTGCCGGACAGGAACGCGACGCCGCCGCCGGTGGTGATCATGCCGCCGAGGCTCGGCACGCCGAGCGGCATCGGAATCGGCAGCGGCGCGCTATCGCGGATCGTGCCATTCTTGTGCTCCCAGACGATATGCCCCTGGCGCAGATCCACGGCGGCCACGTAGCCCCAGGGCGGCGATTGACACGGAATGCCGAGCGGCGAAAGGAACGCGTTCAGTTCGAAGCCGAATGGCGTGCCGAGCGCGAGCTTGATGCCGCTCGTTTCGCTGCCCTTCTGTTCGCCGCTGTTCGAACCGATCTGTGCGCGCGGAACCAGTTTCGACGTGAACGCCATATAGCTCGGATTCAGGATCAGCACCTGCCGCACCGGATCGACCGCCACGCCGCCCCAGTCGAATACGCCGAAGTTGCCTGGGAACACGAGCGAGCCCTGCTCCGATGGCGGCGTGAACATGCCGTCGTAGCGCAACGACTTGAACTTGATGCGGCACCACAGCTGATCGAACGGATTGGTGCCCCACATGTCGTGCTCGTGCAGCCTTGGCGGCGCGAAGTTCAGCGCCGAGTACGGCTGCGTCGGCGACGTGTGGTCACCCGGCGCCGCGCCGTCCGGCACCGGACGTTCGGTGATCGGGATGATCGGCTTGCCGGTCTGGCGGTTCAGCAGGTAGATGCTGCCCTGCTTGGTCGATGCGACGATCGCCGGTTGCACGCCGCTCGCGGTTTGCAGATCGACGAGCGACGGCTGGCCGCCGACGTCCATGTCCCACAGGTCGTGGTGCGTGAACTGGTAGTTCCACACCATCCGGCCGGTCGCGAGATCGAGCGCGACGATGCCGGCTGCGACCTTCTCGGAAGCCGGTGTGCGCAGGCCGCCCCACTGGTCCGGCGTCTGATTGCCGAGAGGCAGGTAGACCATGCCGAGCTTCTCATCGACCGAGAACACCGACCACATGTTCGGCGAGTTGCGCACGTAGATCTGGCCCGATGCAATCGGCTGCGTCTTGTCCGGATTGCCAGCGTCCCAGTTCCATACGAGATGACCATCGTGCACGTCGAACGCGCGCGTGACGCCGGACGGCTCGTTGGTCGATTCGTTGTCGGTCACGTGGCCACTGATGATCACGAGGTCGCGCGTGACGGCGGGCGGCGACGTCGAGTAGTAGCCACCAGGCGTGAACGGCCCGATGTGCGTGCGCAGGTCGACTACGCCGTTGTTGCCGAAGTGCGGGCACAGCGCGCCCGTGTCGGCGTTCAGCGCGATCAGGCGCGCATCGGCGGTCGGCACGAAGATGCGGCGCGGGCACTCGCTTGCAGTTGCGGCCCGATCTTGCGGCGTGTTCGGCACCGGCGCCGGCACCGTGCCCTGGCCCGCCGCCGCCGCGCTCGCCGGGCTCTCGGTGGCTACCGCCGCGCTGGTGCGCGCGGCGTCGGCGGCGGCCGGCAGCGGCGGATAGAGCGCGTCGTCGTGATAGGACACGCCACGACAGGTCATATGCTCCCAGTGCTTGAAGCTGCCGATTGGACTCTGGATGTGCGGGTCGTAACGCCACAGTTCGTGGCCGGTCGCGGGGTCGAGCGCGATCACGATGCTATGCGGCGTGCATACGTACACCTTGTTGTCGACCTTGATCGGCGTGTCTTCGTAGGTGGTTTCGGTCGGGTCGCCTCGACCGGCTTTGTCGCCGGTCTCGATGCGCCATGCCTCCTTCAGCTTGCCCGCGTTCTCCGGTGTGATCTGCGCGAGCGGCGAGTAGCGCTGGCCGAGCGGCGAGCCGCCGTAGTCGCTCCAGTCCGCCGGCTTGCGATTCGAGTCGCCGGCAAGCGGCGCGTCGGCAGGCGCTGCCGACGTTACTTCGAGCTGGCCGGGGTGATCGTACGGGTGGTTGAACGCGGTGACGATGCCGAGCAGCACCGCGAGCACGACCGCCCCCGCGAGCGGCAGCACGCCTTCGCGCGGCGCGGCGGGCGGCCCGAGCGCGAGCCGCTTGCTCACCGGTGGCAGCAGCAGCCAGATCGCGAGCACAACCCACACCCAAAGACGTGGCAACAATTGCCAGAAATCGAAGCGCGCCTCGACCACCGCCCAGATCGTCGATGCGAACAGCACGATCGCGAACACGAACAGCGCAGCGCGCCGGCGCAGCCACAGCAGCACGCCGGTCGCCGCGATCGCGATGCCGGCGACCAGGTAATACCACGAGCCGCCGAGCATCGCGAGCCGGATACCGCCGATCGCGAGCAGCACGCCAATCACGACGAAGACGACGCCCGGCACCGCGAGCGCGACCGGGAGCCGCGCTCCACGTGGGGACCGGGTCGCCGGCGAGCCCTGAGCTGGCGGGGGCGGCGATGGAGTTTGCGGGCTACTCATTGCCCACGCCCTTCGAGACGTCGGCGGGGCTCTGATACTGCTGGTCGGGCAGATCCTGGAGCCGTTGCAGCACGTCGTCATCGGCGCCATTGGCTTTCGCGGTTTCGATGAGGCTGTCCTTGTCGGCGGGATAGGAAGCGCCCTTCAGCGCTTTCTGCACGTCGATGAACGGGTTCAGCGGGCGCTCGCCCGTGGTCGAACGGGAGTTGGTCATTTCGTTCCCCTGATGGGTTGCGTGGAAGGAAGATCAAGTGCTGGCCGGGGGGGGGCGCGTCACGGCGGCGCCGAGCCCGGTGCTTGCACGTCCGGCGTGTCGCGTACCGGCTGCTGCTCCGGCTGTACATCCGTGCCGGGCATCGCTTCGGGTACGCGCGGATGCTCGTGCCTTCGCATCCGGCGTGCCTGTAGGACGCCGGGCTGCGCGCTGCGATGCGCGCTAACGGTCTGCCCGACTCGTGCTCGCCGATCGCGATCCGCTCGGGCCGCTGCGCGCGTGCACCCAGCGGCCGCGTGACCCGTGGATCTGTCCCATGCTCAGCAGCCGTCAGAGCCGATGGCGTTGGTCAAGAATGGCGTGCCGCGTTAGAAAAAATCCACGCTCGCGCAGGCGTCGTTGCGCTTCAACGCTTCGACGCCAACAGCTTCCGGTACACCTCGATGTACTCGTCGGCCATGCGTGCCGCGGTGAAGCGCCGCTCGAAGGCTTCGCGACAGCGCGCGCGGTCCAGCTCGCCGATCCGGTTCACCGCATCGACGGCCTCGTCGACACTATCGACGATGAAGCCGGTCACGCCGTCGTCGATGATCTCGCGGACCGAGCCGCGGTCGAATGCGATCACCGGTGTGCCCGCCGCCAGCGCCTCGACCAGCACGAGCCCGAACGGCTCGGGCCAGTCGATCGGAAACAGCAGCGCCCGCGCGGCGCCGATGAAGCGATCCTTGTCACCGCCACCCAGCTCGCCGCGATAGCACACATGCGGTTGCCGCATCAGCGACGCGACCTCGTGCTCGTAGTAGACACGATCGCCGTCGTCGATCTTGGCCGCGATTTCGAGCCGCGCGTTCGCCCGGCGCGCGATCTCGATCGCGAGATCGGGTCGCTTGGTCCGCGCGATGCGGCCGACGAATGCCAGGTAGTCGGACGGCGTGCGGCTGAAGGTGTGAAGCTCGCGCGGCAGGCCGTGATGGACCGTGCGCTGCCACGCGAGTTGCGGCAGCGGCGCGCGCTGCGCGTCGGAGATCGATACCAGCGGTACGTCGCAAAACTCGCGGTACAGCGCCTCCAGACCGGGGATGTCGAGCCGCCAATGCAGCGTCGTCACGTGCGCGCAGCCGAGCCGCCTGCCGAACGGGAAGCTCGTGTAGTCGGTATAGAAGTGCACGATGTCGAAGTCGGCCGAACGTTGCACGACCCGTTCGAGCATCGCGACATGAAACGCCTGCGGGTCGGCAGTGTTCTCGAGCTCGCGCAGCGGCCGCGGATAGACGGACACGAGATGCGCGCGCGTCAGCGAGTCGCCGCTCGCGAACAGCGTGACCTCATGGCCGAGTTCGACCAGCGCCTCGGTCAGCCACGACACGACGCGCTCGGTGCCGCCATAGGCGACGGGGGGCACGCGCTCGTAGAGCGTCGACACTTGCGCGATGCGCATGCGAGCCTCCGTCGTTGTTCCGCCGTGCAGACCACGGTCGTCGAGCATCGATCATTCCTGACGCGCGGTGAACGATGGTATGGCGCTTGCGGGGTGTCGACCGAAGCGTGTCATCCGTCCCGCTTCGTTTCATCCCGTTCCACTTCGTAGAGGAGAAAAACATGAAGCGCGTTACCGCCATTGCCGCACTGTGCTGTGGGCTTGCCGCTATCCCTCATATCGCCGGCGCACAAACCGAGGCCGCCTCGACCACGAGCGCCAATCCGCTGCCTCAGGCCGACAAGGACTTCGTGCAGGCGGCGAGCATGTCGTCGTCGACCGAAATCGACGCGGCCAAGCTCGCGACGAAGAACTCCAGCGACAAGGATGTGAAATCGTTCGCGCATCACATGATGCTCGATCACACGAAGCTCACGGCGCAACTGAAGATGGCTGCGCCACACGGCGTCGCGGTGCCGAAGGACAATTCCGACACCACGGTGCTGGACTCGCTGAAGGGCCTGCATGGCAAGGAATTCGATCAGGCGTATATCCAGAAGGTCGGCTTGCAGGGACACGAGGACGCGCTCGGCGCATTCAAGAAAGAAATCTCGGATGGCCAGAACGCTGATCTGAAGAAGGCCGCGCAAAAAGCGCTGCCGACCATCGAGGAACACTACAAGATGGCGCAGGATCTCGCGACGAAGAAGGGGGTGACGAAGTAACGCCGAAGCCAGGTACCCGCGCCATTCGTGTAGTCCGGTAAAGCAGGCCGCGCTAGAAACTCATCGCGAATCCGAACGACACGCCGTGCACGTTGCGACCGAACACGTAGCGCACCATCGCTCGCGTGCGGGTGACGATGACGGGATATCTGCTGCTATCGAGTTCGAGGCCGACTCCCAGCGACGTGAGGTCGTTGAAACCCAGCACCCCGGCACTGTCGCCGAAATAGTGCGAGTAAGCGGCTTCGAGTACATAGCGGACTGGCCGGTCCAACGCGTGCCAGCCGGTGGGCGCGCGCCAGCGTGTCCATAGGCTCACTTGCTGTGCGGTGGCCGAGCCCTGAACGGCTTGCGATGAACCGCCGAAACTGCGCAGGTAAATATCGGTCGCCCGCAATTCGGCGTCGATTTCGTAGTTTTCGCGGTAGTGCTCGTAGTCGAGCATCAGGGAGCCGCCATAGCCGTAGGCATCTAGCGAGCCGCTCTCGAGGAACTGCAGGTTGCTGTCGGTGACGTGATTGAACAGCGTCTGCCCCACCTTCAGGTCACTCGACACGCGCCCGATCGTACCGTTCAGGATCGGACGGAATGCCAATTCGTCGGTGATGCGGAAATCCCAGCCTAGGCCGACCGTGCCGCTGAAAGTGTTCCACCTGGTGGGCACCGCGCGCTGCTGGGCGCCATCCGTGGCGATGAAAACCGGATCGTAGCGGCTGTAGGCGAGCGTGCCCTCCATGTACAACGGAAACGACCTGCTGAGCGTGAAGCCGCCGCCGAATTGGGTCTGCCCGAAGCCGGGATTACCGGTCAGGCCGTTATTGACCGACAGGTTGCTGGTCGTGACGTCCGGAACCGTCGTGTAGCTCATGATCGCGAGCACAGCGTCCGCGTGCTGCTTTACATTGCCGCCAATCACGGTATTGCTCGACAATTGCCCCGGCACGACCTGCGCGTGCGAGGCGCAGGACAGCAGGCTCAAAGGCACAGCGGCACCGGCGCCCAATGCGCGAAGCGACCAACGCTTCCGAAGTGCCGGCATAGTCAAACAACCTCGCCATGTGTCGACGACGAGATTGCAGACTGACTTGCAGGCTCACTTGCACGCTCACCCACGGCGTATCCAACCAGCATCATGCACTCCTGTCAGTCGGCCAATTGTGTTCGTCTTCCGCGAAGTCGCGATTCCGCTGCACTGAAACTGGTGCACGCAGTCGATGCGACTCCGGCGGGCGTTGCGCCGCTCACAGCACCTGGAAGGTCTGCGCTAGTATGTATAGAAATACCCGAAGTGAAGTTGTACGGCAATACGGGCATATCTTCAGTCGCTTGCCTTGGCGCTCGGGCAAGGGACACCACCCACTTCCCCACGGAGCATCGTTATGTCCACCCATTCGGTCCCGAACGACAAACCCGTCAAGATCCCCGGCCCGGACCATCCAATCACGATCGAGCAGCACCGCGCACGCGTGATCGTGATGGCTGGCGGCCAGGTGATCGCCGATACACACGACGCGTTGACGCTGCGCGAGGCCCGCTATCCGGCCGTGCTGTACATCCCCCGAAAGGACGTGGACATGAGCCGGCTCGAACGCACGGCGCACGCGACTTATTGTCCATACAAAGGCGATTGTGCCTACTTCTCGATTCCATCGGCCGGCGAGCGCGGCACCAACGCGGTGTGGACCTACGAGCACCCTTACGACGCTGTCGCGTCGATCCGCGAACATCTCGCGTTCTACCCTGACCGCGTGGATTCCATCACGCAGGAGCCGGCCGCTCATTAGGCGGACTCGCGCGGGTTATTTGCCCGGCAATCCGGCGCGGCGTGGCGGTCCCTGTTCCGCCACGCCCTCGCGGCATTTGACCACCGACCGACGAAACGGCACGGACTGCGATAACCCGTGCCGTTTTTTATGCTTGACGACTCGCGCGGATCACGCGCGGAATCGAAGCCGATTCACAGTGCCCGCGCGTCGAACGGATCACACCGAGCTTAACAAGACCTTAAGACTTAAGTATCGCCAAATAAAAAAACCAAGGTCACGTAAATGACTTTTTTACGGTTCAAATTCGTCCCGCTTTACCCAAATTCGTTGTCAAGCAAAGGACGAGACATGAAACCGATTACGAAATGGAAGCGTAAGCAAAGCGCAATGTGCGCCGCCGTCGCACTGCTCGCCGGGCTGTACTCGGCAGTCGCGACCGCCGGCGACGATCACGATCACGGCCGCGATCACGAGCGCGATCGCGCGTCGGTCAAGCATGTGCTGCTGATCAGCTTCGACGGTCTGCATGAGCAGGACGTCGCGCGTTGCATCGGCGCGAACACCTGCCCCAACCTGGCGCTGCTCGCGAAGTCAGGCACCACGTACACGAACGCGCATACACCGGGACTGTCGGATTCGTTTCCGGGCCTCGCCGCACTCGTGACCGGCGGCTCGCCGAAGTCCGCGGGCCTGTTCTACGACGTCTCCTACGACCGCACGCTCTATGCGCCGTCCGATACCGGTTGCACGGGCCCGACCGGCTGGAATGTCGTGTTCGATGAAACCACCGGCATCGACGGCGAGAACGGCGGCGCGCTGATCCATCTCGACGGCGGCGGCGCGTTCAATCCGCAGGCGATTCCGCATGCGCTCGTCAATGGCGTCTGCACGCCCGTCTATCCGCACAACTATCTGAAGACCAACACGGTCTTCGAAGTGATCAAGGGCAACGTGAACGGCGCGCGCACCGCGTGGGCCGATAAACACGCGTGGGGCTACGACTGGCTCAACGGACCGTCCGGCACGGGTGTCGACGATCTTGCGCGCACCGAAATAAATTCGATCGATCCGGATACCAATACCAACTATCTCGACACGTACACGCACACGGAGAAGTTCGACAACTACCATGTGCAATCGCTGATCCATGAAATCGATGGCAAGGATTCGACTGGTCAAAAGAACGTCGCGGTGCCGACCGTGTTCGGCGCCAACTTCCAGACGCTGAGCGTCGCGCAGAAGGCCACGGTCGTGTCGGGCGGCGGCTATCTGGATGCGAGTTTCACGCCGGGTCCGCAGGTGGCCGGTGCGATTGCGTATATCGACGACGCGTTGGGACGCATCGTGTCCGAACTGAAGCAACGCAATCTCTATTCGTCGACGGCGATCATCGTGACCGCGAAGCATGGCCAGTCGCCGACCGATCATTCGAAGCTGGTGAAGAACGGCGATACGCTGACCAAGCTGCTAGAAGCCAACAACTATCTGGATTCGGGCGGCGCTTTTGGGCAGAACGCTACGACGAGCGGCAACCTGAACGATGGCACCGGGCTCGTCGGCACCGGCATGGTGCAGACCGACGACGTCGGTCTGATCTGGCTGCGCGATCAAAGCCAGACGGCCGCGGTCGTGAAGACGCTGAAAGACAATCTGAGCTGCAACGCGCCGGGGATTTGCGCGGACGGTCCGCAGGCGTACATCCTGTCCGGCCCGCAACTGGCGAGCCGGTTCGGCGATCCGTCGCGCGGCCGCACGCCCGACATCATCGTTCAGCCGAACCCAGGCGTCATCTATACGTCGAGCAAGTCGAAGGACGAGGAGCATGGCGGCAACGCGCCCGACGACAGCCATCTCGGTCTCGTGATGTACGTGCCTCATGCGCATCATGCCGGGAAGGTCAACGACGAGCGAGTGCTGACCACGCAGGTCGCGCCGACGATCTTGCGTCTGCTCGATCTGAAGCCTGAGCTGCTGCATTCGGTCGCGATTGAAGGAACGCGTCCGCTGCCGGAGTTCGATCGCGAAGACTGAGTGCTTACTGTAGTCGACGTATTCGAGTAGCGAGCTGCGCCGCGATCGGTGTTGGAACGATCGCGGCGCGGTCGTTTTTTGCCGGGGTCCAGCCGCGCGGACCTCGCGTGCCGGCGCGTGCGAGAATGGGAGCCGCCTGATTTTCGCCAAACAGGCGCGCGTCGATCGCCTGACAAGGAGCCGCGCTGCCATGAACAACATTGCTCTCGGATGCGTAGCGGTGCTGGGGCTGCTGTTATTTGGCCTCGGCTTGTCGGTATCGATGATGCGTTTTCGCGAACGCACCACTGCGGGCTGTGCCGACGATCCGGCCGACCTGTTGCACAAGCTGGTTCGGGCGCATGGCAACACAGCGGAATACGCGCCGTTTCTGGCGGTGCTATTTCTCTTTCTGGGCGCGAGATCGCCGTCCACGGTGACGGTGTCGCTGATGGTCATCGCGACCTTGTGCCGTTGCTTGCTCGTCGTAGGGCTTGTCGCATTTTCGACGATGGCGAAGCCCAACCCTTTGCGCTTCGTCGGTGCGATTGGGACTTATGGCGCAGGGATTGCATTGTGTTTGGCGTTGATGAGCTGAGGCACGGTCCGGACCGACGCCCGCAATCAAAGGCCCGCAGCCAGCTCGTCGCGCCAACTCGTAATCGGGCGCCGGCTCGCGCTTTTGCTAGTCCCTTTCAACACTTCGCATTCTGTGCTTCCGTCGGTTCGCGTGAACCGGATATCGAATATCTGCGCGCCTACCTTGAGGTTTCGCAAGGTCAGCGTGTCGATCCAGGGGGGCAGCACCGGGTCGACGTACAGTTGCCTGCGCGGCGCGTCGGGCTGAAGACCCAGGATCGCATACACGAGCGAAAAAATCGATCCCGCGGCCCATGCCTGCGGCACATTTGCGCCCATGTACTGCACCGGAAAGCTCGCCTCCGTGCGCTGGAGGCCTGCAAATAGCTCGGGTAACTGGTTCAGCGCGAAATAGCCGCCTGCATCGCAGATGTCTTTCGCGATCCGTCCTGCCTCGCCGGCAAAACCATAACGCTTGAACCCTTCGGCGATGAGTCCGTTGTCATGCGGCCACACGGCGCCCTTCTGATAAGAATGCGGATTGAAGGCCGGATGTTTCGACGACAGTGTGCGCACGCCCCATCCGCTATACATGTCCGGCTTCATGAGTCTTTGCACTACTCGGCTCGCGCGCTCGGGCGGAACGATTCCCGACCACAGACAGTGGCCCGGATTGGAGGCGATGCTCATCACCCGTTGCTTGTCGCCATCGAGGCATAGTGCGTAGAAACCGGCGCGTTCGTCTCAGAACGCGTCATTGGATCGCTCGTACTAGTAGGCGGCTTTCGCGCGCAGCGTGGATGCACGGCGCTTGTCATAGAGCAGGTCGTAGATCGCGGCCATACGAAGCCATGCGTCATACACGTAGCCTTGCAGCTCGCAGAGCGCCTTCGGTCCTTTGACGAGCATGCCGTCGGGGTACACCACGGCATCACCGGCATCTTTCCAGCTCTGGTTTTTCAGGCCGTTCGTCGAACGCGTCTCGTACTCCTGGAACCCGTCGCCGTCACGATCGCCATAGTTGTCGATCCGCTGTCACGAAAGTCGTCACGCTTCGTGGCTTGTCGTGCGCCGAGCGCTGTAAGCGTGCCGCGCGCGAACCGCGAGTAAATCAGCGCCGTCTTCCCATTCCACCGCCGCACGACGCGCTACCAACTATCACAAAGTCTGATGCAACCTGTAGAACGGCGCAAGGTGACGGCGCAGGTCATCAGCGTCGAACCGATGATCGATCCCACGCAGAAGGTGGTTATGCGGGACATGACTGTCCAGGGTTAAATGAATAGAAGAGCCTATCCTGACCGCTTGCCTGTTGACCCATCATGACGATGCACTCCCGTCGATCGATGTCTTCCAGGATAGCCAAAATCTCGCTTCTTGGGCGGGTTTTTCAACAGAATCAACCCGAATGCGACGTTCGCTGTTGCGTTTCAACTGCCACTTACACTACTTACATATGGAAAGTGGCGCTTCACTCGGCTTCTGCGTTAAATTGGCTTCGACCTGTTTTGCATATGTTCAGGCCGCGCCAGGACGGTCAGATTTCATCTGGCCTTCGTGTAAAACCGCCGTGGTGTTGGCAGGATCTCACAGGATTCCTCGGCCTGTTCATTGCCATCCGCAGTGCTGACACACCTATCCAGGACAAACCCGCACCATTCGATCGTTATATGTGGGGGCGCGCACCGAGACCACCAAATATCTGTCGACTCAGCGGGGCTTTGCCTCTATTACTTGGGTTGTCCGACTGCGAGGGCATCGTCGCAGGCAACCCGTCGATCTGGAAAACCTCCACCCCCGCTTTGGGGTGCGATACGGCATCGCCCGCGCTATTTCCGCCTATCCCGACTTCAGCAAAACGCTGTCCGACAATCTTTGCAAACTTGCGTCAGAACCATGACTATGAGCTTAAAGGGCAAAAATCTCGCATCGGCGGCACTTCAAAGCGGTTTCGACGACAATGAGCCAGCCACCGCGAATCGTACGAGCATTTCCGCGTTGGCACCTTCTGTCACTGTCGTGATGGCCAACTTCAATGGCGAGAACTGGATCGGAGAGGCGATCAGGTCGGTCCAGAGACAGAGCCTCGCGGATTGGGAACTGATCGTTGTTGATGATGCGTCAACCGACGCCAGCACTGAGATTGTCCGCGCCGCTGCTGCTAACGACCCACGTATCGTTCTCCTCACATCTTCTTCCAACGCGGGGCCCTCGGTCGCGCGCAACCGTGCGCTGGCATGTGCGCGAGGACGCTGGATCACGATCCTCGACAGTGATGATGTGTTTGCGGACGGACGCCTTCAGTCGATGCTCGCAAGGGCCGAATCGGACGGCGCGGGCATTGTAGCGGACGACTTGCTCATCATGAGCGAAAGCGGCTCGCTGACCGGGTATTCGCTGCTTGGCCTGCGGACCGCGAGGACCGTCGATGCCGTTGCGCTTGTCAAAGCGCCGCAACTCGGCTATCTGCAGCCCATGATCAGAACCGAACTGCTGTCCGAGCTTCGGTATGACGAGCGGGTTCGCTCCGCCGAAGACTTCGATCTTTTGTTGCGCATGTTGGTCAGGCACGACGCGGAAATGGTCGTCTATCCGGCTATGGGTTACCACTATCGCAGACGTGATGATTCGCTTTCCACAGACAAGTCAGCGGATCGACGGGCGCTTCGAGGCATGCTCGAAGCAAACGCGCGTTTCCGCGCATCGCACGCGCTGTCAGGAAGGTTGGCCCACGCGTGTGCGCATCGGCAGCGAACCCTCGAAACCCAGCTTCGCTGGGTCGATGTCACCGAGGCAGTTCGTGAAAGGCGTTTCGCACAAGCCTTTCGGCACACAATGCATCACCCTTGGGTCCTCAGTTGCGCCGCGCGATTCCTTGCGAAGCATTTTCACTTTCTCGTACTCAGAAACAAACGCCGCGCCGTGACTTTGGGACTTTGAGCTGAGACGCGACGGATGCCGGCACGCCCCCAACGGAGGGTGCGGGCGCCCTTTGGGGCGCGGGCGATGCCTGCGATTTTCCAGAACAGCGTGGCTCGAGGCGGCCGCTCAGGGCGGCATTTGATCAGATACATGCGTGCAAAATTTACCGCAACTTCAGCACGGCCACGTCCCATTTGAACCGCGTCGACGCGTGTGTGATACGGACACGATCGAGTTCGTCGAAGGCCGCCTTCAACCTGTTCCACGTCCGTATTCCGTCGTCGTGATACCAGATACTGACGATCAATAGCCCACCGGGCGCGAGATAGCGCGCGAGTCGACGAATCTGTTCCTCCGGTTCTTCCAGGTAATAAAGCATCTCGTTGAAGACGATGACGTCGAATACCTGCGAAGGCTCGAAGGTAGCGGCATCGGCGACGGCGAACTCCGCTCCATCGATATTCGCCTGGCGGGCCTGCTCAATGGCGACTTCGGAAAGATCGACGCCGAAATAGCTAGAAATCGAGGCGCCCGAAAGCCAACTTGCAAGAACGCCAGCGCCGCATCCAACGTCGAGCACTCGCGCGGCGGGTTTCAGGTGCTTGCAATACCCGGCGATCACGCTATAGCGGGCAATCTCCTGCGTCGTCCCCAGATAATCCCAGGTGCCCGAGCCGTACGCCTGATTCCACGTCGCATCCGAGATTGAGACGCTGTGAGCCGGCAGTATCCTGGCCTTGATCGCTGGGGGAACAAACCTTTTAACAGGCCACTTGATGGCTTTACCGAGGAATCCGTACACTCCTCTTCTATCTGTCGGATCAAGCATGGTCGGCTCTCATGTCAAAACAACTGACGCTACGCGGCTTCTTCAGGCCAGCACCCGATATCCCCGCGCGACTTCAGGTGCGCGGCAGAATCGTCATTAAGCCTGTGCTGTAACGGACTGTCTGTCGCGATTGCTCGGATTGGCCAGCAAGCGTTCGAAGACGTTGCTGGTGATACGGTCGACGACAGCATGACTTTCGGCGTGCGGATCCATGAGGACGCGAGCCCAATCTGTCGTGCCTGCGTTGAAGACGATGCCCGGCTGAACTCCTCTTCCACCCGCCCGCTGCAGCACGCCAAATACGCCGCGTCCGCCGACGTCCCATCCGTTCAGCGCGCTTGTCATGCCAAGCACGTGGAAACCATTGGGGTTCGGCGGCAAGCCGTCTACTTCGTAGCCCACCAGACGATCTTCGGCACCAAAAATGTCTCCGTTGTTCAACTCCGTACCGGCGAGCGCCCAGTGACTCGCGTCCTCGACCCGGAATCCGGTTGCTGGGCGCTCGCGCCGGATCCAGCCACCACGCAGTAGACGCCATTCTCCCCACCAGCCGCCGCCATAACCATAACTGAGCCCGATCAGGTCGCTTTCGTCGTGACCGGGCCAATTTTCCGCGAGGCGAGTCACGCGCAGTTCGGGAGCATGAGGGCTGCCGCGCGAAAATTCGATTGGCCGATAGCAGGTGTTTCCACTAAAGATCGCGTAGTGTCCGCCGTTTGCAATGAAGCCGGCCATCCTGTCACGCATGCGCCTGCTCCAGTATTCATGATGACCCACGCTAAGCACGCAGCGATACTGGGTTAGATCAAGCCGGTCACCATCATCGAGATCCAGGTCGGAGTAGAAGTCGCAAGCAATGTTCTTCGCCTGCAGCCAGCGCACGAACTTCGCGTCCCAGTGTGGGAACTGTTGGCGCGGGGACCGAGGTTCATAGGGGTCGGCAGGCTCGCCGAACTGCGCCCCGAAGCCGCCACCTGGTCTTAGCAGGGTCACGGTCGTGACAGGTTTCTTACGTCTAACGGGATCGTGATAAAAACCGCCGCCGCCGATCGAGTTGTACGCTTGATACGTCGCGACAGGCACGATGTAAGCGACCGACGCCGATGGTCGCGGAGGGCGCGCGACCAACAATGCCATACTTCTGCTGTCCGGCGGCAGCCCGTATAGAGGCTCATGCGCGGCGCAGTTGCGCCCCAGCGGGCGCACGGGCTCGCCGTTGGCGCGCACCTCGTGAGCCACCGCGACATAGACCCCCGACGTCGCATCGGCTCGATCGAAGCGAAACCGGAAGCTCGGCCACCGCCATGCAGCGTCGCAACGCGTTGCGGTTCGTCCGCGCGGCGAAGTCAGCACCCATTGGCCACTCACGCTGTCGCAATCCATCGCGCCGCGGTCCTCTACAAGGATGCCGCAGTGGAACTCGAGCGCTTCTCCGATGCCTTGCCGGTAGATTGCAACAGAAAAGCGGCGCCCTGGCTCGACGGCGAGTTCGAAAATGCCGCCGGCATCGTAGGCGGGCGCGAGCGGATATAACCTCATCGATCACTTTCTCCGATCTTTGACGAAGCTGCACGTGGACGAGATGGCGGGTCATAGTGGCAACCATGTCCCGCACCGGGCCAATTTGACGCGGGGTTACTCACTGCGACGTGAATGCTTTGGGCGCCCTTTGGGTCTGTTCGGAATTGGCAAAATGATACCGCCCGCGCTCCGCTTTCAATTACACGGTATGCGACATAAGATACGCGGTATGCGCCGAGTGACATCGAAATGCTTGATCACCGGGCTGTTCAACGCCATCAAGCGACATTCGCCCCTCCCGTTAGACGGACGTTCAGACGTCGGCACCGCATTGCAAATGGTCCTTGGCCTTTGGGACACGAATGCCGGTATCGTCCGTCGCCATAGACTGTCCACAGCACGTATCACAGTCGACTGCAGTTTCGCGTTGATTTCGTAAAAGCATCCGGAGATGCCGCTACGCGCCAAGCGCCCACGAGCGCACAGAATAAAAGCCGAAGAAGGCACAAAACGCAGAGATATCGGCATACATTTGCGACGCCAGCGGCTATTCTTCAGACGCTGCGACTAATGCGTTTCCGGTCGGCTCTGCTGGTCGTCGGCAGCCATTCCGCGTCCCACGCGGAAAGGGGGGGCTATGTCACGTCCAAAACGGCCCGCGCGACGCGCACTGCATCGTCGGCAGTCAATCGCACGCATCGGGCTCGTCATCGGTATTTCAATTACCGGGCTGTCCTTTGCACATGCGACGCTCGCGGCGGGCGCCCTTCCACAAGGCGGCGCTTACGTGGCCGGCACCGGCACGATAGCAAGCCAGGGGAACGGCCTCGTGGTTACCCAACCGGGTTCGACGCGTGGCGTGATCGAATGGAACAGTTTTTCCATCGGCAGGAACAACAGCGTGGCGTTCGACAACGGCTCGGGCGCGACGCTGAACCGCGTGAAGGGCGGCTCGCCCTCAGCCATCTTCGGCAGGCTCAGTGCAACGGGCAGCCTGTATGTGATCAATCCGCAGGGCATCGTCGTGGGGCCCTCGGGCGTGATCAGCACCGGTGGCCGTTTCGTCGCGTCAACCCTTGATGTCTGCGACGACGCGTTCATGCAGGGCGGTGGCTCCATTACGCTGTCGGGCGACGCGGACGCAAGCGTGATCAACCTCGGCAAGATCAGTTCGAGCGGCGGCGATGTGTTCCTGATCGCGCGGGGCGCCGTCATCAACGCCGGCAATATCTCAGCACCCAACGGGACGGCCGAACTGGCTGCAGGCGAACAGGTGCTATTACAGGACTCGGGCAGCAGCAAACAGGTGTTCGTGCAGACGGGCAGTCAGGGCACCGTGATCAACAGAGGGCACATAAACGCCGCGCAGGTCAGCCTGCAGGCAGCCGACGGCAACGTCTACGCGCTCGCGGGCGGCGGCACGCGTATCCGTGCGACGGGCACGGCGAATCGTCACGGCCACGTGTGGCTCGTCGCCGATGGCGGCCGTGTCGAGCAGTACGGCAAGATCGCCGCGAGCAACGCGGATGGCAGCGGCGGAACGGTCGACACGCAAGCGGCACAACTGGCCTTCGGCAAGCACGCAGCCGTTCACGCGGGCCAATGGAACCTGCTGACGCCTACTTTCACGATCGATGACGCCGCCGCGCGCACCTTGCAGCGCAGCCTGAACGCGGGCACGTCGATCGATGTCACGACGACAGGCGCGAACGGCGCAACGGGCGATCTGGGCGTCGCTTCGAGCCTGGGCTGGAGCGGTCCGGCTTCGCTCACGCTCGCCGCGTATCACGACGTGTCGGTGGCGACGGCCACGACCATCGCGAACTCCGGTGCGGGCAACCTGACGTTGCGCGGCGACGCAGCCGGCATCGACAACGGTGGCAGCGTTAACAACAACGGGACGATCGACTGGTCGCGCAGCACGGGCATCGTGAGTGCATTGCATGACATAGCTGGTGGATACTTACCGGGAAACATTCTCTCAAACAGCACATGGTCTGCCGCTCCAGACAGTGGTCTGGTGACGCAAGTTACCGCCTATGCGCTGGTGAATACCGTCTCCGATCTGGGGGCAGTTAACTTCAACCCTTCAGGCAACTACACGCTCGGCAGGGACATCGACGCCACGCCCCCGCCCGGTGAATTGAGTCCGACCGTGGCTTCGTTCTCGGGCCAGTTTGATGGCATGGGACACACGATTTCGAATCTTTGGTTATCTGAATCGCTTTTCGGGGACATCGGGTCTTCGGGCGTCGTTCGGAACCTCAACATTCAGGGCACTGCCAACTTGCCCAAGTCTGACGCCTGGGCGGGCTTTCTCGCAGACAGGAACGACGGCACGATCGCATCCGTGCATTCAAGCGGCAGTGTTACTTCAATCGGCCGTCTTTCAACTGGAGGACTTGTGGGCTTGAACTTCGACGGCACGATCACGCGTTCGTCAAGCACCGCCGACGTTTCGTCTGATTCAGCGACGGGAGGCCTGGTCGGAACAAACAGCTTCGGCGTAATCCGGCAATCGTTCGCATCGGGCGATGTCACCTCGACCCATCTTCAAGGAGCGGGCGGTCTGGTCGGCTACAATTTTGGCGTTATCACAGAGTCTTATGCGACTGGAACAGTTCATGTGCAGCCGCAATGTGACACCGTCAATGCGTGCGGGGGTGGGTTAGTTGGCGGGACTTCAGGCACGATCAGTCAGTCGTTCGCAACCGGCAAGATTGACCAGCCATCCGGACCTGCGGGCGGGCCGGGCGGCATCGCGGATTACAACGCAAATTACATCGCGTCTTCCCCGGGGACCATCACAAACGATGTCTACTGGGATACGCAAACGACAGGCGCGCCAGTCGGCGTCCGCACCACGATCCTGGGCGCGAACCTGGGTAACGCTCAAGGCTTGACTACTATGCAGATGAGCACGCCGTCCAGCTTCGGTTCGACATACAACTTTGGCCCAGGCGGTGTTTGGGCGATGCCCGTTGGAGCGACGCATCCGATATTGCAGTGGCAACTGGCGCAATGAGACCGGCTGCTATCCACAACCATCAGCGAACAGTCATCCTGTTGCATTGTGGCGGTAGTGGGTCAACCAGCAGCCGCGCCACGACTGCCTATCGGGTCAGTCAAGGTCGAAGACGAGTTCAACCGGGCAGAGAACGGCCATCAACCCACGCGGGAGCGCGAGCGGCGCATGCGAGGCTTTCGCGACCCGAAGCGTACGCAGGCCTTCCTGTCGAGCTTTGGTCCGATCCGGCAGCACTTCGCACTGGAACCACATGGGCTGCGCGTTTTTCTCTATCGTAAACACCTCGCGGCCCGGTTCGTCGCGTGGCGCGAATTTACCAATGTCACCCAGACTCCGTCGAATGTCTTCTGAGCCGCAGTGCGTTATGGATCACCATCGACGACGTCGATCAAGTTGACAGTGCCGATCGAACCAGTCGAGCGTCTGGGGAAAATACGACTTGAGCGCGCTGCGCAAGCGACTAGTGAAGCGGACATTGAAGTCCAGCGGCGCTCATCCAGCACGCTGCTGGTGGCCACCGCGGCGCTGCGCTTCCTGTACCACGTCACGCTCAAACGCGGGTGGTCGGTCGATGAACTCCCGATAGCGCGCGGACGCCACGAAGCCACCCGGCCGAAGTTCGGCGATATCGACAGCAGTACCAAATCCTCCCGACAAACTGTCGAGATGGACGACATCGAGCGCGTGGCCTCGATCCGAATCTGTGCAGCTATTCGGCAGCCGTTCGCGGGGTTAGCCTGCGCACCTCATTTGATGAAAAGCATAGTTTTCCTACGCAATCGCTGACGAGCGATGCAACGAGTGCGCGCCGGCCACGGTGCAGCCGCTTCACGAACGCCGGTAGAGATAGGTCATACCCGAAGCTCGGAACCGCAATGGTTAGACGAGGTTTGATCTGACGTTTGACTGCCACCGCGCCACGCTGTGAATACTGGGTACGCAAAAATGTTGAAGCAGCGTCACCAAAATGCCATTCCGCCTGATTACGCTGACTTGAGCCTCTCACGCTGGTTCCATCGCAGTTTCGCAAGCTGACTGCCGTGTCGTCCTCAACAAATCGCTTGATGGTCAATCCTGTCGAATGGCAATGAATCTGAAGGAGTCCCAAAATGGAAACGCCGAAACCAAATCGAATTGCCCTTGCCGCACTGTTGGTAACTGCGGTGAGCAGTGGACTGCTGCTCTCGACACCCGCCCGTTCCGATAGTGAATCCTCCACCAGAACGCCTATCAAGCACATCGTCGTGATCTTTCAGGAGAACGTCTCCTTCGATCACTACTTCGGCACCTATCCGCACGCGAAACCAAACACGGACGGCACGCGCTACTTTGGCAACCCGAAGGAAGATACGCCAAGGCCAAATACGCTATTGAGCGCGGGCTTGCTGACCAACAATCCCAACGGCCAGAATCCGTTCCGGATTGACCGCAGCGTACCCGTGACCTGCGATCAAGATCACGGCTACAGCGACGAACAGTTCGCGTTTCACGGTGGATTGATGGATCGCTTCCTCACGCACAGTTGCAACGATGCGATACTCGGTCCGAACAGCACACTGGGCTACTACGACGGCAACACTGTCACCGCGCTGTGGAACTATGCGCAGCATTACGCGATGAGTGATAACTCGTTCGGAACGAGTTTCGGTCCGTCAACGCCCGGTCTTCTCAACCTCGTGGCCGGCACGACTTACATGGGAACGATCACCAACAACATTCTGACGAGCGGCAACATTGCCAATGGCGGCACCAGCGGAGCGGTCATTGGCGATCCGGATCCGGCCGGTGACAAGTGCTCCGATCCCAAGCGCACTCAGATCACGATGTCAGGTGAGAATATTGGCGATCGGTTGAATTCCGCTGGTCTTACCTGGGGCGCGTTCATGGGAGGCTTCGACAACTGCGCGGCGACCCATAACAACGTCGCCGGCGCCAGTGTCGTCGACTATATCCCCCATCATGCGTTTTTCCAGTATTGGAAGAGCACGCAGAATCCGCAGCACCTGCCACCGAGTTCCGATGCCGCGATTGGCAAGTTGGATCAGGCCAATCATCAATACGATTTGCATCGGTTCTACACAGCGATCGCGCATCACAACCTGCCGGCGGTGAGCTTCCTCAAAGCACGAGCGTTCCAGGACGGCCACGCCGGATATTCGGATCCGCTGGACGAACAGATGTTTGTCGTCGATTTGATCAACGCCCTCATGCATTCACCGGAGTGGCGTGAGACCGCGGTCATCGTCGCCTACGACGACTCGGATGGATGGTATGACCATGTGATGGGCCCCATCGTTTTCCAGTCCAACGTGCTGGATGACCAGCTTCTCCCGCCCGGAAACTGCGGTCAGCCAAAGGCCAACGATCCTGCAAGCGGTACCCAGAACGGGCGCTGCGGCTACGGCCCCCGGCTGCCGCTGCTGGTGATATCGCCGTGGGCCAGGACCAACTACATCGACCATCAGGTGACCGACCAGTCGTCGATCATTCGTTTCGTCGAACACAACTGGAACCTGCAGCCTATCGGCGGCGGTTCCGCGGATGCGGTTGCGGGGTCGTTGAACGGGTTCTTCGATTTTGACCATGGTCCGCGTGCGGGACGTCTGATTCTCGACGACCGCACGGGCCAGATCGCTTCGTTCGATCAGTAACTGCGGCTATGCGTGCGGGCGGCATCAGTCCTCGCACGCATCTCGGCGGCTCAATCATCATCCGCCTGAACAAAGGTCCTGACTATGAGCCGGCATCGGACGATTCGAACCTCTCGATTTTATTGCCAGCGAAGACAAGGTGGTCGGCCTTCTTGCGCGGCGCTTCGGCGTGCCGCTCGCGCCAGCGCCGCACGAACGAGCTGACACGGCCATAGCTGCCGGCATAGCCCTGTTCACGGATTGCCTCGAACATGAAGCGCGCCGTGCGCCGGTCACGCTTCGGTCGATGACTGTCCGCCCGGAGCCAACCCGTCAATTGCGCAGCCCAGTCATCGATGACACTGGGACTGGTGCGCTTCGGATACTTTGGATTCCCGTGGACTGCATAGAAACCGCTAGGTCCGAAACGACAGCAAGCACGGTCATTCCTGATCCGCCATCCCATTTTGTGGCCACGCTTATTTCATCTATCCCGCGCAGCAACTCCTTTAACGCGAGTGGCTTCTTGAGACGTAGATCGCCAGGCCCGCGCTCGACTTGGACGACCGCATGGCGTTGCGTGCGGCGCTATTTCAGGGTCGAGCTAAAAAGGCGGCAAGCTCAATCGTCCTGCTGGCGCCGAACCGACAACCACGTCCCCGCCGGACAACGGAGCCAATAGCCGCTCCACACGCGGCCGCGCCACCGCCAACGCCGTCCCGATCCCACCCACCAGCCCCACCCCGTACAAGGCTAGAAAGGCCGTATAGGACATCGCCGGGGCGATAAGGCGCGCCACGCCTACAAAAGACGCATAGAGCCACGACACCGAACTGATGGCCCCCAACAAGACGCATATCGTCGCCGCCCGACGTGGGCGACGCTGCGGTGTGGTCAGCATCGGAAACGCGACTCGATGCAGCAGCAAGCCGTTCGCCGTCAGCAGGCATACCACTGTCAGCTTTGCAGCCAGCTTCGGCTTGGAGACCAGCACAGCCATATGTAAGCCGGTGCCAAGCAGGATCATAGCGACGCCCGTTATCCAGAGCAGGCCGAGCAACCCTGCAATGGTACGTCCGGTGGCTTCCAGTCTGACGGCATCAATGCGCCGAGCTGTGAGCAGCGCCACGTCTTCCCGCAACACGCGCGCGATGGCGAAGGCGAAGACGAGGGTGTGGCTATATAACAAGAGCTGGCGAGCGGTGATGGTAAGCATGTTCATGACGGGCCTCACTTCCTTATGAGGGTTTCGCGGACCGACTCCTGGCCGGCGGTCGGTGATCGTTTTTTGAGGCGCGTGGCCTTCCAATTTCCGACCAGAGCCCACTGTGCCGACGGTTGCATTTAACGGCTTGCCTGCTCGACCGTTCTAATCGTCAGTCCGGCTGGTGAGCGTCGCGGCTACTGCTCGACAAAGCTTCGGGAATCTGGCCAGCTACTCCCCGTATGATCTTCCGGCAGTTCCGGGCGCTTCGTTGCGACACAACGAACGTCAACAGTTTTGCGAACTTGCTCACGGCAGGGTCTCTCATAGGGTCTTGTCATTTTTTGATAGTGCAAGGAAGATGATAGATGGGCCGTATGTTTTTACTACGCACGTTGGGAAAAAACCTGTTGTGTTGTTTGTGTTGTGTTGGAAAACGAACATAACGAGGAGAAGTAAAAAACGGTTCTAGAGCTACGCGAGGAGGTTGTCCTCGCAATCTTTTTATTCAACAACAGCGTATCTGTCCCGCTGCTGCGTGTGCTGACCGATCGCGGCACGGAATACTGCGGCAATCCCGAGCATCACGAATATGAGCTGTAGCTGGCCGTGGAGGATCTCGATCACACTCGTACCAAGGCCAAGTCGCCGAGGACCAACGGGATCGTCGAACGGCTGCACAAAACCATGCTCAACGAGTTCTATCGTGTGGCCTTCCGAAAGAAGATCTACGAATCGATAGACGTGTTGCAGACTGATCTTGATGCGTGGCTCGACCAGTACAACAATGAACGTGAACATCAGGGACGATGGTGTTACGGCAAGGCCCCGATGCGCACCTTTCTCGATTCACTGCAACTCGCCAGGGAGAAACTCATTCCCCATTGATCGCGTCTTCTCTGTCGGCCCAGACTACCTGTCAGATCGAGTTTCAGCTAACACACTTCAGCTATGGGATTCGTGAAACAGGGGCGAGGTCACTTTCCGGCCCTGAACGCTCCCCAAGATCATTGGAAAGATAAGGAATTGAAAGCGTCGCAGCCGCAGAGCAGGCAGGGCCGCGCCGTGGAAAAGTGCTCATCGTCCACCACCCTCTGGATGTTCGTCGCTTCGGATTCGCAGACCGCGAAAAAAGTAACCTGCGGGCGCCTTTTTTTCGGAAAGATAAACCTAATTTCCGCCGTGCTCTAACCTCCGGCCCACTTCCTGCCGACATCCAGTAGTATCTCTTACCTGATGAGACGCTCGAAAAGGTAACTATTACCTAATCACTATCGCTTATTCCCTTTTTGCGAATTCGCTCGCTGGCTGCGCAAAGGCAGGTCAAGTGAGGATCGCTCCGGTAATCGAAATCCCTCCGACAAGCAGTTCGATAGAAAACGCGGCGCCTTGATGAACGCCTGGGAGCCGTCGTCCGATCGTATTGCAGCGGTTTGATAAGCATACCGAATTAAAAGGTGCAACCACTTTCTGGCGCACGTCAGGCCTGTGTGACTCGAGTGCTTACCAACTGAATTTGGCCGGGTCTTCCGGCTGCGGATTATTTCTGTGATCAATCGACGACGATTTCTCGGCTGCCTGACGGCAGCTGCAAGCAGCTATGTACTGGTGGCGTGCGGTGGCGGGAGCAACAGCGACGCCACTGCGCCTGGCAGCAACAGCAGTGCGGCCAAGGCAAACGCCAGCGTATCCACCTCACCTAACGGCACGACGACCCCGCCGGCAGCGTCCATTGTCGACGCCTCCGGCATCGTGTGGACGACCTCGAACGGGTATATCTACAGGAACGGGACCAAAGACCCCTACTCGTACAACGTCACAATGCTGCTGTGGTACAACGGCAGCGTCTTCCAGCAGAACACGAGCGGGGAATATTATGTGTGGCTTGGGACGGGGTGGACAAACTCTGTCGATCCGCGCCTCATTGCGGCCAACGGTACGACTTCTGCCAACGGCACGACAACCCCGCCGGCGTCCGCCATTGTCGACGCCAGCGGCAGTGTGTGGATGACCGCCAACGGGTATATCTACAGGAACGGGACCAAAGACCCCTACTCGTACAATGTCGTGATGCTGCTGTGGTACAACGGCAGCGTCTACCAGCAGAACACGAGCGGAGATTTCTATCAGTGGATTGGGTCGGGATGGACACCGGCTTCCAATCCCTGCCTCGGGGGCACTTCGGCCAGCGGCACGACAACCCCGCCTGCGGCGTCCATTGTCGACGCCAGCGGCATCGTGTGGATGACTTCCAACGGGTATATCTACAGGAACGGGATCAAAGACCCCTACTCGTACAACGTCGCGTTGCTGCTGTGGTACAACGGCAGCGTCTACCAGCAGAACACGGGCGGGGATTTCTACAAATGGCTTGGGACGGGCTGGACACCCTCTGTCGATCCGCGCGTCGGGGGTAATATTTCGGCCAACGGCACGACAACCCCGCCGGCGACGTCCATTATCGACGCCTCCGGCATCGTGTGGACGACCTCCAACGGGTATATCTACAGGAACGGGACCAAAGACCCCTACTCGTACAACGTCACAATGCTGCTGTGGTACAACGGCAGCGTGTACCAGGAAAACACGAGCGGCAATTTCTATCAGTGGCTTGGGTCGGGATGGACGTCGTGTATCGATCCGCGCCTTGGCGGCACTTCGGCAGACGGCACGACGATTCCGTCCGCCGCCTACATCATCGACAAGTCCAGCAACATCTGGACGCTTTCGAACGGCTATATCTACAAGAACAAGGTCAAGGATCCGTCCTCCTCCAACGTGAGCCTGCTGTTGTGGTATGGCGGCATGATCTACCAGTCGGGGACGGGCGGGCAGTTCTCTGTCCTGACATGGAACGGTAACTGGTTACCGTGTACGGACCCGCGTATCGCCGCGGCGGCGACGCCGGGCGCGTTCTACGGCATCAACGGGCACTACGATTATACGTTTACGCCCGCGCAGGTCGTCGGCGCGCTGCGTGCGCTAGGATGCACGACGTATCGCGTCGGCGTTTTCAACACGCCGACTCAGATAAACGCGTTGGTAGCCCTGGCAAGCGCTTTCAAGTCCGCCGGACTGACGCTTTTCCCGCTCGTCGAATACGGGCTCCGTGACACAAACAACAACCTGTACACGAGTGAATCGGCGGCCTATCAGGCTTCATTCGCAGGAGCTGCGGCGATTGCCACGGCGCTGGCGCCGTATGGCGTCACGATGTACGAATGTGGCAATGAACTGACCCGCGACGGGGCGATCATCCTGAATTCGGCAACAGCCGGAACAGGCAGGGGCGACTTCAACAACGCGAACTGGCCGATCATGCGCGGCGCGATGCGCGGCATGATCGATGGCATCAAATCCGTGCAGCCGAACGCCAAGTGCGGTATCAACTTCTGCGTGGCGGACGTCGCCGCTTCCGACATGCTCTGGGATGGCTTGCAGCCGAATGGAACGAGCGGTTACCCTAAGGTTCGCTGGGACATCACGACGTGGCACAACTACCAGCCTTATGGCGATATCTTCGATGTAGGCTCGGACGGTGCCGGTCCAGGCTTCAACCTGCCAATCTACTGCAAGGCGCGTTATGGAGTGCCGTTCATCATCTCCGAATGGAATGCCGCCCCCGAAGATACCGAAGCGTTCCGCGCGACCTACGTCAGTCAGCAACTCGGCGAATTCTATGCGGCGCGCAAGACGTCTGCGGTTCAGTCAGTGATGTACTACGACTTGACGAGTGGTGACCAGACGTTCGGCATCGTCTCGAACAGTCTGGTACCGATCCAGCCGACTTACGGTGCGTTCCAGAGCTTCGTCGCAGCGAATCCTGACACCTGAGCCGATGCGGACGCCAGAGTCGGTATTCGCGATCGTCCCGGCACTAGCATGTCTCGATATGCCGAATGTGCGTGAACGCTAGCGTTTTCACACCTGGCTTCTGCGTTTGAGAAGGTCCGCAATTGCGTCGGCAGCGAACGCTTCGAACGCTGCGAACGCAAATCACGACTGGGACGACCGGAGCTTTCTTGAGTCTGCGGGTGACACGCATTGGTGGCGGCAATCACGGTTTCGATTCCGCAAATGGCTCAATGAGACGGGATCGCTTCGGAGTTTGACAATGGGGGCTACACCGGAACCCGCTACTAATTTCGGGGACGTGCGGAAAAGCTGCGCGTCATCGTTCAACGTTTTTCTAGTTCTAGAGGTTTGATATGGGAAGTCTCAGCATCGGTCATTGGCTAATCGTTCTGGCCATTATTGCGCTTGTTTTCGGCACCAAGAAATTACGTACCGCCGGGTCCGACCTGGGCGGTGCCTTCAAAGCATTCAAGGAAGGCATGGGTGGTGGGGCACCGTCGACCACTAATGCAGCCGCGGCCCAGCCGACGATTGATGTTCAGGCGAAGGATGTAATCGCGAAGTAACGGACCCGCCACATTAGCATCCAGAGCCACAGCCTCCGGTTTATAGAAATTCGCTCGTTTCTGCGGTGTGCTCGGTACAAGCCCCGATCTCGCCGATATCCTGCCAGGCGGCCGCGCCGAGATCGTCCCACTCAATGTCAACAATAACGAGCCTGCGATGCCGGCTCCAAAGGCAGTTGATGGTTGAGAGTGTGAGTTCGGCGATGCAGGTAGCAGGCGTCCGGCCGCTCGATAGCTCCACCGTCGGCAATCCGCCACATTGCTGACCTAAAATCGAGCCCGCTCCAATGTCGGCTCTGGCGTGCAATAGCCATCGCATCTCTCCCTGCCCGCAGCCCTCGATACGAGAACGTGACGCCCGCATAACGCTGACCCTAATGTTTCTCGCCCGCGAAGCGCCCAGCCGAGTCTCGACAGATTCCGTCATTAGCGCTCGGAACTTGAGGCATGTTGCGAGTTGGTACCCATGTGCCCCTCAGGGTGCGCCCCGCGATTTGTCTTGGTAGGGCCGTCACCTCACTGGAACCATAGTTGCACCCGGTAAGACCGTCAGTGTTCAGAGTCGGTGACAGCCAAATCCAGCACTGACATACCGTTATGAGAGAATCTTCTCCCTGGATTTCAGCTCGGACTTCTTTAACGATTCTGCAGGTGCTTTCCTTATAAAATAGCGACGCGCTGCCTCGTTACTCAAATCTTGCGACGACGCTGCGGGGTATTCCCGTTGGACAACGTCTACAAGCGACGAAGCCAGTTCCTGGGGTACTCCAAGCAGCATGAGTCGTGACACCGCATCAATCGCCGACTTCACGCATGTGTACGTCGATATCACCACGCGGAGACCGACAACTATCACCGACAGCTTCAAGACGGCGCTCCATAGGCTTCGATCGTACGCCAGCTGAATTACGTCCATCGCATGGATTTCTGGTCGCATGCTCGGAACGACCCCTTCGGAAACGCGGCGACTTCGTGCGGACTTCATTCGGGACGTGGATTACATGGCAATCGCACCGCAGGCCGTGCAGATGACTTCTTGTTCGGCGCGTCGCGTGACCTATCGCTCCATCAGTATTCCTCTATTATCTGGTCGCATTCCTCGACAGCGTCAACGTCAGCATCGCGCCACTGCTGACTTCGCGGTTTCTGTTTTAAAAGCCCGCGTAGACGGCCTGTCTTCGATTCACATCATCCATCAGAGCGCCGACCATTTCCGCCGCGTTTTGCCGACGCAAGACCACTCGCTCGACAATCCGACATGCGCCGCAATTTTAGGTTCATCGCCGTAATTGCCCGACAGTTGTTTGACTAACCGCTCGGCAAAGCCCCGATACTTCTCCCACGGAATGGTCGTCACCGGCCGCATGCGACCGCGTGGTCCACGCTTGCGGATGATGCGGTGACGGAGGAAGACGAAGCCGTCGTTCACGTGTGTGATATGGGTCTTCTCCGTATTCAGCGTGAGCTTCAGTTCGCCTTCGAGGTGAATGCTAGACACCGTCGGGTGTCGCATAACAAAACGTTTACCCGCCCCCATCAGACGCTAATTTGAAGGTCACCGCGTCGCGATGCCAGATCGGCGAGAACCCTCCGGTCAATCGTTACTGACAATCCGAAATGGTGCGCCGCAGCTCGATTTCGGCGTTTGGAGCAGACTCTGTTGCGCGTGAATGCGGCGCGGGCCGTTGGTGCAGACTTTGTTGTGAAACGGGACAATTAAAGCTGTCGAAGAAACTACATGAAGTTCTCGGCTCCAGCGACCGGACTGTCCGTAAGCTGAGTAGTTAGGCAAGAGTAGACAAAATGCGCCGAAAGTCTGTCGGACCCCCTCTACGGTGCTCCGCGCATCGAAAGTTTACGTGATAGTCTGTCGAGACCCCGACAATCAAGGGTCCTAGCACCACCACGGGGCCCCAAGCGAAACTCACGCTAAGAGCGGCTAACACAGCCTGGACATCAAGCCCAAGGTTTCGTATCCTGGGCGCATGTCCAGAAGAAAAATCAGCAAGGACTGTGGGCGGCGCTGGAACTGTTGATTCCGGCATTTACGCTGTCACCCAAAGGCGGCCGTCGGCGCACAGTTGACGACCGCGCATCACTGTACGGCATCCTGTATGTCCTGCCAACGGGCATCCCAAGGGAAGACCTGCCGCAGGAACTGGGTTTCGGCAGCGGCATGACATGCTGGCGACGGCTACGAGACTGGCAGGCCGCAGGCGTGTGGGAGCAACTGCATCTGGCAATGCTTCGCCGGTTGCGTGAACACGACCAGATTGATTGGGAACGGGCGAGCCTCGATGCTGCCAGTGTTGCCAGCCCCCGGGAGGGCAGGAAACCGGCCCCAACCCGACAGACCGGGGAAAGCTCGGGTCGAAACGGCACATCGTTGTAGACGCGCGCGGCATCCCACTGGCCATCAGGGTCATAGTGCTTTGCTTTCCTTGGCTGCTGCCGTTATCTGCTCGCGCTTCGTTGACGACTTGTGTTAGCGGCTCTAAGTACGCGGATGAAGCTCGTCTAAAAACCAAGCTATGTTTTCCTGCAGCTGTTTCGCATCGGACTTATTGGGATCTTTCGAAACAGTCTTTGGTCTGCCCTTCTTAGCTCTAGAGACCACCGCTTTGTTCGACAGGTTTGCCAGTGCCTTGCGCTCTTCGCAAGTCATGGAAGCCTCCAGCACCTTCATATCGACCAGATTCCGACGTTCCTGTTGCCGGTCAACGTCGTCGGTCAGGCTTACCACGGCCTCTATCGGGCACCACAAGTCCTTGCGCGTCTTTCGAAAGTCACCGTACAGCATGGACAGAGCCTCCACATCGTCGCGGAACGTCGCGTATTCCCGGCTCTTATAGGCCCTTTCCAACGCTGGATAATCGACCTCCCTTTTGTTCGCAAATTCGCTTTCGAATGCAATGCAAAGAAGTTTCACAACATTGCGCTTTATACCACCAGTTAAATTATGGATTGCTTGCGCGTCGTTTTCGGGGTCAAAGGTATAGACGTCTGGGATAATGTTGCGAAAACGACTAAGCAGTATTTTCCAGTCCTCACTATCGTTGCGATCCGGGTAGAGAATTTGAACTTTCCCAAGCAACCGATGCCGGTCCTCTTGATTGCGCGAGTTGAGCTTATGCAGCAGACTAAAGTTCGCGATATAGACAGCCGGGACCCCTATGTAGCACATTGCCAGGATCATCTGCGTAACCCGGGCACTCGCGTCACTACTTTGCGTGGCGAACTGGAATTCGTCCAGTAACACGAGCGACCATCCATCCCTGTATGCCAATCGACGAAGGTACTCCGTCAATACATCAACACTCCCTTCCCGGTCTGCGAAGCGAGTAAGAATACCTCTCGGTGTGCTGCATGAACGCACTGTGACTGATCGGTAGCTCGTGAGTGGGACGCCCGTCAGATCTTCAACCTGGATCTTGGGAAGAGAGGGCAAGAGGCGTTCGAGAGCTAGTAACAACTTGCTCTTTCCAGTACCCGCTAGACCTGTCAAGCACCAAGGGAAACAAAATTCCGGAAGTGGCGGATGCGGGCGATGCACTCCTTCCACAAACGCACGACAGCTCTCGTATATCTCGAGACTGTGACCCCATGCTATAGCCACCCATAGTAGTAGAATGTCTAAGCACTGAGCATTAGGATAGAACGTTTCCGATAACGCCCTTTCCAAGCGACCAATGGCTTCGAGCGCTGACATATTGCCTATGTTGGGAATGGGCTCCGGCTGCACTTCCACTCGCTTGCGGATTTCCTCTCGATTCAAGAGCGGAGTAAAGCGGGAAACCCATGGAGTTTGATTGACGGTCATTCCGCTTATTTCCTTCTGGAGGTGTATTGGTCGACGTCGTGCGCCTCCCGACGGGAGGCCGCGGTCTTCTTCGGATGACCGGCCCTACGGGTTCCGCTATCCCAACTCATCCCACTCTCCTGCTCGAATCGGTCAAGCGACTCAGCCAACGAGGCTAATTTGTGCACTCTGAATGCGGAATCAGTCGTCGCGCGTTCAGCGTTCCATTCAGAAAGCTCGAGAATGGATATAGACAGCGATTCGTCGTCCCCGCGAATCGGTAGTTGAGCATCCAAGCGCAAAATCTTATTGTCCACCTCGATCCATACGTGCCGAATATTAAGGTCTTGCATGTAGCCTTGGACGGCCATCCTTTTAGGGTGTAGGCGTGCAACACGATTGAGCAGACCACTCGCTTTTAGCCCATCTGAATGATACTTCAGGTCATCGAGATAAACCCCGTCCGTTTGCGCTGTCATTCCGACCGGTGTCAAGA
This sequence comes from Paraburkholderia sp. BR10954, assembly GCF_040965775.1. Classification (NCBI taxonomy): domain Bacteria; kingdom Pseudomonadati; phylum Pseudomonadota; class Betaproteobacteria; order Burkholderiales; family Burkholderiaceae; genus Paraburkholderia; species Paraburkholderia sp. BR10954. The sequence goes on from NZ_JBFRCK010000014.1 coordinate 144,295, forward strand.
ACGTTCGTACCGCGTCCGCGATGCTCATTGGAATGCCTGAAGTCCGTAGATTTCGTTCGTAGTATTTCCACAATTCATGAGGGGTTGGCAGAACAGAGGCCAACTCCGCTTCCATCGGCATGCGCGCCGACATATCCGCTGTGTGGTTGTATTTAATTAGCGCGTGTATTTCCCGCTTGGCCAGGTTGACGACCGTATGGTTGCTTGCCACGTAGTGGGGTTCACCTTCGAATCTGACGTTGCGAGGATGCGATGATTCCACAGTCGCTTTGGACTGCCCGGAATATGCCGGCGTGATGTCTCTGATGGGCAGTCGGGCGCCTTCAGGCGCAATCAGGTTTTCGCTCGAACCGACACCGCGGTCTGTTTTGTAATGCGGTGGCAGGCCCTGGGTCTCCCACATGCCGGGCTCAAGACGAATCCCCCACAGGGCGCAAAGGTATTGTTTCGGGACAGCCATAGAGAAAAGCGCCATGCGATATGCGCTCGCTCGCTCCGCTGCGAAGGAAAATCCTATGCCGAGTTTTGCTCCGCACAGCACGTCGCGCGCGACCACTTCCCACAGTGGAGGCAGTATGCTGCCTTCCACGTAGCCCTTTGGCCTGTCTGCGAGGAGATTGCCGTCGAACTCTACTTCTTCTAGCAGATAAGCCACCTCTTTGGAGAACCGCCCCTTCGAAGGAGAAAGACTTCTTCTATGTCGGGCCGATCCCAATCTGTTCTTCTGTATGTTCTCTATTCCAACCTCTTTGTTCACGATATATTGAAACTGCCTGAAGGTTGGAAAAGGCTCATCTTTCGGATGGTAGAACTCTTTTGTTCCGCGAGGTACTTTCATGGCTTCACCTCCCTGATTTTGCATCCAAATTTCTTAATCATCGTTTCTGCGTAAATGTTCCCCATCGTCTTGCCCGGTGATTCGAATTGCTCGTAGCCTTCAATGCACAGGTCCGCCATGCCGCGGGTCATCCGATGGCCGTATCCCTTTCCAAACGCTTTCGATGGAGCGCCTTGCTTCTTGGTTGCGCAGCCATTCTTGGTTGTGCACCTATTTCGGTCCCAGCGACCGATGTTGTTGAACGGTGGTAACAGCGCCCATCTATTTCGCCCAAAGCAAATGTACGTCAGCACCCATGTGCGATACCGCGTCTCATTTTGGCGCGGCGTACAAACCTTTGCGGCCGCGTTTATAGCGGAATCGACATCTTCAGCGGAAAAGAATTCTTCCAGGTTGTCAATAACCGGCTGAATTTGCAGGAGACGACGGTCGGTGTAGTCTCTATATGAAAGCTTTGAGTTTGGCCGTTCGGCATCAATCTTGTCCAAGTTCTTGCCTTCGAGGCGCTCTAACCATGGCGGCAAAGTGGAAGGGTTTTCGGATGCGACAAGTTCGCCCCGAGACAAACCACCTTCAAATTTGTCACGTGAAATCGTCAGGGCGTGAGCCGTCGTACCCTCGAAGAAAACGAGCACTACTCGCTGAGTTTTCCGCGAATCCCCTGTGAAGTAATAGCGTGTCGCTTTTCGAATCTGGCCAAATCCATCAGGGGCGGTAATTTGAGCGCCTATAGTTAGCATGGGGACTCCGAGAACCAGTCTGCATACTTCACCAGAACATCCTGCATTTCTGGCCTCAGCGGACGGTCAATCAGAACTGGCTGGAAGAGGTCCACTCTTAGCTTCCTAAACCAGATGCCCTGAAATAACACGTTTCTGCAATCGTCAACGGAATATTTACCCGCACCGGTCAATCGAAAAATTAGTTCGCTGGGCGGCGTCTCTGTCTCAAGGCAATGATGAAACCGAGCCAGCAACTCGGCCTGTTCATCGCCTGAAAGGGATACTTCGCGGCAGTGATGAAGAAACAGTTGTCGGAGATTTGCGCGAACATTCCAATCGATGAGATCGGACGCCAGAAGAATTGTGCGAATTGCCGCATCAGCGTAGTAGGTGCACTCCAACTCATGTCGGGGAAGCAAACTCTCAGGAAATTGGTCGCGTCTTTTCCCGGTGCCAATTGGGCGCTTGAATCTGATTTCGCTATCCTTTACCGACCAATTGATGCAGCAATAGTCGCCTTCCGGCTTGCAAAATGCCAATAGGAAGTCTCCGACGTAGGGAAATACGAGTTCACATGGTCTGCCACCGGGGCCTGGACCCCATACTCGTGGCAGCAGATGGGTGTATCCGAGGCGCTCTGCGACGTCAACGATTCCCCTGAGTGGCGCTAGTTTGCCGGCGATGGCGCCCGGGAAGTTGTGGAGCGGGTGGGGCCGACCATGAGGCATCATCGCCAGCTGCTCCTGCACTCCGACGACCCCTGGATGATAGAGGGCCAGCAACAGCGCATGGCTCTCTTGCGCAGAAAGAACATGTATGTCGCGCCCCGGCACCTTCATTGCTCTGAAAGTGAGAGCGTGAGAGATGTTTGGTGCTTCTCCTCGAACTGCCCGGATGGCAGGTTGGTATTCGCTTCCCCAGCCGGGATCGCGCTGACGTTCCATGATGATGAGCAAACGCTCGAAGCTTGGGCGCCGGGTTCCCATTTCGTATCTCCCACGTCATCTCTCGACGACGAAACCGCCCCGGTCCGGCTGTCGATCCGCTCACTGGCGAGCAGGATTCCCACTTGACAATCGGGCGTTGTATGCTATATATTTGCCTATGATGGGGCGTTTGTGTCCGTACAAATTGCAATACGATGGTAGGACAAAATCTCCGGAGAGACAAGCTGTGCCTCGCCCAATCTTCAGACGATTGCAGACGGATCGGGCCGCCGTCGTTGAGGCGTCAAGAGGCTCACGCAAAGGAGATACGAACGCAGCGTGGCCCAGGTTGGGCATGCACCTGTCGGACGCTATTGGGCAATCGGCTAGAAAGCAGCCGGTTTTTTTGGCAACTCAATGTGCTCGATCGAGGGCCGTGCGTAAGGGATGCTGGAAGACTTGTTGAGCAGCAATGCTGAAGCGACCTATCGGCTCACTGAGGAGGCATCCCTTGATTCGCTCAAGGTTGCAGCAAAGGTGACCATGGCTAATTTGCAGGCTAGGAACAATAGGCCACTTCGCGGCCGTCCTTTCGGCGCTGCGTCGCGACAATCGCTCCATTCGGTTGACCCTGCAGCGCATTGGTCTTAGAAGACCCTGCGAGCTCATCTAATGCCCATATTGCTTAAGCCGGCTCAAGACGAGTTTCTTCTAGGGGTTATTGGTCGACTGACCCATCTCAACATCGGAAGCTCTTGCGTTGAGACGATGCGCAGTCTTGTCGCTCACTTCGAGCTGGAAGAGAAACACAGGCCCGCAACTGGTCGCCACCATCAGACGGAAGCGTACCTCGAGGCCCTCGCATCGACTTCCGGCAAGTCCGTATTTGAATTTCTTTTCGATCACTCGAACTTTGCGGCCCAGGGAGTTATGCCTACGCCAGCGGTCGCGGCCCCGTGGCTTTATAGGCGGATGCATCGGACGAAAATCAAACCGTATTCACATCGCACACGTCTTCAGCTTTGTAAAAAATGCCTCCCGGAGCAGGTGCGAAACCTCGGATTTCCCTTTTGGCATCGACAACACCAACTAGACGGCATTTACTGGTGTCCGGTCCATGCGACCCCACTGCTGGCTCTTGATGGTTGGCCAGCACAAGACACACTGATCCCGGTGGCAACTGTCGCCTCACAGCGGACGCCTGCCTCAGCAGCAGATTTCGAGAAGTATCCAGTTCTCCGAAGCGTTTGCGATGTAATGACCGGGTTTCTTCGGCACCCCCTACTGGACAATGTCACGCGCATCGACGATTGCCTTCGAGAACAGGCGGTAGCGCGAGGTCTGTGTCGTCATGATGGTGATCCAGCAATGCCGAGCGATTTGTCGTTTTTGACTGACCTCGCCTTTAACGCGTGTCCCGCATGGTGGCTCCGCAAAGTCTTTCGTTTGCGGAAAGAGACGGCCCGAATTGGAGACTCGGCTCTCCACAACGTGTTTTCGGGCAGAGGCCGAGCATCTTCGGTAAGCTACGCCTTAGCATTAGCACTTTTATTATCGCCTAGAGAGCGAGCTGATATGTTAGACCGGCCGTCTGATCCGTCGAGCTAATAGTCACGCGGCCCCGCACAAGCACATATGGCGGCAATCAATGTTGAGCCGCAGGCTGATAGTCGCCGCAAGAAAATTGAAGGACTGTTAGCTCGCGGGGAGCCGCATCAACATTGCCGCCCAGAGCACAGCGGTGACTCTATGGCGTCCCTGCTCCCACCAGAACGCATGACTTGGACTCTCGCGCAGAGCGCCACGAAATCGCCTGGCGCCTCGAAGAGGAAACTCAATAACAACAAATGTTTCACTGGATAATGCGGTGCGGGCCATCTCATAAGCAATCTTGCGATAGACCCCCCTCGCCCCCCCCCAACTTCTCCGATTCTCTCAGGAAACAGCTGAAGGATACTCCCGTAGTAAGCAGTGAACGCGTCTCGAAACTGCTCTAACTGAACGTCGCCTTTAAAAGTGACCCAACCTCGAGCCTTGGTCTGAAGCCGATAGATATGGCGTAACGATTCGCCGTCGAGCCATAGACCATCCAACCGCCGTATGAAGTTCGCCCACTCAACAAGTCGTGTCAACTGCCTGCAGCAGGACAGGCTCTCATCAAGACCATTCGCTACGGTTTGACTATCGAGAACATCAGGCAAGCAATACTCGCCCAATAGGACCGGACGCAGGGATGGATCGGCAACTCTGAGCCACTGGTGATGGATGAGACAGGAAAAACTCGACGGCTGCTGATGAGATTCCATCCACCACCCATGTCCGCGTTGACTCAATTGTTCGACGACACAAGCCGAACAGAACCTGAGAGGCCTTATTATGTTGAGTCCGGCCTTCCAGATCCCAAGCGTTCGATCTAGCTCTCCAGATGGCCCTCCGTAAAGCAAGTAACGACGAACTCCCTCCCTGACGTAGTTCGGCAAAAAGGGCGCATGAAACCCGAATAGCGTACCGCGCCTAAGCACGTCAGACAGTGTGCCGAATGCTCCTCCGGTTATGCTGTGAAAATGGACCAAACGGGACGGAAAGCCACTCGTGAGGCCTGCAGTGGGGTGTCCAAACAACAGTAGACTGGTGGCTCCAACGTCACCGCCGCAGTTCAGGCGATGGAATCGGGCGCACCAGCTATAAACCGTCTCCCCCGGCAACACGGCAGGGATGCAGCATGTTGCAAGGTGCTCAGCCGCGGCCGCGTCGACATCCGTCGTCACTGGTAACACCAACCTATCGTCTATACATGACATGATTTGCTTCGCAGTAGCGTTGCGTGCCAGCTGCTCGCAGGTCGACGCATCTCATCGGACGAGCGTGATACCCGAGCTAAGGCGTGACTGCGCTGTGGTTGGTGTTCGTATTCGGTGTGTTCGGAGACACTCTCTGAATCACCGCCAGCGAATGGGTAAGCGCATGCCCGTCACAACTGCTAGGGAATGATTTCGTCACACACTAAGGCTCGTCACGCTGCGTGGTGGGGACCCCTATTGGCTATCTGTCGAATTTTGCCGCTGGGGGCCGCAAGCGCTTTTCTTAGTCTGAGACAGGTCAAGGAGCAAGGCTTGACCGAGTCCGAACCTGAAACTGCGAGCGCGCGCACACCGGCGCCAGCCGCCCCGAAAGCGGCTGCTTAACGTAGAATGACCGGTTTGTTGTGATTTCTGTGCCCGGTCGCCGCGGAGAGCACGGGGAATCGATAGCCAATTCCGCGTGTATTTCCACACGCGAATGTTAGCCGGAATTTGGGAAATAAACAAGGGCTTTCGGTGGAACGAATCGAAATCTGGTCAAAGTTGGCTTCTCGCGCAGCGCGGGTCCTGCTCGTCCGCAAGGACGTCAGCTATGCGGGGCTGGCCTCCGAACTCTCTCGATTGGGCCTGGATGAGTCTGCTCGCTCCGTCGAAGGGAAGATCCAGCGCGGGACCTTCCGGTTCAGTTTCTTCTTGCAGTCGCTGGTTGCGGTTCAGGCCGATTGCCCGGCGCACTGGGATTCTGCCTTAAAGGTCCGCGGAGACTGGGAGCACCGCGCAGCGGTCTTGGTTCGGCATGAACTCGAGCTTCGCCCTTGGCTAACGTGGGAAGAGCTCGCGCGTCGCCTCTCTGTCATAGGCGCGCAGGCGGAGCCTGACGCGTTGGCTGCGCAAATTCGAGGCGGCGCCTTCCCAACCACTCTGTTTCTTCAGTGCGCTGTGGTATCGGCATTCGAGGGTCTTGAATTATTTTTGGACCGATCCGACCTGCGAGCCGCCGCAAAGCAATGCATGCTGGCTCTTTGAGCAACCAACCCCCCGTTCGGCATCGCCCACATCCTTCCTTGCCTCTCCTTCAAACTCGTCTATATTAGAGTCAATAGCGTGTGAAAACACACGCTGAATGGCGCGCCGATCGTCGCCTGATGCAGCCCCCCTTCTTCGCGGGGATTTACGCGCCAGCCGGTGGTGGGCCGCCAAAGTGGCGCAGAAACATGATGTTGAGCGCGAGGTGCTCCGCTACAGCAGAGTGCGGTCGGTACCGGGCAGACCGTTGCTTCGTCACAGCTTGGGCGGCATGAGGCGGTGCTGCCGTTAAGTCGTTGAGTGCAATCGGGGGCTGTTTTAGCCGGGCGGCGCTCGGCCTTGAATGGAGGCAGCAATGCCAATCTGGAACGTCGCACCTGTGAGCGAAGAACCCGAGGTCTCGTTGTCACATTGGCGCATCCTTGAGACGGCGGAGGGATCCAGGCATTTCGTCGGCAAAAAGCGTCCCGCCCATACTGGCCGAGTTAGCTCGATGCTATGCAGCTTCGACCCCTTGACCTTACGTGGCGCGACTCATACAGGTCGCGTCTACCAACTAATAGGTCAAAGTGGTCGGGATATCGACGCTCAGTATGTATGGGAGCGGTGGTGCGAGGTCAATGAAGTGGCGTCTTACACCGACGTCACCGAGCTGTTGCTCGCCGGTGCACAATAATGACAACGCCGGCCGAGCGTACGAAAGCAGTCTTGGAGACGCGTGGTTTCCTGAACGTACTCGCAACCGCAGAGCAAATTACTATCCCAGGTCTGGTTCAATCGGTCGCGATGGGGCTTCTTAGACACTATCCGCTGGACGTAGACCTAGAGGTGTCCGCTCTGGCGCTACCGAGGATCTGGGCTCCCCCAAACAGCAGTAGTCGCGAATGAGCGTTCAATACGTCATACATACGTTTACGGTTGCCGCAATCATGGCGATTTGCCTGACCACACCACAGGTCGAGTGAGTTCGGCGATTGCCACCTTTGATCCCTTGGTCTTACGCGGCACCACTCGCTCAGGCCGCGTACCACCTGATAGGCCATAGCGATTGGGATGAAAACGCACAATACGTTTGGGAGTGCTGGCGCGAACTCAATGGCGTGACTTCATACTCCGACGTCCATCCTGCCTATATCCAGGACATGGACAGATAAGAACTAGTGGTCCACAAAGTAACAACGATGACCGGGACTGAAAGTGATGAACACGGCAATCTCTCACGTCACGATGCGCGATTTCTGCATCTCGTGCACGTCGAAGCCGTGGCGGCAGTTTTGTTCGACCCCGTGGCAACTCTCGCGTTTCTTGACGTTCCTGATGCCGAACTGGGGCGACTCCTCAAAACCCGCATTATGGAAGTCGTTGGTATGTCCACCGCGTTGAACATCGATCTCCGCGCAATCCATGGCCCGAGCCCTGAGGAGGCCAATTGCGCCAAACTCGCTCCGGACCTTCGCATGGGCGAGCGCCGTTCTCTTGTTGACGACGGGAAGTTGCTACGCACGTCGAGGTACTGTGCGGCGTCGGGAATTTCGGAGCGGAAACTGAGCAGAGCAGTCTCCGCCGGTCGGATTTTCAGTGTCGATATAGAGGGCGAGCCTTGCTATCCGGCGTTCTTCCTGGTGAGGGATCTCGACCGCAAGGACTTAGCGAAGGTAGTCCGACGGCTCGATGGCCTGACCGGATGGAGCAAGTGGGAATTTCTCACGTCGCCAAACATGTCGCTCGGCAATATGACGCCACTACAAGCACTCATGCACAGGGAAGTGAAGCAAGTTTTGTCAGCTGCTCGGGCTTTCAAGGAAGGATCCATTCTGGCCACCGTAACGGCGAAGGCGATCGGCGTGCTGGGGTCGAAGGAAGCAGCAAAGCATTGGCTCGCTACACCAGCCATTGCCTTGGACCGTTGCCGGCCGCTCGACCTCCTGCACGACCCGAACGGCGTTGAAAGTGTCATGACGCTGCTCGTTCGCATTGACCACGGGGTGTACACATGAGCATGGGCCGAATAGTTAGACGTGGCTTTCACGCAGCGTTGTTGAGCGGTTTGGCGCCGGTTTTTAACCGAATTGCCATAGTCGATGGTCAGTAAAAAGCTGCAAATTTTTGAGGCGCACAAATGACAGTCGGCGAACTTATCGACCTGCTTCGACAGGCAGACCCCGGTAGCCGTGTGCTCTTCTTGGGCGAATACTCCGATCGTGATGAAGCTGATGAAATTCAAGAGGTTGTGATTCCGAGCCAATTATGGACACACGAGCGGGGCACCTACGCTGGCGAAAGATACGACGTTTGGTACCCAGGACCGCGTGCCAGGCGTGAAGAGGGATACAGCGATGTGACACATGAGGCGGAGAGTGTCGTAGTGCTCTCAACGGGACCAACCAATCTGCGATTCCCCTGAGAGTTGAACGAACATCGGCGAACGGTGCTGCACAATGATGTTCGCGACTTACGATACACAAGAGGCACCTATGGCAACCAAAGGGTGGAGCCCTGACGACTCGGCTAGACTGGTGCGCCTCGCGCGTGTCCTGGCTCGCGCTGCCGAGGTGTTTGACGATCTCGATTTGGCACTCGCCTGGCTTAAGACACCGGTTATTGCCCTGGAACACGCCACGCCACTGAGCCTCGTAGACACCGACGTTGGCACGGAGAGCGTGATGGATGCGCTGGGACGTATCGAGCACGGCGTGTTTGCGTGATGCGTTCGTAGCGTGCATCCGCGGAGAACCACTGGAGCACAAACACCATGCGCGTAAAGCTCGAAATCCCATCCCGGGTCGAGATGGAGAAGCGGGCGGTGAACGCTGTTCTCAACAATACGAAATGGCTAACCGCCTAGAGGGTCGCAGTCGGGACCGCTTCGTGGCTGGCCCCCGCGCTATGTTGCCGAGAGGGGAACGCAGGAACCTCTACGCCCCGACGAACTCGATCGACGAAACACTAGACACGCTCTGCGTGCGTCAATGCGCTAACAACGGAGAGACGAGGTGAGACCAGAATTGAGTGCCCAGTTGCGTGCCGCCTACGCGCTGATCTTTAATGTCGAGCCGATTGCCAATCCGGACGATCCCGACATGCCTGCCATACCGTCGGCATTTGCGAGCTGGGGCTTCGAGTGCGCGGATGGCTGGTTTGACCTGATCGATGTCCTCTGCGCGACGCTACAGAATGCGACCGCAAACGGTGCTCCGCAAGTTGTTGCCACGCAGGTCAAGGAGAAATTCGGCGTACTCCGCTTCTATGCCAATGGCCACAACGCGGTACAGGAGGGAATGATCGAACTCGCAGAAATGATCAGTGCGCGGCTCTGCGAAGTGTGCGGCAATCGAGGCCGTGTTATTCGAGACCAGTGGATCAGGACGCGTTGCCCCGAGCACGAACAAAACTGAAGAGGCGTCTTGGCGAGGTACGTCAGAGTGAATGTCGGCGGCCGGAACCGTTTTGCACCATGCCGCGGCCTCGCATGGTGTAAAACCGCTCCCGCCTTCCCAAGCTGCCCGGGATTAAACTTTTGCAAGACCAATAGCCGGAGACCAAAATGCGCCTCGAAATCGGCCTCATCTTCGCACTTGCCATCGTTGTGGCGACGGGCGGCGGCCTTGCCGCCTGGGCGCTCTGGCTGAAGGCACGGAGGTAGCGAGATGAGCACGAAAGCAACGCTCCGTTGGCAGGACCGGGACGGCAATTTGCCGCCGTGGCAGATCTATGAAGAATTGTGCGAAGCGGACGATGTCGTCTATCTTGAGTTCGAGGGTGTGAGAGTCGACATCACGATGATCGACGGGCCCTACCAGCGGGCAGGCACTGTCCGGCTAGAGTTGGCCTCCGGGACTGCGCGGCAGCTTGGCATCCTGCCTCCTGACTGGAAACGTGACACGAAGTGGTCGGATCCTGACGCGATCCAGCGCGGCATCAAGCAGGTGCGGCGGCTGTCGCAGAAGAAGACCGACGAGGGCGGGTCGGAGGAGCCATGAGCACAAAAGTCACAATCGAGCGTCAAGAGCAGGAGGACGGCGCGCCCGGCTGGCACTTGTATGAGGAGCTGCTGGACGCGGAGGACTTCGTGTATTTGGAGCTCGACGGTGTGCAGCTTGACGTTGGCGTCGGCCGCGGCGGCTCGCTGGCCGGGTCTCCAGTCGACACGGTGCTGCTCCGGCTGCCGACAGCTACAGCGGTGCGGCTCGGCTTACTGCCGCGTGGGTGGCCACGTAGAGCTATAGGTAAGGTGACAACATGAGCTTGGAAACCGGTTTGTGATACCTCCTCGTCGCATTGAGATCTGAGCGCCGTCGGGCAACGACGTCCTTGTGAAAGCGTGAACCATGAGCCTCGAATATCGTGAGAAGACCGTCCGCGAGGTGGCTGCGTGTACGTGCGATCGGTGTGGTCGCCGGATGACCTCCGATGGAGGTGACGACAATGAGTGGTACGAGAAGGTGTCGCTTGCCTGGCGCGGCGGCTTTGGTTCAGTGTTCGGTGACGGCAACGAGTTGCGCCTCGACTTGTGCCAGCGCTGCGTCAAAGAGACCCTTGGCGAGTGGATCAAGGTCGCACACCCGGAGTTCGGCTCGCGCGAAGGATTTGACGAGCGCGAGGCAAGCAACGAATTCGTCGGAACGCATGGATTGCCGGTGTCGCCAGAGGCGTTCGAAGCGTTCCGGGCAGCCCTGGATGCGCCGCCGGTGCCTAACGAGCGACTGATTCGCCTGATGAGGAGCTGTTTCCCGGCCCGGGAACAAAAGAATGGAGTGTCGGTGTCGCGAGAGGACAGCGAGACGGCGCACCTGTTGCGCTCGCCCGCTAACGCGGAGCATCTTGGGCGATCCATCACGGCACTGGCTGGCGCCGTGAGATTGCTAGTCACCCGGCGCGACGGGCCGCCGGCGCTCAGGGCGCGCCGGCTCGCGCAGGTGCTGAGGCTCGTGTGGCAATCCGACAAGGACGCCGCTGCGTGGCTCACGACCGAGCATCCTGAGCTGGGTGGACGCACGCCGCTCGAGGCGGCGAGGTCAGAATCGGGCGCGCGGCGTGTCGAGCAGATCCTCCTCCGGATTTTTTTTGGCATCCCCGGCTAAGTTGTCGTCATCCCATTTTCAGTAACTTTCTGGAGCCTCCCGTCATCGGACCGGGTTCGGCCATGAGGGGACGTTCGCGTATGCATCTTGAACGTCGGCAATGGAGCCCTTTTGCGACGACCGTCGATGTCTCACGGGGGCTGAGGAAGATGTGAGTCTCAAAGCGCCACTTTCAAACGCTCCGGGTGCTGCACGGGCCAAGGAGATTGGCTGAGTCTGAGAGAGCGGGCCCGCCGCTCCCTCATCCCGTGACTCTCGTAGGGCTACCCCGTCCAGTAGAACTAGAAGTACGTTCGTACGCCCAGGCCGAACGTATAGCCAGAGCTGGCTCCATTTTTTCAGGGAAACAGCCGGGACTGGAGTGAATATCGCGGCGGGACTTCAGCGGGATTCGGCGTGCATTGCCTTCTTGACGCCTTCATCCCTCATAGGCTCGTTTCCTCCGGTGACGTGGATGGCACCCTCCGGCGCCTTCATGTCGTAGCAGCTCTTGATAAGCTCACCGTCTTTCATGACCAGGGAAATCCTCGCCGGGTCCTGCAGCACTTTCAGGTCTTCAAGCGGGTTGCCGTCGACCAGAACGATGTCTGCGTAATACCCTGCCGCCAGTTTCCCGATGCTGTCCGGTTGCATCATCAGTTCGCCGCCAAGGCTGGTTGCCGACAACAGTGCTTCCTTCGGCGTCATGCCTATGTATTTCACGAAATGCTCGAGGTCCCGGGAGTTCGTACCATGCGGCATCCACGCAAAACCGTAGTCGCCGCCCGGGAGAATCCGGATGCCACGCTTGTGCATCTTGGTGAGCGTCTCCGATGCGATTTCCAGTTCGCGCGCGTACCCCATTTTGGTCGCGACTTCTTCCGTGATGCCCCACTTCTCGGCGTGGTACAGCGTGCTGACAAGCCACCCAATTCCGGGAGCCACGAAGTGCTTATCCTTGTTTGCTTCGAGCATGTCGAGCGCTTCTTCGTCCGCGAAGCTTGCGTGGAAGACCAGCTCCAGACCGTGACGGACACACTGCTTGACCGATTCGCTTGAGCGGGCGTGAGCGGCAACTCGCTTGCCTGCGCGTTTCGCCTCCGCAGCCAGCATCGCTATTTCTTCCTCGGAGAAGGGCGAGACTTCTGCGGGGATACCTGCGATGTATTCACCTGAGAGGTTGATTTTCAGCTGGTCAACGCCGTATTTGATGAACATGCGCGCAGCACGTCGCACTTCTTCTGGCCCGCTGACAACCTCACCGAAGTTCAGTTCACGGAACGGCAGATGAGGCAACGTGTTATCACCCAGACCTCCGAGTGTCGTAATTTCCTGGCTGCCGGCCAGATAGCGCGGCCCAGGGAACTCGCCGGCGTTGATTGCATTGCGCAACACGACGTCCAGGCGCGGCTTCGCGGCAGCAGCGCCGAGCGCAGACGTGAAGCCCATTTCGAGATAGCGCTTTGCCACCCTGACGCACCACAGGATGTGTTCTTCCGGCGGCATGAATTGAATTGCCGACAAAGAAGGCTGGTCATTCCACGAAAAGTGGGTGTGCGCCTCGGTCATGCCTGGCATGATGAACCGTCCGCGCCCGTCGATGGTGTGCGCTCCAGCTGCATTCACCCTCTCGCCGTTCTTTGCTACACGTGTAATCCGATTATCTTCGACCAGAATTTCGCCGATATACGGGTCGGCGCCAGTGCCGTCGAAAATGTTTACGTTGGTAAAAGCGATTCTGTTCATGTCTCCTCCGATAGGTGGGGGACTTACTGCATTGACTTGTAGAAGGCCTTGAGCTCTGCGGCACATTCGGCGGGCTTTTCGAAGGTCGTCCAATGACCGCAGCCTGAGAGGACTGTGACCTTGCTTCCAGCGACGCGCTCGCCAATTGCCTTTACCGCGGCCGGTTGACCCACACCATCTTCATCACCGGTGACCAGCAACGTCGGTACGGAAATCTTTTCGACTTCGGCTGCTTGCGCGCCCGCCAGTGCCTCGCAGCTTTGCGCGTAGCCTTCCGGCGACTGGCGCATCACGCTTTCCCGCACCAGTGCGACCGTGACTGGACGCTGAGCCTTCGTCTCAGCGCTCGTCGCACCCTTGACGATTGCGTCGGCAATTTCCTGCACGCCCGCGATGCCTTTCTCTCGCGACAGCGCTGCTCGAGCCTGAATGCCCGGGCGACCCTGGTCCGGAGGGGCAAGCAGCGGCCCAAACAGCGCCAGGCTCTTCACGAGTTTTGGGTGTTTGATGGCCAGATGCTCCGCGACGATAGTGCCCATCGAGTGTGCGACGACGTGCGCTTTCGAGATGCCCAGTTCGCCCAGCACAGCAGCTAACGTCTCGACGTACAGGTCGATGGACAGCGGTTGTGAAGGGAGCGCCGAACGCGCGCTACCGGGCAGCTCGGGACGGACGACTTTCATACCCTCGAAGGCGGAAAGAACTGGGGTCCAGTTATTCGACGAACCACCGAGGCCGTGAATACAGACTACCGCCTGTCCATCGCCGTCGACTTCGACCGCGATGTTCTTGACCAGAGTCGTTGTCATTCACCCACCTCATTTTCCAGCACGCCGACGTTCTCGATTTCGATGCGAACCACGTCACCCTGTTGCAGGAACTTCGGCGGGTTGAAGCCGATACCAACGCCCGCCGGTGTGCCGGTTGCGATGACGTCGCCCGGTTGCAGTTCGATACCAGCGGACAGCGTCTCGATAAGCGTCGGGATGTCGAAAATTAGCTGTTTGGTGTTCGAGTTCTGGCGCAGTTCGCCATTCACCCAGCACCTCACGTCAACGTTCTGGCCGTCGACTTCGTCGGCGGTGACAAGGTACGGTCCCATCGGACAGAAACCGTCGAGCGACTTGCCGATGAACCATTGGCGGTGGAGCTTTTGCAGGTCCCGGGCCGTAAAGTCGTTGATTACGGTATAGCCGAAAACGTACCCCATTGCGTCCGCCTTCTTGATTCCACGGCCTGCCTTGCCAATAACGACCCCAAGCTCCGCCTCGTAGTCGAGCTGGCTGGTGACGCCGACGTGGCGGGGAATCTTGACGCCCGGTCCAATGACGGTGCTTGCCGGCTTGGTGAAGATGACGGGCGCTTCCGGGGCGTGTTCGCCGTCCTTGGCGCTGCTGTCGAAACCCGATTTCTGGAATTCGGCCGCGTGCTCGTGATAGTTCTTGCCCACGCAGAAGATATTGCGACGCGGCTGGTCGATAGGCGCAAGTACGGTGGCGTCGCTCAGCGGACGGCCTTCGCCGCGCGGGCGAAGGTCTCCCTTGAATTGGCTGAATGACTGGACCAATTGGACCATATCGCCGTTAAAATCCGGGACCAACGCCGACACTGGCCAGAAGACCGATTTGTCGACATCCACGACTGCAATCAGCGCTGCGCCGTCAACATGGAGGTTTGCGAGTTTCATGAATTGGCTCCTGAGTTAGTCCAATTGGTTTGCGTATGACGTACTGTAGAACCATATTGGACCTCTTGCAAGTAGGGGTTAACCAATAAATCAACCAATTGGTACATGATGTGGTAAGATTTAGTCAATGCAACAGGGGAGCATTGCGATGGGAGAAGTCGAGGCGAAAAGCCCAGTGAGGGCGACCGGTGCGAGAGCGTTGGCGGCGTATCTCTACGATGAGATTGCGTCTGGCCGTATGGGTGACGGCGTCAAACTGCCCGCTGAACGTCAATTGAGCGAGCAGTTCGGTGCGTCGCGTGGCGCTGTAAGGCGCGTCCTGCAGGACCTGAAGGACCGTGGCCTGATTACGCAGTCTGTGGGCAGTGGAACCTTTGTGCTTCCCGGTGCTGCGAAAGCATTGCCGCCGCCGGAAATCGTCATCAACGAGATTTCCGAAACACAGACCAGCCCCGCTGAGCTGATGGAGGCGCGGCTTCTCATCGAACCGCTGATGCCGAAGCTGATAGCGCGCAACGCCACGTCGTCCGACTTCGCGCGGATGATGGAATGCATCGAGCGGTCCGAAGCGGCGCAAACGGTAGAAGAATTTGAGCACTGGGACGGCGAGTTGCATCGTACGTTCGCGCTGGCGACACACAACACTTTCTTCCTAAAAGTGCTTGAGTTGACCAATCGAGTTCGCGAACAGGGCGAATGGGGGCGACTCAAGCGCCACTCGCTAACGCCCGAGCGACGCAAGGAATACGAAGCACAGCACCGGGCGATTGTCGAAGCGCTACGTGACCGCGATGCAGATGAGGCTGGCGAGGTGTTGACAGGGCATCTGCGTCAGATTCAGCGCAACTTGTTCGGTATCTGACGGCCCGGGCCCAAAGCCGAGGCTGCGCACTGCGCCACGTCCCATGCGCTAGCGGTGTCGAGGCTTAGGAGTTCATTTTGGATATTTGATGGCCGATTTACGTCACCGGCCGGCCGCAGTACGTCAACTATCTGCCGTTCGCAACGTCAGCCTGAAGGACAACAACGGGTCGGCTTGAGCCGATCGCATCAGGCTGGAAGGCTTCGGAACAAGCAGTCAGCGTCGTGTCATTTACCTGCCGGCGGGATATCCGCCGATTTCACGTCGTTACGCGGCGATACCCGCCATACAGCGTTACCGACGTCGTCAGCCACGAGCAACGCGCCGTGCGCGTCAAGCGCGACGCCAACGGGTCGACCCACGGCGTAGCCATCTGCCGTCAGAAAGCCGCTCAGGAATTCCTCAGGTACCCCGGCAGGTTTTCCATCGACAAATGGCACGAACACCACCTTGTATCCGGTACGCGGCTTGCGATTCCATGATCCATGCTGACCCACAAAAGCGCCTCCGCGATAGTGAGCCGGGAACAGCGTCCGGTCATAGAAGACCAGACCCAGCGAGGCCGTGTGATTGCCGAGGGCATAGTCGGGCACGATAGCCTGTGCAACCAGGTCAGGGCGCTGCGGTTTGACGCGGGTGTCGATATGCTGGCCGTAATAGCTGTAGGGAAAGCCATAGAACGCGCCATCTTTCACGGCGGTCATGTAGTCCGGAACAAGATTGTTGCCTAGATCGTCGCGCTCGTTGACTGCTGTCCACAATGCGCCGCTATCCGGTTGCCAGGCAAGTCCGTTGGGATTGCGCAATCCTGTCGCATAGGGCCGCAAGCAGGCTGTGTCGATATCGAATATAAGGATTCGCGCTCGACCTTCTTCGGCTTCGACTCCGTTTTCTCCCGCGTTGCTATTCGATCCGACGGTGATGTACAGGTGCCTGGCAGAGCGATCCGCCAAAATATTCTTGGTCCAATGATGGTTGATCGGCCCCGCCGGCAGGTCGGCGACCTTGACGCCGCGGCTCGTAATCTGGGTAGCGCCCGTTACATAGTCGAAGCGCAGCAGAGCGTCCGTATCGGCAACATAGAGTTGATTGCCAATCAACGCCATCCCGAACGGTGAGTGCAGGCCGCGCAGAAACACGGTCTGCGTCTTTGCGACGCCGCTGCCGTCCGCGTCGCGCAGTAGCACGATGCGATCGGGACTCTGCACACCGGCGCCCGCGCGCTTCATGACCTGCTTTCTGACCCAGCCGAACAGGCCACTGCCTTCATCGTGCTCTTTTGGTGCGTCGCTTTCCGCTACCGACACGTCACCGTTGGGCAGCGTGTAAAGCCAGCGCGGGTGTGCGAGGCCACTGGCAAACTCGGTGACGGCAAAGCCGGCGGGAGCGATGGGCATGAAACCTTCAGGGCGTGCCTGAACCGGCGCGATGTTAACCATTGGAACCAATGCCGATCTTGGAGCCGGCATGGCCGGCGACGCGCCGAAGCCAGTATCGCTTGAACTTGATGGTCCGACGGCGCAGGAGGCTAGCGGGATAATCATTGACATAACCACACGGCCTAGCACGCGCATGCGGATTCCACTCAATGAGCGTTGGTTGATATGTATAGAGGGATAGCAAGAAGCCCGCCCGTGACGTTGCGTGCTTAGGCGGAAACTCCCGCTAGATTCGGGCGGAAGACCGTCGACTCCGGCTTTTCGATCCTGCATGCGTTACGGTGGCAACCATACGAAAGCGGCATGCGCCCAGCATCCGGATCGTCCCTGCCGAGCGTCAGGTTGATCTGGTCCCCGACAAACGGACGCTATACGGTTGATAAATGAGCCTTGTGGGAGAAAGCGATGAAAGCGGTACCGAGGCGGAAGCACACGGAGCAGTTTCGCGCAGCAGCGGTCGAGAAGGTGATTGTGGGCCGGCGAGGATTGCGGGAGGTTGCGCGAAGTCTGGAGATGTCGGATAAGACGCTAGCGAACTGGGTGGGCGATGCGCGTAAGGCGGACGCGCCAGTCAAGCGTGGGCAAAGGCCACCCGTAACGGATCTGGAGGCTGAGAACGCACGCCTGAAGCAGGAGAATGCACGTTGGCTGGAATATCAATGGAAAGGTGGTCCGCCCCGAGCCCTCTCCGCCTGGACGCGAACGCAGGTGCGTGTTTTGCGAGCATCGAACCGTTCCCATGGCACTATGTGCGGTTTACGGACGTCGTCGCCGGTCAACGCGCGCGATGCAATTACCGGCGCCGGGGAGATCCGCATCAATGTTTCCTCAGCGAGGCTGAGCGATAACGATCTTGGAACATTGAGGGCGGGACGCTATGTCAAGGTCAGCGTTACGGACACGGGGAGTGGCATGTCTTAGGAGGTAGTCGCCAGGGCGACTGAGCCCTTCTTCACGACAAAGGAACCGGGCAAGGGAACCGGACTGGGGCTGAGCCAGGTGTACGGCTTCGTCTCACAGCCGGGCAGCGGCATGACGATCGGAAGCGAGCCCGGTTCAGAAACGACCGTCGCGCTTTTCTTTCCGGTCGATGAAGTCAATGCCGCCGGAAGAGCGGACGGGCATGCGATGGAAACCGTACTGGTCGTCGATGACGACCCGAAGTCCTGGAAGCGACGGCAGAGCTTTTTCGGACCATCGGTTACCGGGTCATTACGGCGGGCAATGCAGACGAGGCGCTCGCGCACTTCGCGAGCGGCTCCCGTATCAGTTTCCTGGTCACAGACGCCGTCATGCAGGGCAGCATGAATGGCATTGAACTGGTCCGGACTGTGCGACGCAAACATCCGCGCGTGCGTACCATAGTTGCCTCGGGGCACACGCCTAAGATCGAGCAGTACCAGATTATAAACGGCGTCGGTGAAAGCCAGTTCGACCTCGCCCCGCCACGTGAATCGATCGCCCTCGCCTCACGGCCTCAACCAGAGCTTCGCCGATCATTTCGTCGGCGACCAGCAATGATCGCGAGGCACGGCGTATTCTTTCGTCCCTCTGTTCATCACGAAACCGACACACCCAACAGACGCCCAATGCCGAATGTGAACCCAGCAGCGACAAGCCCAATGACGACCTGGCGAATCGCGGAAAAGCTGGCACTGCGTCCATTGAACAGTGATGTGAATACGCCGATGGCCGCCAATGCGATAATACTCAGGCCTATGCATTGCACGATCGCCGGGGTGCCGGACGTCCACAGGAATGGCATCGCCGGGAAGATGGCCCCGACCGCAAACAAGAAAAACGAAAAGCCCGCTGCAGTCCACGGATTGCCACCGAGTTCCGCCGGGTCCAACCCGAGTTCCTCACGCGTGAGCGCGTCCAGTGCCTTGTCCTTGTCGCGCATGATCTGTGCTGCCACGCGCTTCGCTTCGTCGCGCTCCAGGCCTTTGGCGCGGTAGATGAGCCTCAGTTCATGCTCCTCCGCGTCCGGAGTGTGTTCAAGTTCGTCGGCTTCCAGGGCGATCTGCGTTTTCGCAAGTTCGCGTGCATTGGTGACGGACAGCCATTCTCCAAGTGCCATCGAACAGGCGCCTGCGATCAGTCCCGCCAGTGCCGTGAGCAGAATCGCCTTGTTGCCTGTACCGGCGCCAGTTACACCCATGATCAGGCAGAAGTTCGATACCAGTCCATCGTTGGCACCGAGCACGGCGGCGCGGAGGTCATTGCCAGATGACACGCCGCGATGCCAGGATTCCGCTTCGGCAATCTCGGCCCCCTTGGTCGGTTCCGGCTTGTCCGCGTTCACCATGCCCTGCACCACGCTAGCGTGCTGCCGTTCCTCTGCGGACATTGTGGCGGTCTCCGGGTTGCCCGCATATTTATTCCGGTCCGCAAATTCGGCGGCTGCAAGCGTAGGCAGCACAAATTTCGGACCGAAGACACGAACCAGACTCTTCATCATGAAAGTCTTGACACTTTGCCCGTCTGGGACGGGCTGTCCGTTCGCTTTCAGCTTGTCAGCCCATACCTTTGCATGGGTTCGCTCCGCTGCGGCGAGCTCGCCGAAGACCTGCTTCCGGTCAGAGTCTTTTTCGACGCGCGCGAGCGTTTCATAGATCGCCGCGCTATGTCGTTCGTCGGCAAGATGCGCACGGTAACGCTTGAGTTCCTTTCTGGAGGCCATGATGTCGTCCGATTGGGTTGTCGGTAACGGAGCTGCTGCTCTGGACGCAGTCCGGCGCGCGGGCGGCAATCTATCGGCGGCGTTTCGAGGGTTCACCGGCTTCTTGCCCGTCTTGCAGGAAGCCAGCGAGGAAGCATCGTGATCAGGACGTCGTCTTTGAGGACAATATGATGGTAAAGAGCAGCGAACGCGTGAAATCCGGCAAGCCACATGATCGTGTCGCCGAGCCATTTGTGGACCGCAGCAAGCGCTGCGCCCGTGTCATGTGAAGTGCCGAACAGGGGTGAAATATCAGCACCGGCGACGAGCGTCAAGGGATGTCCTTCGAGCCACGCGCCAGCGACGGCAGTCATCGGAAGTGCGAGCAGAAGCAGAAAAAGCATGGATTGGACGGCTATTGCCGTGATACCCATCCAGCGTGAAACGGAGGGTGGCTCGGGACGTGTATCAATCATTCGCCACAGCAAGCGGATGACGGTGAGCGCGAACACACATAATCCAAGCGTCTCGTGGAGTCGCCGGTCTATCTCGTGGACGGACGAATACACGCGCTGTTCGGGTCCGCCTGGCCCGTAGACAAATGCGACGAGGACAAGTATCGCCGTACACCAGTGAAAGAATTGCGTGATAGATCCGTAACGGGTTCCAGAGCTACCCATGGTTTTTCCCTTTGCTCGTTAGCAGAGTGCCATTACATTAACCCACGCGAATGCGCGACGGGCAACGACACAGGTAGCTGACGTGGCGCATACATGTTCATGGGCTTACGGCATCGCGGTAGCTGACGCCGAGCACAAACCCTGGAACCGGCTCGGTTCCAGCAGAGGACTGGCTACTTGTGTCAGCTTGACAAGCGAAGCGCGAGTTCGTGGCGATTAATATTTACCTCTCCGAGCGTCGGCCCGCAAACAGGGTCGATATGCGTCATGACGCTCAGTACCGGATGCTTCTCGACAAGTTCGCGCTGCACAGCCGTCGAGATTTCATGTGCCTCGACCAGTGACAACCCTGCATCCACTTCGAGGTGAACGTCAACCACGATCATGTCGCCCATCTTGCGCGTTCGAAGGTCGTGGAAGCCTGCGAGGGCGGCCATTGCAGCCAGCGTCTCCCGGATAGCAGCGACCTCGTCCTCGTCTGCCGCGCGATCCATGAGATCATTCAAAGCGGCCCATGCAAATTGCCAACCCATGCGGGCCACCATGACGCCCACGATAAGGGCCGCGACAGGATCAAGAATCGGGTAGCCGAGCAGGCTGCCGACAATGCCGACAGCTGCGACCAGCGACGAGGCGGCATCCGACCGTGCGTGCCAGGCATTCGCGGCGAGCATGCTCGACCGAACGCGCCTGGCAACTGCGAGCATGTAACGGAAAAGCAGTTCCTTCGCGACAAGCGCGACCAATGCGACCCACAAGGCTGCCACGTGCACGCGTGGTATCGCCTCGGGATGGCGGAACTTCACTACGGCGGTCCAGAGCATTCCAGCGCCGACGGCAAGCAGAAGCAGTCCAAGAAAGAAAGATGCAGCGTTCTCGAAGCGTCGATGTCCATAGGGATGGTCGTCATCGGGACCCTTCCTGCTTTGCTGACCTGCGAACAGCACAACAAAATCCGAAATGAGGTCTGACAGCGAGTGGACACCGTCGGATAGCAAAGCCTGTGACCTCGCGACCACGCCAATGACAATTTGCGCCAATGAGAGGAGCAGGTTCACGCAAACACTTACCATGATGCTGCGTTGGGCCGCCGCGTGGTGCTCAATTTCGATCGTATGTTTAGCGCTCATGCGTCAGGCTCCGGACGTCTCCGACTACACGCGGAGACCAGAAAAATCAACGCGCGAATTATCGCATAACCAATCAAAAAATCCTATAAGTCGTTGATTTTTATATAAAATAAACGACAACGATTCGCAGTCTCCTTTTCCTTTCGTTGTCCGTGCAACAGGACGTCAGTCCGGGTCCAATTGACCGCTGCGCCCTCGTAAGCACCCATCGGGTCATGGCGGTGTGGAGGACTGCTTCACGCCCTGAGTCAGTCCGTCAAGCTTTTGGAGGAGGAAGCGAGATGCTTGCAAGAAGAGTGGAGCCTCGCTTCCTCAATGCGTTTAGATAAACGCTTTCGTCGTAGCGTGTCCCGGTTCGCCAGCAACGATAGAGGATGCGTATCCATTTGAATGCCAGCCGCGCGACGACCATGCGGCAGAAGACACAACGGCCGGTGCAGTTCGAGATTACCGAGCAGACCCGCGAAAGCGTCGCGGCGTGGATAAAGTATGCGGGGCTGCATGCAACCGAATTTCTGTTCCCAAGCCGGATTCACGACTCTCCGCACCTGTCGACACGACAGTACGACCGGCTGGTTCATCGGTGGATCGCGTCAATCGGCCTCGACGACACCGCCTACGGCACCCACACGATGCGTAGGACCAAGGCGTCGTTGATCTATCGTCGCACGAAGAACCTCCGGGCTGTCCAGTTGCTGCTCGGCCATACGAAACTTGAAAGTACAGTGCGCTACCTCGGCATTGAGGTAGATGACGCACTTGAAATGGCGGAACAGACTAAGGTGTAGATGCTCGGGCGGCCGGTTAGCGAGCGGTCGCTGACCGGCCACCAGCGGCCGCTCGAGGTCGTCGTCCAGTTTGGTTAGCCGAGGTCTCGTCCGCACTCGCTCAATGGCCGGTCTCCGACGAGCGAGTTGCGGATGGCACCGCCTCAACCCGGCCATCTACGGACATTAATCGGTGCCTTCGCCTAGGCATTCGAGCGTCTGCTGGCCCTTCCATGCCTGCCATGCGGCCTTGTCGAGTGATAGGCGATTGCGGGCGCTCAGCGGCATAGCCGAGCGACCGAACCGGATACTCCCGCTTTTCAGACGACGCCCCTTCCGCTAGTGGCGTCACTTGACGGTGATCGTCCCCTTCATCCCTGCCTCGAAGTGCCCGGGTTGCAGGCAGGCAAAATCGAACACACCAGCATGGGAAAATCGCCACACCAGATCACCGGTTTGCCCAGGTTCGACCGTCACGCTATTGGCGTCGTGATCCATCATGTCCGGCATCGCACGCATCATGTCGGCGTGCTCCTTCAGTTCCTGTTTCGAGCCCAGCGTCATCTCGTGACGTACGTTGCCGGCGTTTTTCACAACGAAGCGGATCGTTTCGTCTTTCTTCACAGCGATCGTCGGCGGCTCGAAGCGCATGGAGTCGAGCATCGAGACGGTGATCGTGCGCGTAGCGTCCTTCGTGTGGGCAGGTTTGCCGACGGATAAGGCTTCATCGTTTCCGTGGGCCAGCGCAGTGGAAGTCATCAGGGCAAGCAACAGACCGGCAGCAGCAAGCATTGACTTGAACATCATCGAATCCCCCTTTCCGGCTTGCCCGCACGCGGAGGGAAGCCCGCCTCGCGCAGCGCAGAACCGATCTGTTCTTGCGGCGCGGAGGTTTGGACATGCGCGAGCCGGGTTGACGGATCCGCCGTGATGATCGCGCTCGGATCGATCGACTGAATCGCGCGGCTCACGGCGCGTGCACAACCGCCGCAGGTCATGTTATCGAGGTGGAACTGCATGGAGAACTCCCGGTGAAATGGAGTTCCGAGCTTACACATTGCCATCGTTGGAAGGTCAAGCGACACGAACATCCCGGACAGCGCGTTCAGGTGCCATTTCGGCATGAGGCCAGACGGTGACCTTCGGCAAGTCCGACGTAAGTTCGAGCGCGAGTTATGGCCCGCTCGTGGCGTCAAGCGGCCATGGGCGCGGCGGGTGCGCAAACTACTGTACGGGGACTATCATAAATTCCGTTCCCTTATTCTCACCTCCTTGCTGACGCTGGAATGAGCGGCGCCGCGACGCTATTAAGTAAATCTGCGAGCTTCGCGGCAGCGCCGGAGTTGGATGCTGTGAGGGCAATGCGTGGAAAAGTGGATGCACGGTGCGACGTAAGAATTGGAGGATTGAAAATGAGCGACCAAGGCAGTAAAGACGCGGACTCCCACCAATGTTCCCATGATCACCACGCGAATCCGAATGCTTCTGCGCCTGAAAGCGATGCCGTGCACGAGCACAACAATGGCCATGCGACTCCCACCACCGCGACGCAATTGAAGGATCCGGTGTGCGGCATGACGATTACAGGAGAATCGCAATTCCATAGCGAACACGATGGAGTCCGGTACTTCTTTTGCAGTGAGTCGTGCCGGGGGAAGTTTCAGGCGGAGCCTCTGAAGTATGTCGCGCCCGCACCCGTGGACGTGGCAGCCGCCCCAGAAGGCGCCATTTACACGTGCCCGATGCACCCCGAAATTCGCCAGGACCACCCGGGCAATTGCCCAAAGTGCGGCATGGCTCTGGAGCCCCTCATTCCAGGGTTGGACGAGGAAGAGAATCCTGAACTCGTTGACTTCCGCCATCGCTTCTGGTGGACGCTGCCACTGACGGCTGTGGTGTTCATCTTGGCCATGTTTGGGCATCTCCTTGGCTGGATGGAAGCGTCTACCCAGAGTTGGGTGGAACTGGTTCTCTCAACTCCCATCGTCCTCTGGGCCGGCCTGCCGTTCTTTCAGCGCTGTGTGCAGTCATTCATCAATCGCAGCCCCAACATGTGGACGTTGATTGGACTGGGCACGGGCGCTGCCTATCTCTACAGCGTCACCGCGACGGTTGCGCCTGATGTCTTTCCGGCAACCTTCACAGCCCACGGGCGAATCGGGGTGTACTTCGAAGCTGCGGCGGTCATCATCTCGTTGACGCTGGTCGGACAGTTGCTGGAATTGAAAGCGCGCTCGCAGACTTCGGCTGCTATCAAGTCGCTGCTCGGCCTTGCACCGAAGACGGCCCGACGTATCAACCGGGACGGCAGCGAGGAGGATGTGCCACTCGCCCACGTACATGTTGGCGACATGCTTCGAGTCCGGCCTGGCGAAAAGGTGCCGGTCGACGGCGTTGTGACCGAAGGTTCGAGCGCCCTGGATGAGTCGATGATTACCGGCGAGCCGATTCCAGTGACCAAGCGTGTTGGCGAGCACGTCATCGGCGCCACGATGAACACCTCGGGGAGCCTGGTCATCGAATCTGAGAAAGTCGGCTCTCAAACGGTCCTGTCCCAAATCGTTCAGATGGTCGCCCAGGCGCAGCGCTCCAAGGCGCCGATGCAGAGGATGGCCGACAAAGTAGCGGGAGTATTTGTTCTGGCGGTGGTCGGTATTTCACTACTCACTTTCTTCGTCTGGGGCTTTTTCGGCCCCGAGCCGAGCTGGGTGTATGGTCTTGTCAACGCGGTCGCCGTCCTCATCATTGCTTGTCCGTGTGCTCTTGGACTTGCAACCCCAATGTCCGTCATGGTGGCGAGCGGCAAAGGTGCATCGAACGGTGTCCTGTTTCGTGATGCTGCGGCCATTGAGCATCTGCGGAAAGTCGATACGCTAATTGTTGACAAGACTGGCACCCTGACTGAGGGGCGACCGACGTTCGAGCGCGGTCTCGGTACAAACGGTTTCGCGGAAGACGAAGTGCTCCAGTTGGCGGCGAGCCTGGACCAGGGCAGCGAGCATCCTCTTGCGGCAACGATCGTCGAGGCGGCTCGTCGGCGAGGTCTTGCACTCGAGAAGGCGGAGCAGTTCGAGTCCGGAAGCGGCATTGGGGTGCGAGGCATTGTTGGAGGCAGGAAACTCGCACTCGGCAACACGGCTCTGATGCAAGCGGAGGGAATTGCGACGGTCGCTCTGGCCAGCGATGGTGATGCGTTACGCGCCGAGGGCGCCAGCGTAATGTATCTGGCCGTTGACGGGGAGCTCGCAGGGATTCTCGCGTTATCAGATCCAGTGAAGGCGACTACGCCGGAAGCGGTTGCCAAGCTTAAGGAAGAAGGCATCCACGTTGTGATGGCTACAGGAGACGGCGTTGCGACGGCGAAGGCCGTGGCCGCCAAACTGGACATTGAGGAATTCCATGGGGAGGTAAAGCCGGCCGATAAGCTGGCTTTGGTGTCGAAGCTCCAACAGGACGGCAAGGTTGTCGCGATGGCCGGCGACGGAATCAATGATGCACCGGCGCTCGCCAAGGCCGATGTAGGCATTGCCATGGGGACAGGTACTGATGTCGCTATGAGCAGTGCCCAGGTTACCCTGGTGAAGGGCGACCTGCGCGGCATTGTCCGCGCACGGAAATTGTCCGAGGCAACAATCCGGAACATGAAGCAAAACCTTGGCTTTGCCTTCGTCTACAACGCGTTGGGCGTTCCCTTGGCCGCGGGGGTACTGTACGCACCCACGGGTATGTTGCTGTCGCCCATGGTTGCCGCACTGGCGATGAGCCTCAGTTCCGCATCGGTGGTCACGAACGCATTGCGCCTCCGGAAGGTCCCGATTTGATGCTTCGTCCGGGCGGGGGATGACCACCCCTGAACAACGGATCCTGGGGTCCGTACTCATCACTTCATCTGCAACGCTCCAGCTGCTCACGCAGCGTCGAATGTGTTGCAGCGACCGGTTGAATCCGCATCGGAAAATGGCAGTTCCTTTTCTGATAGCCGCTACACACGATGCGGAAGCTGAGTGGCTCTTCAGGGTCGCGTCCAGCCGATTGCCAGTTCCAGTTCGATTTCTGGGCCAGCTCTTCGGTGAGTCTCTGCCGGCTCTTTGTGCCGCCGACGTTTGGTAAGCCGGACAGCTCGTGTAGGGGCCGAAAAGGTTCATGCATGAAGAAAAGCCGCAGACATGCTGCGGCCAAAAACACACACGTCGCGCAAGGGGCGCTGACGTGGGTTCCATCGTACACATCCACGCTTCTAAAGCAATCAGGTATCTCGTCTCGCTATATGCGAGAGGCCGCGTCACCGGATGTGCAGTGGGGCCGACGTATGAAATCCGGCCGCAAACGTTGCAGAATGGCCACAGTGCCGGTTGTCTGGAACCGCGGCGGTTATCGGGACATTCACTCGATAGCGTTCCGCTGCCGAGAAAACCGGCCCTCCCTTGTAGGTCAATAGCGGCCCACTGTGCTATTTCTGACGTTGGAAGCGCTTGACTGCGGAGCGCGGTTCACTTAACTCTGAACTCACCCCCAGCGAAACAAAACGTACGCGGCGCCCGCAGCGCCGGGGCGAAGGGTCACGGCGGCCACAGAAATACTAGCCGCAGGCGACGAAAGCAACCGTGTCCACTTCCTGGACGTGGAAGCAGCGCGATAACGGAAACATGACTTCGGCTGCTAGAACCGAAGATTTTTGCGGTAAATCGTGGGCTCATTGCGCGATGCCGGGTCAAGGTCAGCTATGCCTCAGGACCGGCCGTCGCGGTAGCTTGAGTTCGACCGGCAACAACGGGTCGGAAGTACGCGCTGACGACTGTCCGCTCCCGGGCCGCCAGATTCCACTGGCCGCTTTCCGGCGATGAAATTGAAGAGCGGGCTGACGCAGCCCGACCCACTTCAGCCGGACGCCTTTCTTCAAAGCGGCCGCTCAGGATAGTCGGGCATGCATTAAGCCCCATTCAATTCGTCGGAAACGCCGGAATGGGACCGACGGCACCTACGTCAGTTGAGACGCTGACCGCCCGCCAACGATCTGCATCGGCTGCTCTCGTTTGCTCCGCCTGACGCGCAAACTGGAAAGCGTCGCTTCCGAGCAGAATGTGCGGCGGTACTGTCGTACTGTCGGCAATCTGGAGGATAACCTGTGCGACTTTGACAGGGTCCCCTGACTCATTGCCCCAATAGCCTTCCATCTGTTTCATGCTTGCACCGACCGTTGGTTCGTAGTCCGGCAACAAGACCGGTCGGTCTGCGTGCGCACGCTTTCCCCAATTGGTACGCATTGCACCCGGCTCAAGGGCGGTAACCTTGACGCCGAAAGGTGCAGTCTCCTGCGCCAGACCTTCGGTGAAGCCACCAACGGCCCATTTAGACGCGAAATAGGCCGCGTTCCCCGGGAACGCCGTGCGACCACCCAATGAAGAGATCTGGATGATGTGTCCACTTCGCTGCCGCCGCATGACCGGTAGCGCCGCGCGGGTGAGGTTCACAACTCCGAAAAAGCAGGTCTCCACCAGTCGGCGAAACTCGTTCGAAGGAACCTGCTCGAACGGGCGTGTATCCCCGTACCCTGCATTGTTCACGAGCACATCAAGTCGCCCGAAGGCATCGACGGCTGCCTCGACCGCCGCCTGGCCTTGAGACTCGTCCGTGACGTCGAGCTCGACCGCGCGGACATTCGCGCCATACAGACGCACCAGTTCGTCCAGCTGGCGGAGGTTGCGGGCGGTCGCGACGACCTGGTTGCCAGCGGCCAGCGCAGTCTCGGCAATGATTCGACCCAGACCACTCCCGCTCCCGGTGATAAGCCAAACTTTCGACATTTTGAGTTTCCTTCCATTTAATAAGTGACTAGCCAGTCATGTAACAGTTAAAAAATTTACTGCAGTGCCTTCCACAGGAACTCGAATGTCGACATGCAGACCTGTTCGGCATGTTTCGGGTTTCGATTCATGAAATCCATCGCCGTGCTTGCCAGCGACTCCACCACAGCTCCGACGAACGCCGGATCCTGATCCCGCAACGCGCCATGACGGGCGACCTGACGGATCAGGTTGACGGACCGATGGGCGGCAGCAAGCCCAGCCATTTTTGTCGATTCCAGCACGTCATCCGATACGCTTAACTGGGCGAGGACTCGACGCTTCTCGCCATTGGCTGCGCCCCACTGAGTCCACCGCGTCCATATGTGCAGCAACTGCTCGCGCTCGTCCCCCGCGTTCGATAGGCCATCGTCAACGGTGGAAATCAGTTCTTCCTTGATCTCGAGATAGAGCGCGTTGAACAGTTCGACCTTGGTCGGAAAGTACGTGAACAGGGAGCCATTAGGCACCCCCGCTTCTTTCGCAATGGCGGCCGTAGCCGCGCCCAGGCCTTCGCGTGCGATCAGCCTGATCGCACTGTCAATGAGGGCCTGGCGCTTCGCCTCACTTTTCGGTCTGGCCATCGTGTAAGTCGCTCCAACTTTATTTGATAAGTGTCTGGTCAGTCATTTTATGCGTCACTGGAGAATTGTCAAGCGATTCGCGGTTGGCGTCTCGATTGGTGACCATTCAGATGACGGGCGTGAGCGGCCGATTTTTGCCGATTGCGAACCAGCTTTAGGGCAGCCGTCGGGCGACTCTATCGAGAGATTTGCCGACCATCGTTCCCGTGAGATTTCCACGCGTTCGACGGGCAACGAGGCTCGTCCGCCTGCCCTCGCCTGTATCTGGAGGAATTAGGGAATAAACGGACCTCGTGAATAGTCTTGCAAGGAGAGCACGCACGGAAGAGGTGGTCAAAATGGACATCATCGACATGGCCCGCGCATCGGGCATGGCAGTCATCCTCGACGGCAGAATAGGCCGCGAGGAGTATATGAGCGTATGCGGTTCGATATCGGCGTTACAGCGATTCGCCGAAGCTATACTTCACCGCGCAGCGAATCAGAACGAAGCCATGCCGCAGCGCTCAACGGCGGCTAACCCGTCTGGCCGGTTACCTCGGCGCTTGATTCGATTCCACACGGTGCACCTTACCCGCCCGAAGCGGGAGCGCCTCGCTCACCAGAAGGCGGTCGACAAGGCGGTAGTCGGCACGTCCGCCGCTACCGCGAATTGAAGGTTAAGGTGCAATCCATTCTGTACCGTTTGCAATTCGGATCAGGTGTGGTCCTGCTCATCTATCTTCTTCTCCCACCTGGTCAATCGTGCACTCGGGATCGGGCCACTCGATCTTGCCAGATACGGACCCGCATTGGCGCTGCGACTCTGGCGAAGCAAGCCTGACACGATCGCGCTGTACGGTGCTGCGTCGCTGGCGTTCAGTGTCGAGGAAGCCGTTTCGGGTGTAATGCGGAAGACAGGCGATACACCGTCTTCGAAGACAGACAAGGCGAATACGCCAGCGCTG
The DNA here is from genome assembly GCF_040965775.1 of Paraburkholderia sp. BR10954. Taxonomy (NCBI): domain Bacteria; kingdom Pseudomonadati; phylum Pseudomonadota; class Betaproteobacteria; order Burkholderiales; family Burkholderiaceae; genus Paraburkholderia; species Paraburkholderia sp. BR10954. The sequence goes on from NZ_JBFRCK010000014.1 coordinate 174,015, forward strand.
CCGACGATGCGATGCACCTCGTCCTCGTGACGACTGTGTCCGTGACCATGAACATGCCCGTGACCATTACTGTGGCTGTGGCCGTGGTGGCCGCCACTCAGCAGCCAGACGCTCGCAAGATTGACCAGCAGCCCAAGCACCGCAATGGGAATCGCCTGGCCGAAGTGGATGGGTTCGGGCGAGAGAAAGCGCGAAACGGCTTCGTACCCGATCAGTAGCGCGATCATGGCGAGTACGATGGCGCTGGTAAAGCCCGCGAGTTCGCCCAGCTTGCCGGTACCGAATACGAAACGGTTGTCGGCCGGGTGCCTGCGCGCGTAGGTGTGGTCTTCGAGAGCCGCCTGGTCGGGTGGAGCTCGCGACACGCCGATGCTTCACCGTTTGTCTCGAAAGTTTGACGCCATCAGCTGATTCAAGAAGTGGTCGCGTTATCATGGCGCCGCTGCGCGAGCTGCTCCGCCGTCACTGGCCTCTGATACAGATATCCTTTGGCGAATGGCACTCCGGCCGCGCGCAACGCGGCATGCTGGCTCTCCGTCTCGACACCTTCCGCAATGACCTGTAACCCATAGTGCTTCGCGACCGAGACGATGCCCGCAATGAGGTCGCCGCCGCCCGTATCAACCTGGCTGACAAACTGCCGGTCAATTTTCACATAATCAAACTGGAAGCGGCTGAGCAGATCGAGGTCGCTGTGCTGGGTGCCAAAATCGTCGATCGCAAACCTGACTCCCTTCGCCTTCAACGCGTTGAATATAGCTTCGGTGCGGACGCTTTGTTCAAGCAGGAACCGTTCGGTCAGTTCCAGAACAAGACTGACACCCGCTGGCAGCGCGTCGGTCATGGCCTCCACCTGCGCGACGAAGCCCTTGCGCTGCATGTCACCGGGAGCGACGTTGACCGCAAGCCGTAGCGGGAGTGCGGGTGGGCGCCGGCTGATCTCGGCCACTGCCGTATGCATCACGAACTGCGTGACCGGCCCGAGCATTTCGCTGGACTCCACCTCCTCCATGAACGAGGAAGGGCTTATAGCGCCCCACCTCGGGTGATGCCACCGCAACAACGCTTCAACGCCAACCAGTTCACGGCTTGCTGTTTCGATAATCGGCTGGTACACGACATGAAACTGCTTGCGACGAAGCGCCTGACGCACCGCGTTCAGCAGCAGCCGCCGCGGCGCATACGCGAGCAGATAGGTGGCCGCAATCAGGCAGTCAAGCACCATTCCGAGCGCTACCCCCCGAGCCTGTATTCCCACTGCGTCCGGGAGATGAAAGCCGCGGAGGAGGACACGAGGATGACAAAGGGCCATTTACGCGAGGTGGCCCGCGTCGAGTACGCTGGCAACGGTGCCGAAGCCGGCTCGAACGCGCCGCGCGCATTTAAACGCCCTGTGTCCCTGACTGACATCGACGCCATCTGCGCCCCGTATCTGACACCGTGCGCAAGCGCGTCCGTGAGATAGTCAGCTTCAATGATCGACAGGACGCCAGTACCGGGGGCTGTCCTGTTGAACATCGCAAGCACGGGCACGCCCGGCTGATACCGTGTCTGGGGAAGAAGACCGATGCTGTCGCCGCCATCGGCCCTGAACGGGTAAGCCGATAGCGGAATATCGATCGGTCCAAGGGCCGAAGAGCAGTAAAGGCGGCCGCCGGATACGAGCGCGACTGCGCGGACATAACGCAGATAGGTCTCGAGTTCTGCCAGTGAGGCGGCGACCTGGCCGCACGGTTGGCCGGCAAGCGCCGCAAGCTCGCTTCTGTGCCCGGAACTGACACGGTCCAGAATCTGGTCGATTGATTCAACCAGATCGCTACCGATCAGCTGCTCGTGCCTGGCTATCCGCGCCTTCGCCTGATGTTCGCTGAACATGATGGCAAGGATCATGACTGACGCGCCGCACATCACACACAGGAACAGCGACAGGCGCGGCGCCATGCCCCGGAAGATCCTGGCGGGACTCGCGGGGTGAGACGAGGATCTGGGCATTCTGGACATGGCGTATATAAAGAGCGGGGAGCGCCAGACGCTCGTTGTATCAATTGTCAGTGCGTGCGTTCCCGGGGCGTGAAATGACGTTGTAATCCGGTTCGGATGTACGCCTCGCCGGGCTTGTCGCCGAGCAATATCTCACCGGCCCCGGCCCGCCGCCGTGCGACCTGCATGATTGCGCGCTGTTGCATTTCGACCTCCGACAGACGCACTGGCCCGCTGGCCTCCATGTCTTCCGCAAACAGATCCGCAGCGCGTTGCGACATGTTCGCCATGAATTTCTCAGCCAGCTCCTGTGGCCCGACCTTGAGCGCGACGATGAGTGCCTGCACGTCTATGTCCCTGAGCAACCGCCGGACAGAGCCCTCATCCAGTGCGAGCAGTTTTTCGAACCCGAGGATCTCGTCTACGATCTCCTGCGCCAGCTGGTCGTCGTACTCACGAATGTTGCCGATCGCCAGGTCTTCCTGCCGGTTCGAGAGGTCATTGATGATTTCCGTAGCGACGCGAGGTACTCCCATTTCCCGGCGTTTTGCGGTGATGCCGCCCGCAAGCAGTTCGTTTAACGAATCGTCGAGTTCGCGTAACGCCGCGGGATGGATGCGTTCCAGCGTGGCGATCCGCAGGAGCACATCATTGCGGATGCGCTCAGTGAAAGACGCCAGAACGCCGGACGCATGCCGGGGCTCGAGATGCACAAGCACCGTCGCAATGATCTGCGGGTGCTTGTTCCCGACGAGTTCTGCGGCGACCGGCGCGTCCATACACTTGAGGCTTCCGATACCGCTGATCTCGCCGCCGACCAGGATGCGGTCGACAACGGCAGCGGCCTCGTCTTCACCCATTGAGCGGTTCAGCACAGACCGGACGTACTGGTCCGCGTGCAGTGAGAACGTGGTCTGGGTTTGGGCCTGTGCGATGAAGTCGCACACCGCGTCATCGACGTCGCTGCGGGCAACGTTCTTGAGCGCGGCCATCGCCGCGCTGATCTTCTGTACCTCACGCCGGTCGAAATGGCGAAAGGCCTCGGCTGCCTCGTCGGGACCGAGTCCCCTCAGCAGCATGGCTGCCTTGACAACGCGCTTGCCGTTCATCGCACACCCCGCGAGCGTGAAAAGCGCAAGGAGGGCTTCCGGGCAGGTACCGCTGGCGCGTCGCCATCACGACGGTCATCTGCGCAGACGAGCCGGCTACGGGAAATCCATGCATTAGTCACGCAGCGGTTCTCCCCGGCGCGCCACGCCGGCAGCCACGTACGCATAGGCGTCGCGCCCTAGCCGCCCAACTTCACGCCAGATGGCAGGCGGGCATTGGCGCCCCGTCGTGTAAAGTTCGATGATGTCCTCACATATTGTTATCAGCCGGCACAGGGCGATGTGGCCGTCACTTGTGCCGGTGCCTTCGTTTGGACCCACGATGACCCTTGCTGCCTGCGTTTGCTGAACCAGCGCCTGCCATTGTGAGTCGGGCACCTCAAGCCCATACCCCCCGAGCTGCGCAGTCGCGCTTGAGAGAATGTAGAGGTCCGCCAGCAGCCGTGCGATGTCCGGCTGCATTGCGACGCGGGCTTCAACGCCGTCCGGTTTGACGCGTTTCATGTCCGGCCCTCCGTCAGCCCTGCGGCAAGCTGGAAGGGGGCGCGCTGCCCGCGCTGGCCGAAGCCACGGCGCTCCGTGCGGGGACGGGCCGCATGCATGAAATTTGTCGTCCGGTAGCGGGTCTTCATCTGCAGCATGACGCGCGGGCCGTTGCTGGAGAAACGCCAACACAATCGACTGTGCCACACGTGTTCACGCCGAATTCCTTCTATTCGTCAATTGACGTGAACCAACCTTCCTCCGTGGCATCCCCGAGCAGGTCACGTAGCGCGCACAATCGCCGCCGGCCTTGGACCGTGATGTCAGTACCATCGTCGGCAGCCGTCGGCACCTTTAATCGTATACATAAAAGCTGATGCGAAGCTTAAGAGCCCGGCTTTGGCGGCCGAACAGCCCAGGGCGAGGAGAGCCCTTGCAAGGGGGAGCAACGGTTCGAGCGCTCTAAATGGGGTGCACTTAAGATTCGGCTTTTTCGTACGTTTAGCGGCGAGATCGTCAAGCTACGGTTACGCATTGAAGAGCAGGTCAGATAAGGGGAGGCCGACCCCGGCTTGACGGTTTTTGCGTGCCGGTCTGACGCTGACCGGCGTGCGCACGCGCAACTCAAACGGCTGCGCCGCCCTGCCAAGGGACGTCCCAACAAAAGAGTAGCGGTCGACGAGAGGTTCGCTGCACTCGCGTGGCCACTTCGGGCTGTGATGTGAACTCGGATCCGGAGCGAATCATCAAGGGGCGAACCGTTAGGATATTCCATCATCGAGCTGACGAATCGAGAGGCGGTGCTTCTTATCGCCAGCGTGCCTCTGCAGTTCCTGCCGCCGGGATCCACGTCTGTGCGCATTCGTAGGCCTGGCGCCCGATCCGGCTCGCTCTTAGCCACAGGCCGGGCGGGCAGCGACCCTCGAGCCGACTTGTTTCAAGAATTTCTTCGCAGACCTGAACCAGTTCGTACAGTCCTCGGAATACGCAATTCTCCTTTTCGGCGTTCAGCTGATCCATCACTGCCCTGGCTCGCCGCGTTCCCTCAAGAAGACGTCGCCATTGGGGATCGGTGAGCTCGAATCGAGAGCCGCCCAGCTGGGCGGCGGCACTTGAAAGCAGGTAGAGGTCCTTGACGGCATTGGCTATGTCCCCCGGTCCCTCGGGATCCTTCCCGTCGCGCACATCGTGTTGTGCGGAGCAGATGTTGTCAGCGGTCATGGTTGAGTGCACGCGCCTGTGTGCGCAGACTGGTCGCGGTCAGCGTCCGCCGCCGAAAACTCGGTCTGACGGCCACCGGTTCGTCTTGCCGTGGCCTCAATAAGAGCGAGCAGGTTGGACAAGCGGTGGCGATCCCGCGCGGACAGCCCGGGCAGCAGGAGGAGCTTTTCTGCCTGGGCGGTCCAGTATTCGCGACGCATCAAAGTCGGCCGGCGAACGAGCGTATTGACGGAACTCTCAAGCTGTCTGATTTCGTTTTCCAGGACCACGATATTCTCCACTGTGAGCACGACGCCGCCGAACCTGCATTACCAGTGCGTGGCCATCAGCCAGAAAAGGATGACGACACCGACAAGCACCGCGAGCCACCCCAGTAGGCGATCAATGGGCATAGACTTCGATGGAATTCTGCGACGGGCGGAGGGGTGTGTCTTCTTTCGCTATCTCTGCTTCACCGGGTAGCTGGAAGATGGATACTGCGGATGCCAGACCGGTCGCCTGGTTGGTTAGCGATTGGGAGGCCGCAGCCGCCTGCTCGACGAGGGCCGCATTCTGTTGTGTGACGGCGTCCATCTGCGAAATCGCCTTGCCCACCTCCTGAACGCCAGAACTTTGTTCGCTGGAAGCTGCGGCGATCTCGTGGATGATCGAATCCACGTGCTTTACTGCACTGACGATATCGCGGATCGCCGAACCCGCTTCGGACACGAGCATTGTTCCATCATCCACCCGGGCGACGGATTCATGAACAAGCGCCTTGACATCTTTCGCCGCCGCTCCGGCCCGCAAAGCAAGGCTGCGGACTTCGCTCGCAACGACGGCGAAGCCCCGGCCCTGCACGCCCGCGCGCGCGGCTTCCACCGCCGCGTTGAGCGCAAGGATGTTCGTCTGGAACGCGATTCCCTCGATGACGCCGACGATTTCGGAAATCTTCGCTGACGACTCCGAGATGTCCTGCATGGTATGGACAACCTTGCCGACGACTTCACCGCCCCGATCGGCGATCGCGGACGCCGTGCCGGCAAGGTCATTAGCGCGGGCTGCATTATCTGCATTGTTGGTAACCATGGAGGTAATCTGCTCCATGCTCGAAGCGGTCTGCTGCAGCGACGCTGCCTGTTCCTCGGTGCGACGGGAGAGATCACTGTTGCCGACAGCGATCTCCTGCGCGGCCAGCAGGATCGATTCCGATGACTTCTTGATAACCGTGACCACATTCGCGAGCTGGACGCGCATCGACTCGATCGCGAACAGCACGCTTCCCTCGCTTGCGCCCCGTGTGTTGACGTGTATCGCGAGATTACCGGCTGCTATGCGATGCGCGACTTCTGCAGCGTGCTCCGGATCGCCGCCAAGAGAGCGCCGCAGAGTGCGGTTCAGCACCACTGTTACTGCGCAAAGCACGAGCGCCGCAACCACCAGGATCAGCCCGGCGCCGAGCAGGGAGCCGTAGAACGCGCTGTCAATGTCGTCGGTGTAAGTCCCGTTCAGAAATACCCAGCCCCAGGGCTTAAATACGGCGACTCGCGTCAGTTTTGGCACCGGCTGTTTCCCGCCTGGTCTCTCCCACACATAGCGGATGAAGCCGCCGCCACTGGCTTTTGCAACAGCGACAGCATCGCGGTATAGCGGGGTGCCATTAGCGTCCCTGAATTCACCCAGCGTCCTGCCGATCAGTTCGGGCTTGAACGGATGCATCAACATCCTGGGCTCTTCCGTCATGACGGTGTAATAGCCGTCCTTGCCGTAGCGCATGCCCCTGATTCTCTCCAGCGCCTCGTGCTGCGCGACAGCGTGCGTCAGGACGCCGCGTTTTTCCAGTTCAGCGTACTGGCCTGCAAGGCTTACAACGTTATCCGCATTATTCGCGAGGTCCTGTTTGCGCTCTTCGACACGGACCTGCCGGAGGGACCAGGCATCGAAGACCGTGACGGCAGTCAGGCAAGCAAGGCTTACATACAGCGGTATCAAGAGTTTCCGCGCAAACGTTAGCTTTCTCATGTTTATCGCTGTTTACCGTTCGTGGTTTACGCCGGGTAACGGTGATTTTCGTTAAAACTTGAGCGGGGTAAACGCTCAAAAGATCGGCTGTTTTTATACCGGTGCAGTGCCGCGGTGCGCCGGCGGTTGCTTGGCGGTGGTTGCGCTCTGGACGGAGAATCGCCGCCGTCGTAGGCATGCATTCAATTCTCGTTGCCTGCGCCTTTCATTGGCCGCTGGCTGTAGCTGCTTGCGCGTGCCGGCGCTCCGGGCAGCAAGGAGAAAATGGTCGCACATAGAACCGAATCGCTAACGGGCTTTGTGAGATAGATGGTTTCCGCAGCGGTGACGGGTGCGGCCGGCCATGCCAAAGAGGAAGGGAGCGCCAGAATGATGGGCACATGAGCGAGCTTCGGGTCTTTTCGAAACAGGCGACACAATGCGACGCCATCAAGCCCCGACAATAACCAGTCAGTGACAAGAACGTCCGGAGGAGCGCCCATCGCCAGCGACAAGGCCACCTCGCCAGTGGGTGCCCAAACGACCGCCAGGCCGTTCAAGCGAAGTGCCGCTGTCCGTGCTCGCGCGATTGCCTCGTCTTCCTCGGCCAGCAGTACGACGGGCTTTGAGTTGGTCTGGTTCAAGGGCTGATCGTAGCTTAGGGTAAAACGATGTGAGCACTGTTCGCACCCGCCCCGCATTCCCTCGACGGGCGCTCCACCGGCCGTTGTTGTGAAAACTGTTCTTCTGCATTTGCAGTTTTGACGTGTAATGGCCGTATGCACTCAATCGAGCCGCGGCGAGGCGTTTGCGCCCGTTCACCGTCGCTCACCGCGCCGCAGCTGCTTCCACTTGAAGCATGTGTCGGAAATACTGGTCGTTCAAGCGGCTGCCTCAGCTTGCAAACTCCATCTCCCGTCGTTTGGCTCAAAAGTCGGTGCGGAGTCGGCATGAGGCAGTGGCTCAACGTTGCGCACTCAGCAGGAGCGCATCGCTGAGAGGCTAAATGCGCGAGGATTGAAAGGCAACAGTTGCTTGAAACAGCCTTGCTGGACAAGCCTTTGAATGGCAACGCACGGAGAGTGTCTACTTGAACTTCGTTCGATTTCGCGGAGCGGCACGGCACGCATTCAGGCGGGCAGGGGTGCTCTCCGCGCGGTCGATGATGAGTCAGTCGGTGTACCTCACTTCGCCGAGGTACGCGCCGTTCCTGTCATACACGTCGTCCCCGACAAAACGCCCGACATAACGGCCATCATGTGTCAGAGGTCGTCGCCATCCCGACAACCAGAGCCCCATCCCCGCCCTAAGGTTCACACCCAACCCGGCGTGACGGGCGCCCGTTATTTTCAGCACCGACCCTTCAGCCCGGCGCACGGCGCGCCGTTAACGATTACACGACTCTCTTACATGACTCTCGCCGCGTGCGCGCTCACGCCGGCGGCCGCCGTCCCCTCCTTCAGGTTCTGGCCGAACATTTACCTCGGAATGGCTAGGGCTTTTTACGCCGGCCTTTAAGGGGCCGGTTTTTTTCGGCCAGCCGACGGTGCGGCACGCCAGGCACGTTGGTGTGCTAAGCGCCAGCACGCCCCGGAGAGCCGTTTCATGTCGTTTTCAAACATATTTGTTCGGACACCCCGGCCATGGACCACCAGGCGTGTCCACGTCGACGGCGCAATGTTGCGCGTGCTCGTCGTCGACGACAATCACAACGCGGCCCTTGCTCTGGCCGCCTACCTGGCTTTGAAGGTATGGACGCCCGCGTTGCTTTTGGCGGAGCTGAAGCGATTGAGATGGGGCGCGACTGGGTGCCCCATGTCATCCTGATGGACATCTCGATGCCGCAGTGCAACGGCTTTGAGGTGGCCCGGGCGCTGCGCAACGACCCCCGCACCGGCTGGATCGCCCTCATCGCCCGTACCGCGCTGGATGAAGCCGAAGTGCGCCGGCAACTGGCGGGCCAGGAATTTGACGGTTACGCCCAGAAAGGCTGCCCGCCAGACCCGCTCGTCGCACTCGTCAGATTGTTCGCCCGGTGAGGTCCTGCGGGGCGGCCATCTGGCGCCTTGGACCCGAAACGTACATTAAGTCCCCTTCCAAGGTCGCTCCCTTGCTGTGTTCAGTCGGCCCGGCTAGCGTGCAGACTAGGGACAAAAGTAGCTGAAGCGAGCCACCGCCTCAGCGGCCTCGTGTCGGTCGTGTCGCCGAAGTTCTTCCGCAAGCAGGTTCTGGAATACGGCCAGTTCGGCTTCTCCGTATGTCTCGCGAAATTCCGCAAGCGTCTCACAGATAGCGCGCTCTTCCGTCCTGGCAGTCAACGTGCTGCTGATATACGAACGACCGCGCGCCAGCTCGAGGACGTACGCCTGGCGGGCGTGCATGAACGCGACGTCGCGCGATTTCCCCTTTGGCATACGGTTCTCCCCCTTCTTCAGGCGTCGCGCGGCCTCCAAGGAGTCGCCGGAGGTCGGGATAGTGCGCCTTGCGAACGAATCTACCATCCGATCCTGAAGGAAAAATAAAGGCCGCTGCTCTCGCACGGCTGCACACGACGCCTGCCGCTTTTGAGCAGAGTAGTGACTATTCACGAAACCGCCCGAAGGACCGAAACGGTTGGTTTGGTGCATTCGCCGATGGCCCGGTGGCAACCTGGTGCCATTGGTCGCCATCAGGCAGAGCCCGGCCATGAGCGGCCGCCCGCGAGCACTGTGACGTAGACATCCGAATGTCTCCTGCGCACATCCAAGCTGGCATTCCATTCGAACGCCCCCCGGCAGGTTGAAACTTTCTGGCTCGATGCGCCGCGCTGGCAATGCTCCCTTCAAACCTTGCTCGACCCGAGCACATACCCCGGTGCCCTATATCAGGTACAATAGCCCCCTACGCTATTTTTGGGGCTAGCCGTGAGCCATACGATTCGCGAAAAACAGAAGCTGCTCAATCGGGTTCGCCGCATCAAGGGCCAAGTCGAGGCAATTGAGCGCGCACTTGAGGAGGAGCGCGGATGCATGGATGTGCTCCAGCTCATCACCAGTAGCCGCGGCGCGATGAACGGGCTGCTCGCGGTGGTTCTCGAAGACCACATCCGCACGCATCTCGTCGACGCAGAACCGCACGACGACGCGCACGGCAGCGGCACCGAGCAACTGATCGAAGTGGTGCACAGCTACTTCAAGTGAGAGAGATATGAGCCAATTCGAGGACACCGCGTTCGGGGCGGGACACGATCACATTTTTCTGGGCGCAGCCCACGAAGACAACGAGCGCAGAACCTGGATGGTGATTGCGCTGTGCAGTGCAATGATGGTGGCTGAAATTGTCGGCGGAAGCCTCTTTGGCTCGCTGGCACTCGTCGCCGACGGTCTGCACATGTCGACACACGCTGGAGCAATGCTCATCGCCGCTTTAGCTTATACGTATGCCCGCAAGCATGCCGGCGATTCCCGCTTCGTGTTTGGCACCGGCAAGCTGGGAGATCTTGCGGGCTTTACCAGCGCAATCGTACTCGCGATGATCGCGCTGCTGATCGCGTATGAAGCTGTTTCGCGGTTTCTCTCCCCCGTGCCCATCCACTTTGGTCAGGCGATCCCCATCGCCGTGCTCGGACTGCTGGTCAATCTTGCGAGCGTCTGGTTGCTAAGCGGCGGTCACCACGGCCACAGCCATGGACATAGCCACGGGCATGGCCATGGTCACGAGGACGAACATGGTCACGAGGAAGAGGCGCATCACATTTCCGGTAGCGCCGGGGTACTCGCCGTATCGATCTTCGAAGACGGTGTACCGCCTGTCTTCCGCATTACAGCCGAAACAGGTTCCTCGAAACTTAACGCCGATGCTGTTTCCGTTACGACGATCCGCCCCGACGGCGCGCGCCAGACATTCGCGTTTGCCGATCGCGGTGGCTATCTGGAGTCAAAGGACGACATTCCTGAACCGCATGCATTCAGAGCCGTTGTTCGCCTGCCCGATGGTGAACATCAGGTCGAGTTCGAAGAACACCAGCACGAACACGACGATGCACAAGCTGCCGCACACCGTGACCACAACATCCGCTCGGCCTATATTCACGTCATTGCTGACGCCGCGGTTTCCGTGTTGGCGATCATCGGACTGCTGCTCGCACGTGCGTTTGGGTGGGTCTGGATGGACCCGCTGGCGGGTGTGATCGGCGCACTGGTGATTGCGAACTGGTCTTGGGGCTTGATGCGCGATACGGGCGGCATTCTGCTCGACATGAATGTGGACAAGCGTATGTCCGAGAGCGTCCGTCATGTCATCGAAGACAACGGCGACACCGTGCTCGACCTCCATGTCTGGCGGGTCGGTCCGGGGCATATGAGCGCGATCGTTTCGGTGGCCACCGATGAAGCGCTGCGCAACCCGGGCTTCTACCGCGCAGCACTCAAGCGTTTCAAGGGACTGTCGCATGTGACGGTCGAAGTGAACCCGACCCGCGCTGTGGCCTGAGCGATGGCAGTCAAATCGCCATGCATCGATGTCTGTGCGTTCGATGGCAAATCCGGGCTTTGCATCGGCTGCTTTCGAACGTTGGACGAAATCCGCGGCTGGAAGAAGATGACGGACCACCGGCGTCATCAGATACTCAATGAGAAGACCCGGCGACAGGCGAAAGTAGCACGCGCGGTGCAGATCGCTGAGGTGAAAAGCTGAAGGAATAGACACGTTGAGTGCTCGGGATGTCCGCAGTACAGCATCGTGGGCCGATGGCCGCGAAGGCGAAAGCGGGCCGATCGACTCCGGCTCCGGCACCACCACACACGCGCTCAAGCCCTCGGATGGTGGAGCAGTTGCGGCCGCATTTGATTAGCGGCCATTTTTTATTTCTCGGACGGTGGCTTCATGAGGGCGGATACCGCTGCGATCAGTCCGACCGCGTTCACCGGTTTTTGCAAGAAGATATTGTGCAAGGTTGTCTCAGGGACGCCGGTAAAAACTTCAGACGAGGTGAAGATAATCGGGACAGCGGCAAGGCGCGGGTCAGCACGGAATGCGACGCACAACCCGAGCCCGTCTAGACGCGGCATGGACCAGTCCGTGACCAGTAAATCGGGCGTGGCCAACTGCGCCAGTGCGAGCGCGGCTGCACCGTCTCGTGCCCAGACGACTTCGAAGCCGTTCTGTCGCAGCACCGCCATCCACGCGGCTGCGGATTGGGGATCGTCTTCGGCTAGAAGAACGACCCTGGGCCGCTGTTCCATTGTTCGGGCCTCCGTCGAATCTGACGGCTGGCAGCAGGTAACGTGCCCGAGAGGGCGGACCGGCCCTGTCCGTCAAACGGTCATCTGCCGGCTAGTGCGTAAGTTGTCCGCAAACCTTCATCGCAAATGGGACTGCGGACCTGTGACTTTGTTGCCTTCACGTTGGCGCACTTTGGCAATCGAAGTACCGCGCCAGCAAGAACTGCCACCAAACGCTCATGAATGGGTCAAATCGCCCGACAACTGGCCGACGACACCATGCAGTTTGCGTTTAGAAGGAGTTGGGGCGGCGTATGCTAGCAACATCGGTAACGGCCGGCGCCTGCTTATTCTCTGCGGGGGACACGAACCGGTCGCCGAATCCATTTTCGTTATTTCCCGCGTGCGAGGTTTCGCTGCCACGCTTGAGAAATGCGCAGATGCGGTACGGGCCCTGGTCGAATCAACCCACAACTGGTGGTCCTCGATGGCGAATGTCATGTCGCATCCAAATTAAAAGCGATCGAGTTGATCAATAGGCACTGCCCGCAATGCCGCGTCGCGGTCCTGTCCACGACGCCATCCCCTTTCGCAACATGGCCGGGTGTTGATGCGGTCATCGATCGTTCGGCGTCGCCGAAGCAGATACTCGAATGTTTCTGCCAACTGATTGATTGCCAACTCGGCGAGAGCGCTGCTCTCGCGCCCTCCAACCCGATATTGGCCTATTGTCGGCAGGACCTGTAGCGTACGACAAACAAACGCGGATTCAGTCCGGGATTTCGCCCCATGACCCTTTCGGAGCAACCACGTAGCCGCCGCGGCTCTTGTGCCGTGAGACCGGACATCTCGAACCTGCCCGGGAATGGGCGATGCTCTAAGTTGACACCGATAGACGATGCACCGGCCATCGTTCAGCGTGGGGCCGGTCAGGAGCAGTGCATGTCCACAATCTTGGCCGTTGACGACGACGCCGCATCGCGCGAGGCGTTGCAGGCCGCGCTGGAATCCGCTGGACACGAGGTTTGCGCTGCAAGCGACGGGATGGGGACCCTGCGGGCTGCCATCGGGATGGCGCCCGACGTGATTATCTCTGATGTAAATATGCCTCTGCTTGACGGCCCCGATGCAGTCAGAATCCTGCTTGCATTGCCACGGTTCCGCAGCGTTCGCATCGTTCTGATGTCTGGCGCAGAACCGCCTGCCGGGGCACCTGCCCACGTTGTGCTTCGCAAGCCAATTAACTCTGAACAACTCGCTCAAACGCTGGAGGACATCGCGCGCGCACCACCTGTGCCGTCCCTCGCGGCTACGGCTGCTGCGCGCAGCGTCCCACGCGACGGAGGCTGGGACCGAGCGCTGGCGATCGCCGCGCTGGGTCCGCCCGACAACCGTTGTGCGCAGCACATCTGCAGAGGTATCGAACTCATGCATGATCAGGCGCTTCGACTCGGACGGCTGACCGGATCGGGGCTAAACGCGGAAGAATCGGGGAAGCTGTACGTACGCCTTGTCGATAGCGTGGCAACGCTCGTTCAGCTCTTGCCGGAAGAACTCGCTGGTAATCTCCGGCCGAAGAAGTGACATGAAAGCGCGTCGATTAGGTCACTGTCTGGATGGCACCTCGCAGACTGGCTGATTTCGTCACGGGAAATCTCCAGCCGCGTGCCAGAAAAAAACGGGGAAGGGTCCGGCGCCCGGACGCGCGTCGAGGTGGCTGCGACCGGGCCTGTCTCAGTGCCGCCTAGGGCGACGAGTTCGGTGCAGCCGCTGCACAACAACAGCATCAGAAATTGACAACGTCAGAAACGCGATGAGACCGATGGCATTCAGGCCAACGCCGCTGACCAGTAGCGCCATTGCACCTCCCGAGAACGCGAGCGGCATCTGCAAAAGCAGCAGGCCAGGGACCAGGAAGCCATAGCGGCGTTGAATCCGCCAGATAGCAGACCATCGCGGGAACCCGAGGCAAGACTGCACCGCGCAACGCTTAACCGTGCCCGTTCCGGTGGCCACAGCCCAGTTAGCGCCGAGTTGACGACCTAAACGTAGTTGTCAGGCGCCCGGTGGACCAACGATTTTCTGGTTCCACCGGGCGCACCAAACCGACGACGTTTTATTGCGCCCGTGCTGCCTGACGTTGCGTGTCTTCCCGTTGAGCTTCCGGTTGAGCGTGTTGCTTCGCGAGGTGCCTGCCGACCATGCAGCCACCGACCGCACCAACGACAGCGTGATGCCCTGCATAATGCCCAGCGACTCCGCCCACGACCGCGCCCTTGAGGCAGCCCGCGGCGTTTGCCGTGCCTGCCGTCATGAAGGCCAACGTCGCTACAATCAAGGCGATTCTTATCGGGCTAGCTTTCATTCGAAGATACTCTAAGGTTGGATTTGTCGGATGTGGCGCCTTCGGGCGTCGTTTCAATACCCGCGCCAATCACGATGCTCGCGCCACTCATGTTCACGCCATTCCTGGCGGCGCCATTCACGTTCGCGCCACTCACGGCGCTCGCGCCATTCTCGGGTTCGCCAGTCGTCATCCCCGCCGTATGCAACGGCGACTGGCGGCGGCGCATATACCACGGGAGGCGGCGGTGCGTATACCGGCTCTGCCGGCGCATAGACTCCGACCGGAATGCCGATGCCTACGCCAATGTCGACGTGCGCCGACGCGGCAGTGGACGCTGCCAACGCGACAAGACCGAATGCAACTCCAACGATTTTCTTGTTCATTTTCCCTACTCCCCGCACATTCGAGTGCGATGTCAGTGGTAACGGTTCGGAGTGTAGGAGGGGCCGTTGGACACATGTGAAACGGCGGTGCGAGATTGGTAATGCGGCATTACCGACTCACGCGACGCGCACAGAAAGACAAGCAAGACGCACACTTTACGGTGCGCTCCTTCCGTTCGTGATGATGGAAGAACATCCGTGTACCCGCGGAAATGGTCGATGCGTTTGCTGTTGCCAGAGAAAGCACTCAGCATCGCGTCCCGTTTCGCCAGATGGGCTTCCCATGGCACCCGGAGAGTCCGACAAGAGCCACTTTCTCGGGAAATGGGTTCATCCGCACTGACCGGAAATTTCGTTCATATCCTTGCGAATTGCACTGCAGTCGGTGGTTTTGATTCCGCTTCGTTTGTCGTATACCGAAGCTGGCGACGCTGCGCGACGTGTGTCTCGGGCGCGAGCGCAAGCCGGAGTTACATCGCAAAGGCAGACTGGCGTCCGCCCGTATGCACGTGGCCATCGGCGCAGTTGCCGGCGTGGACTATACTGCCTTCATCGTTACGCGTGAGACCGCGATGGACGACGAGACCGAGCGGAACCATCTGTTATTGGCAGAGCGCCACATACATGACTGCGTCCGGCGAATCCGTTCGCAGCAAACCTTGTTGGCAAACGACAGTACCCAACAAAACGCAGGCAACGAGTTACTAGCGGCACTGTTCGACAGTCTCCGGGCGGGACTTGAACACCGGCGAATAATCCGACACGTCCTGCTTTTCAAGCACCGTTGATTTTTCTCGCTTCCCCGAAAGCGGTTAGACGGTTGGACGGAGTTTCTCGGCGTCGGACAGCTCATTCCGAGCCAGCTGGAAGTTGAGCTTTCAGAAGACCATCACAAACCCGTAAGCCGGTCCTGTCGACACTGCGGCGAGTCATCGAGCGAACATCGCTGATGCTTGGCCCTGCCACCTTCCAGAGGGCGCCTAGTGCGCAAGGGTTGGGCCGCCGCTCTACATCACCACCTCACGGTCGCATCTTCGGAGGACAGCAGCTAGCACCCACGATTTGAAACCTCGCGGGCGATGGAACGTTCGATGCCCGAATCAATGTCATTTGCAGCAGGGCACAGCCATGGACGCGTCGAACTACCTGAACCCGAAGACCAGGGAGGAGCATGTCGCGCGTTACATCACTCAAGGGCTGCATGCCCTCTGTGTGCATTCGCGAATGCGAGCGATGTCAGAAGGAGAAGAAATCGAACTGAATTTCGAACCGGAGATATATGCCCTCATGCGAGCGCTCGAGCTACTTGGAGTGGACACGCAAGAGCCCCTTTCCTACAGTCGTCCGGATCGACCTCCTCCTCTTCCCTGATTTCGACTTGGACCCGGGGCAAGCGACGACAGATTTTGCTAGCCGTTGCGCTGCCGGGAGGGCGAACGGTCCTTGGCTGCGTCCGACCAAAAAGAAAAGCCCGCTCGGTTGGCGGGCTAAATCTATATCGGAGACATGGAGGAGACAGGCTCAGCATAAACCCTTACGGGCAATCCGCAACCAACTTGTCTCACCTCGACAACGCCGAGGAGCTTGGCGCGCGGCTTGCGTTTCACCGGTCCGGAGGGCAACACCATGAAAATCGCCGTGTTCTTACAACCCGCGAAGTATCAGACTCAATCTGTCGATAGTCGGCTGCCAGCGAGGCGCATCGTAACGGTCCGTCACGGTGTGTCCATCCTGGCACATGGCGAAAACTTTGCGCTTTGGCCGATGGGCGGTGGCAAGGAATGGCAGCGCGCCTACACGCCTTTACAACCGGGCGGAGGTCGCAAGGGCGTGTTGCGGCGACGACTTTCGGGCGACGATGACTCGCCGCGGCGGGGCAAGTGATATGGGTCGCTGGAGTGGTTCGCGAACCGCGCGAGTCCTGGCTCCGCCGGTAGGGCCCGGAAGGATGCCGCTTTTGATTGAGCCGCAACTGGCCACGCTAGTCGACCGCCATCCGGCTAGTGGCCACTGGTCGTACGAAATCAAGTTTGATGGCTACCGGATGCTGTCGCGAATCGAGAATGGTGACGTCAAACTAATCACCCGTAATGGGCATGATTGGACCTCGAGAATGCCGCGTCTGCGGGCAGCTCTTGAAGCGCTTCCGGTCGACAGCGCCTGGCTGGACGGAGAAGCGGTCGTACTCGATGCGGCCGGCAAGCCGGACTTCAATTCATTGCAGAACGCCTTTGACCGTCGCAGCACTTCAGACATCGTCCTCTTCGTCTTCGACCTTCTGTGGCTCAACGGTTCCGACGTACGGGAGCGACCGCTTCGCGAGCGACGGGCGCTGCTTCGCGAGGTCATGCACGAGGCGGAGAGCCCGTTACTCCGTTTCTCGGATGACTTCGCAGAGGACCCGGGGTCGCTGGTCGCGTCTGCGTGCAAGATGCAACTCGAGGGCATTATCGGGAAGCGCGCAGATGCGCCGTACCGCTCAGGCCGGTCGACAGACTGGATAAAGCTCAAATGCAACTTGCGACAGGAGTTCGTCGTTGCTGGCTTTTCGCGCGTCAAAGGCGCGAAGTCCGGCGTCCGTTCCCTTCTGCTCGGCGTCTACCAGAAGGATGGCTCGCTGCGATATGCAGGTCATGTCGCACCACATCTATCAACCGCTCAAAGCGGGAGGTTTGCCAGGCGCGCGGCTGCACTCGCGCAAGAGGAACCGGTCTTTTATAACGCCCCGGCGCCCGAGCGCGACCGCGAGTACCACTGGCTGAAGCCAGACATCGTCGCCGAAGTCTCGTTCCTGGAATGGACTCCATCCGGCGAGGTGAGGCATCCGGTATTCCACGCTATTCGCGAGGACAAGCCTGCGAGCGCAGTCACGGAAGAAAGCGTTGTTGAAGACCCAGCATCCGGGGTTGTCCGTTCGACGCGCGAAAGACCTGGCCCGCGGGGAACTGTGCTCATCCGCGACATCAGAATCTCCAACCCGCAGCGGGTGATGGACAATTCGTCAAAGCAGACCAAGTTGGACGTCGTCAGGTATTACGACGTCATAGCTGCGTATTTCGGATGAACGTGACCGGCCGTTTCGGGATCGTGACCGGCGATTTCGGCAACGTGACCGGTTATTTCGGGAACGTGACCGAGCGGACCGGATGGCTGGATTGGCGTTGCGCATGACA